>CAZWFC010000204.1:0-4502 GCA_964632965.1 uncultured Rhodocyclaceae bacterium
GATTCGGGCTCGTCCATCTCGCCGTCGCCCATGAAGGCCCAGACCTTGCGGCCGGCGGTGTCGGCCAGCTGGCGGTCGTGCAGGTACTTCATGTAGCGCGCCTGGTAGATGGCCTGGATCGGGCCCAGTCCCATGGACACCGTGGGGAACTGCCAGAAATCCGGCGCCAGCCAGGGGTGCGGATAGGAGGGCAGGCCCTTGCCGTCCACCTCCTGGCGGAAGCCGTCGAGCTGCTCCTCGCTCAGGCGGCCGAGCAGGAAGGCGCGGGCATAGACGCCGGGCGCCGAATGACCCTGGATGAAGATCAGGTCGCCGCCGTGCTTCTCGGACGGCGCATGCCAGAAATGGATGAAGCCGACGTCGTAGAGCGTCGCGGCCGAAGCGAAGCTGGCGATGTGGCCGCCCAGGTTGGAGTCGCCCTTGTTGGCGCGCAGCACCATGGCCAGCGCGTTCCAGCGGATGTAGGCGCGGATCTTGTTTTCCAGCGCGTAATCGCCGGGCGCGCGCGGCTGGCGGTCGGCGGGAATGGTGTTGATGTATTCGGTGGTGGCGCTGTAGGGCAGGTTGATGCCCGTGCGGTGACCCAGTTCGATCAGGCGTTCGATCAGGTAGTGGGCGCGCTCCGGGCCTTCCTGCTCGATGACCGCATCGAGGGCGTCGAGCCACTCGCGGGTTTCCTGGGGGTCGGCGTCGGCCGCAATGCTGGGCAGGCCGCTGGAATCGGTAGACATGCTCGGTCTCTCCTCCGATGTTCGGGCTGCCGCTGAACCTGAGGTTCGCGATGTTTGCGCGACGCCCGATCGTTGTCGATGGCCCGCTGTTGGCGGACCGTTTTTGCACAGCTTAGACCTGCGGGGTGTGCCGGTCTAATTTATTGTGCGTGCCGCATTGTAAAATACGAAACCGCATTGTGCAATATTGTGGATTTCCCCTATGGCCGCGCCAGCGCGAACCGCGGTGCGAAAATTTCGGAAAACCGTAATTCGCCGGCGCCGGCAGAAGGAGTACCCTAGCCGGACAAACGACAAGCGGGAGGAGACATGTTTCAAGTCCGCATACATGGTCGCGGGGGTCAGGGCGTCGTCACCGCCGCCGAAATGCTGTCCATCGCCGCCTTCGAGGAGGGGCGCCACGCCCAGGCCTTTCCGAGTTTCGGTTCCGAGCGCACCGGGGCGCCGGTAGTTGCCTTCTGCCGCATCGCCGACAAGGAGATCCGGCTGCGCGAGCCGATCATGGAGCCCGATGCCCTCATCATCCAGGACCCGACGCTGCTGCACCAGGTCGATGTCTTCGCCGGCCTCAAGCGCGACGGCTATGTGCTGATCAACACCAACAAGACCTTCGACGAACTCGGCCTCGGCGACTTCCTCAAGGACTGGCATCCGGAACGGCTGTGCACCGTGTCGGCCACCGACATCAGCCTCAAGTGCGTCGGCCGGCCGGTGCCGAACGTGCCGCTGCTCGGCGGCTTCGCCGCGGTATCGCAGATACTCAGGCTCGAATCGGTCGTCAAGGCGATCAACGCCAAGTTCGCCGGCAAGGTGGCGGAAGGCAACATCGCCGCGGCCACCGAAGCCTACAACCTCGTCCTGCGCGAAATGGCAGAGGCCAAGGAGAAATAATGGCCCCCCACGCTCACAAACCCTGTTCGCTGCCCCCCCACGGGGGGCGTATGCCCCCTTGGGGCGGCCCTACGGAGGCATGCCATGCTTAAACAAACCGAAGGTTCGCACGCCGTCGCCGAGGCTGTCGCCCTGTGCCGGCCGGAAGTGATCTGCGCCTACCCGATCTCGCCGCAGACCCACATCGTCGAGGGCCTCGGCGAAATGGTGAAGAGCGGCGAGTTGCAGAACTGCGAGTTCATCAACGTCGAATCGGAGTTCGCCGCCATGTCGGTCGCCATCGGCTCGTCGGCCGCCGGCGCGCGCACCTACACCGCCACTGCCTCGCAGGGCCTGCTGTTCATGGCCGAGGCGGTCTATAACGCTTCCGGCCTCGGCCTGCCCATCGTCATGACGGTGGCCAACCGCGCCATCGGCGCGCCGATCAACATCTGGAACGACCACTCCGACGCGCTCTCGCAGCGCGACTCCGGCTGGCTGCAGATTTTCGCCGAGACCAACCAGGAAGCGCTCGACCTCCACATCCAGGCCTTTCGTCTCGCCGAGGAATTGTCGCTGCCGGTGATGGTCTGCATGGACGGCTTCATCCTCACTCACGCCTACGAGCGCGTCGATGTGCCGACGCAGGCGCAGGTCGACGCCTACCTGCCGCGCTACGAGCCGCGCCAGGTGCTCGATCCGAACGAGCCGGTTTCCATCGGCGCCATGGTCGGCCCCGAGGCCTTCATGGAGGTGCGCTACCTCGCCCATGCCAAACAGATGCAGGCGCTGGAGCGCATTCCCGAATACGCGGCCGAGTTCAAGGCGATTTTCGGCCGCGACTCGGGCGGCCTGTGCCATACCTACGAGGCCGACGACGCCGAGACCGTGATCGTCGCCATGGGTTCGGTGCTCGGCACCATCAAGGACACGGTCGACGATCTGCGCGCCGCCGGCCACAAGGTCGGCGTGCTCGGCATCACGCTGTTCCGCCCCTTCCCGCTGGCCCAGGTGCGCGACGCCCTGCAGCACGCCAAGCGCGTCGTGGTCCTGGAGAAAAGCCTCGCCGTCGGCCTGGGCGGCATTCTGTCGACCAACGTGCGCATGGCGCTGTCGGGTCTGCACATGCACGGCTACACGGTGATCGCCGGCCTCGGCGGCCGCGCCATCACCAAGAAGTCGCTGCATGCGCTGCTGCTGAAGGCCGAAAGGGACGAGCTCGAACACGTCACCTTCCTCGACCTCAACCGCGAGGTGGTGGACAAGCAACTGGCGCGCGAGAAACAGATGCGCCGTTCCGGCCCCATCGCCGAAAACCTGCTGCGCGACGTCGGCACCGTCGCCTCGAAGATCGCCTAGGAGGAATGCAATGTCCTTCCAACCCGTCAGCTTCTACCAGACCGGCACCTTTACCGTCGGCAACCGTCTGCTCGCGCCCGAAGAGCGCAGCGTGCAGGCGAGCGCGAAGCGCTACAACTCGCTCAACTCCGGACACCGCGCCTGCCAGGGCTGCGGCGAGGCGCTGGGCGCGCGCTACGCCATCGACGCGGCGATGGAGGCCACCCACGGCCAGTTGATCGCCGTGAACGCCACCGGCTGCCTCGAAGTCTTCTCGACGCCGTATCCGGAAACTTCGTGGCAGATTCCGTGGATCCACTCGCTGTTCGGCAACGCCGCGGCCGTGGCCACGGGCGTCGCCGCCGCCCTCAAGGTCAAGGGCCGCAAGGATGTGCGCGTTGTCGCCCAGGGCGGCGACGGCGGCACCACGGACATCGGCTTCGGCTGCCTGTCGGGCATGTTCGAGCGCAACGACGACGTGCTCTACATCTGCTACGACAACGGCGGCTACATGAACACCGGCGTGCAGCGTTCCTCGGCGACGCCGCCGGCGGCGCGCACGGCGACGACCATGGCGGTCGGCCCCGAGCCCGGCAACCCGTTCGGCCAGGGCAAGTTCGTCCCGGCCATCGCCATGGCGCACGACATTCCCTATGTCGCCACGGCCACGGTCGCCGACCTGCGCGACCTCGAAGCCAAGGTGCGCCGCGCCATGGAAATCCGCGGCGCGCGCTACATCCACATCCTCGTGCCCTGCCCGCTCGGCTGGGGCACGGCCTCGCACGACACGATCAGGATGGCGCGGCTGGCCAAGGAAACCGGCATCTTCCCGGTGTTCGAGGCCGAGCACGGCGAGGTGACGGCGGTGCTCAACATCCGCAAGAAGCTGCCGGTCGAGGACTACCTGAAGCCGCAGAAGCGCTACGCCCACCTGTTCGGCAAGCAGCCGCACGTCGAGGTCATCGCCCGGCTGCAGGCCCTGGCGGACCGCAACATCCGCAAGTACGGCCTGCTGGCGGAGGAAAACTGACATGGACAAGCCCTTCGCCATCACCCTCGATCCGGGCTCCTCGCTCGCCAACCATACCGGTTCGTGGCGCACCTACCGCCCGGTCTATGTCGACCGCCTGCCGCCCTGCAACCATGCCTGCCCGGCCGGCGAGAACATCCAGGGCTGGTTGTTCCACGCCGAGAGCGGCAACTACGAGAAAGCCTGGCGCGCACTCACCGAGAACAACCCGCTGCCCGCCATCATGGGCCGCGTCTGCTACCACCCCTGCGAGTCCGCCTGCAACCGCCAGCATGTCGATGAATCCGTCGGCATCAATTCGGTCGAGCGCTTCCTCGGCGACGAGGCCATCAGGCGCGGCTGGAAATTCGCCGCTCCGGCGCCGTCCACCGGCAAGCGCGTGCTGGTCGTCGGCGCCGGCCCGGCCGGCCTGTCGGCCGCCTACCAGTTGGCGCGCCTGGGACACCAGGTCTCGATCTTCGAGGCCGGACCCGCCGCCGGCGGCATGATGCGCTTCGGCATCCCCAAGTACCGCCTGCCGCGCGACGTGCTCG
>CAZWFC010000205.1:0-4498 GCA_964632965.1 uncultured Rhodocyclaceae bacterium
TCGTATCCGGAGATCTTTGCCGCCGTCGGCGTGGCCCGCCTCGACCCCTTGGGGGTGGCCGGCCACCACCGGCACGCCGCCCTCTTTCGCCGCCCGCGCCAGCGATTCGACGATGCGCGCCAGATCGGCGAGCGTAAAACGTTCTTCGAGGATGAGGCTCGCCGCCAGCCACAGCGGCCTGGCGCCCATCACGGCGACATCGTTGATGGTGCCATGCACCGACAGGCAGCCGATGTCGCCGCCGGGAAAGAACAGCGGCGAGACGACATGGCCGTCGCAGGACATCACCATGCGCCCGCCGACGGGCAGCGGCAGAATGGCGCCGTCGTTGCCCTGGCGCAGGAATTCGTTGTCGAAATGGCGCGCGAACAATTCCTCGATCAGTTGCGCCATGGCCCGGCCGCCCGAGCCGTGGGTCATGTCGACGCGGCCGTGTTTGATGTCCAGCGGCCGTACGTAATCCGGTCTTACCCCTGCCATGCCCTTGCCTTTCTATGCCGCGTCGCGGAAGCGGCCGTAAGTGTAGTGAGCCGCGCATGCGCCTTCCGAGGACACCATGCACGAGCCGATGGGATTCTCGGGCGTGCACACCGTGCCGAACAGCGTGCAGTCCTGCGGCCGCTTGACGCCGCGCAGGATCGCGCCGCACTCGCAGGCCTTGTTGTCGGCGACGCTGCGGTAGGCGAGCGGAAAGCGCGTCTCGGCGTCGAAGCGCGCGTACTCCTTGCGGATTCTCAGCGCCGAATACGGCACCGTGTTGAGGCCGCGCCATTCGAACTCGCGCCGCAACTCGAAAATGCCGGCCACCAGGTCCTGCGCCTTGAGGTTGCCGTCGCGCGTGACGGCGCGCGAGAACTCGTTCTCGACCACGGCGCGGCCCTCGTTGACCTGGCGCACCAGCTTCAGGATGGCCTGCATGACGTCGAGCGGCTCGAAGCCGGCGATGACCACCGGCTTGCGGTATTCCTCGGCGAAGAACTCGTAGGGCCGGCTGCCGATCACCGTCGACACGTGGGCCGGGCCGATGAAGCCGTCCAGCGGCACGGTGCCGAGCTTGCGCACCTCCGGCGATTCGAGGATGTTGCTGATCGCCGCCGGCGTCAGCACATGGCAGCACAGCACGCTGAAGTTCTCCAGCCCGAGCGCCTGCGCCTGCTTGATGGCCACCGCCGTCGGCGGCGTCGTCGTCTCGAAACCGATGGCGAGGAAGACGACCTGCTTCTCCGGATTTTCCTGCGCGATGCGGATGGCGTCGGCCGTCGAATACACCATGCGGATGTCGCCGCCGCGCGCCTTCGCCTTCATCAGCGACAGGCCCTTCGAGGCCGGCACGCGCAGGGTGTCGCCGTAGGTGCATAGCGTCACGCCGTGGTCGAGCGCCAGTTCGATGGCCATGTCGACGCGGCCGATGGGCAGCACGCAGACCGGGCAGCCTGGGCCATGCACCATGCGCACGTTGCGCGGCAGCAGGTCGGTGACGCCGTAGCGCGAGATGGCGTGGGTGTGGCCGCCGCAGAACTCCATGAAGCTGTAGCGGCGATCGGCCGCGGCTTCGCGCGCGATGGCGGCCGCCAGGCCCAGCGCGACCTTGCCGTCGCGGAACTCGTCGACGTATTTCATGCGGTTCAGGCCGCGGCGGCGTCCGCCGCGCCGCTTATGTCGCCACCAATATCGGCGCCCATCTCGGCGAACAGCGCCAGGGTCTTGGCCGCCTCTTCGGGGTCGAGCTTGTTCAGCGCGTAGCCGACATGGACGATGACGTAGTCGCCGACGGCGACGTCCTCGACGAGCGCCAGCGACACTTCCTTGCGCACGCCGCCGAGATCGACGATGGCCGCATCGCCGGCGAGCAGTTCGGCGACACGCGCCGGTATGGCCAGACACATCTTATTTATTCTCCACTCGTTGCATCGCGATCCAGGCCTGCCCGAGGCTCAGGCCGCCGTCGTTGGGCGGCGCCTGCGCCGCCTCGAACACCGTCTTGCCCGCCGCTTCGAGACGTTCGCGCAGCGCCGTCGACAGGACGCGGTTCAGGAAACAGCCGCCGCCGAGGACCACGTGCTGCCGTTCGTTCGCGACCGCCCATTGTGCCAGCCCGGCGGCCATCGTGGCATGGAAACATGCGGCCGCGTGGCCGACATCGTCCTGCCCGGCGATCCAGTCGAGCAGCGGCAGGAAATCGAGCACGCCGGCGGCGATGCGATAGCCGCCGGCCAGCGGCGGCACCGGGCCGTGGCGTTCGGCCAGGCCTTCGAGCAGCATCGCCGCCTGCCCTTCGTAGGCCGCCGCCGTGCGCACGCCGAGCAGGCCGGCGGCCGCGTCGAACCAGCGCCCGCCGCCGGACGATAGCGGTGCGTTCAGCGACTGCGCCAGCATGCGCGCCACGGTTTCCGCCGCCGGACCGGGAAAGCGGCGCGCGATTTCGTCGCTGCGGCCGAGCAAGTGCAGCGCCGCCGCCGCCATGCGCCAGGGTTCGCGCGCGGCGCGGTCGCCGCCGGGCAGCGGCAACTGGCGCAGGTGGCCGCGCCGGATCGCCGCGCCGCCGGCCACCTCCAGCAGTTCGCCGCCCCATAGCCCGCCGTCGTCGCCGAGACCGACGCCATCGAGCGCCAGCCCGAGCAGCGGCCCCATCAGGCCATGTTCGGCCGCGACCGCGGCCACGTGGGCGTGGTGATGCTGGACCGCTACCGCCGGCAGGCCGCGCTCCGCGGCGAAGGCGACGGCGAAGCGCGTGGCGAAGAAGTCGGGATGCAGGTCGTGGGCGACCGCCTGCGGCTCGATCCGCAGCAGGTCCATCAGGCGTGCGACGGTCTCCTCGAACATCTCGCAGCCCGGCGCGTTATCGAGGTCGCCGATGTGCTGGGAAACGAAGGCCTCGTCGCCGCGAGTCAGGCAAATGGTGTTCTTAAGATAGCCGCCGACAGCCAGCACCGACGGGCCGCTGGCCGGCAGGCGGATCGGCCGCGGCGTGGCGCCGCGCGCGCGGCGGATGAACTGGAAGCCGCCGTCGCCGCGACCGCGTTCGACGCTGTCGTCGCAGCGCGTGACGATGTCGCGGTCGTGCAGCAGGCAGGCGTCGGCAATGCCGGCCAGCCGGCGCAATGCCTCGTCGTTGTCGCGCACGATGGGCTCGCCGCCGGGATTCGCGCTGGTCATCACCAGCGCCAGTTCCTGCGGCTGCGCCAGCCACGCGGTGCCGGCCGGGCGCCCCGCCGCCTCGTGAAACAGCAGGTAGTGGAGCGGCGTGTAGGGCAGCATGGCGCCGAGCCAGGCGATGCCCGGCGCGATGCCCGGCAGCGCCGCGTCGCAGCCGTCGCGCTTTTTCAGCAGCACGACGGGCCGTTCCGTGGACTCCAGGCGGCTGGCCTCGGCGTCGGCCAGTTCCGCCCAGTCCGCGATGCCGGCGCGATTGGCGACCATCACCGCGAAGGGTTTCTCCTCGCGGTTCTTGCGCTGGCGCAGGCGCGCCACCGCGGAGGCATTGCGCGCGTCGCAGGCAAGGTGGAAGCCGCCGAGTCCCTTGATGGCGACGATGGCGCCGCCGCGCAGCAGGGCCAGCGTCTGCTCCAGCGCATCGCCGGCCACGGGGGAACCCGCCGCATCGAGCAGGCGCAAGGTCGGACCGCAACCGGGGCAGCAGGTGGTTTCGGCGTGGAAGCGCCGGTCGGCCGGATCGGCGTATTCGGCGACGCAGGCGGGGCACAGCGGAAACGGCGCCATGCTCGTCTGCGGACGGTCGTAAGGCAGCGTGCGCGTCACCGTGTAGCGCGGGCCGCAGTGGGTGCAGGTGATGAAGGGGTGGCGCCAGCGCCGGCAGCCCGGATCGAACAGCTCGGCAAGGCAGGCCGGGCAGGTCGCGGCATCGGCGCCGATGGCGGTCGCCGCCGTGCCGGCGCCGCTGGCGACGATGACGAAGTCCGCATAGCCGGCGGGTGTCGCGTCGTCCGCCGTCACCCGCTCGACGCGCGCCAGCGGCGGTGCCTCGCGGCCGAGGCGCCCTTCCAGCGCGGTCAATTGCGCCGCGGCGCCTTCCGCATGGACCTCGACGCCGGCGGCGTCGTTACGCACCCAGCCGGCGAGATTCAGTTCCTGCGCCAGATGCCAGACGTAGGGCCGGAAGCCGACGCCCTGGACGATGCCGCTGATGCGTATGCGACGGGCGGACGTCATTTCGCCGCGAGCTGTTTCTCCAGGTCGGCGATGCGCCGCTTCAGCGTATCGACGGTTTCGGCGCGGCGGGTGCGCGCGGCGGAGGCGCCCTGCTCTATCCAGGCCAGCCAGTCCGCCATGCCTTCGCCACTGGTGGCGGAAGTCCGGATCACTTCGATGCCCGGATTGACGCGGCGCGCGAACTCGATGGCGCGCTCGACGCTGAACGTCAGATGCGGCAGCAGGTCGCACTTGTTGAGCAGCATCAGCTTGGCGGCGCGGAACATGTCGGGATACTTGATCGGCTTGTCCTCGCCCTCGGTGACGGAGAGGATCACCACCTTGTGCG
>CAZWFC010000206.1:0-4460 GCA_964632965.1 uncultured Rhodocyclaceae bacterium
TGCGCCTGACCACCGGCCGCCTGCGCGACCAGTGGCACGGCATGAGCCGCACCGGCAGCGTCGCGCGCCTCTACAACCACGAACCGCAGCCGGCGCTCGAAATGCACGCCGACGACATGCAGCGCCGCAGCCTGCCCGAGGGCGGACTGGTGCGCATCAAGAGCCGGCGCGGCGAACTGGTGCTGCCGGTGCGCGCCAGCGCCAGCCTGCGGCCCGGACTGGCCTTTCTCGCCATGCACTGGAGCGCGCAGGCGATCGGCCAGCCCGGCGCCAACGCCTTGACGCTTGCCGCCTGCGACCCGTACTCGAAGCAACCCGAACTCAAGCATGCCGCCATCCAGGTCGAGAAGGCGGCCGCCCCGCTGAGCCTCGTCGTCCTGCGCCGCGCCGCGCCGGGCGAGGACGGTACGCGCATCGCCGCGCTGATGGCGCAGTTGCAGCCGCGACTGGCCGGCTTCGCCCACGCCACGCTGACGCTCGCCGGCCGCGATGCGGCGGTACTGGTGCTGCGCGCCTGGGGCGCCCTGCCGGACGCGCCAACGCTGGCGGCCCTGGACGAGGAACTCGGGCTGGCCGACCCCGGCCGCATGCTTTCCTTCGCCGACGCGCGGCGCGGCATTTCCAAGCGCGCGCTGATCGACGGCGGCATCCTCACCGGCGTGCGCCTCGCCGGCGAAACGGCGGCGCGCGACTGGCTGCTGGAATTGATGGTCGATGGCACCCCGGCCGACGAAGTGCGGCGCTGGATCTTCGCCCCGGTGTTCCAGCCGCCGGCGGGCAGCCACGCGCGCGGCCGCATCGTCTGCAACTGCTTCGACGTCGCCGCCAGCGAAATCGCCGCCGACCGCGCGGCAGGCCTCGACCTCGCCGCCATCCAGAGCAAACGCAAGTGCGGCACCTCCTGCGGTTCCTGCCTGCCGGAATTGCGGCGCCTGACGGCAGGCGATTGACGCGAAACGGCACATTGTCCGCCAGGTAAACCATCGAGCGCAGCGAGCAAACCAGTAGCCTCCCCGCGAGGGGAGGATGGGAGGGGCGGGCCGATTATTCGCCTTTCGCGTGTTTCATCACCGGCGGGTGGCGCGCCCGACCATGAGCGTCAACTTCACGCCGGCGTCAGCCGGCGGCGGCGCGCCTCCTTGGCGAGATACATGGCCGAATCGGCGTGGTGCAGCAGGCTGTCCTCGTCCTCGCCGTCGTCCGGAAACAGGGCGATACCGAGACTGAGCGTCACATCGAGACCATGGCCGCCGACAACGATCTGCGGCGCGAAGGCATCGCGAATCTTGCGGGCGACGTGCTCGCCGTCGCCGTAGCCCTCCACTTCGGGCAGCAGCACCACGAACTCGTCGCCGCCGAAGCGGGCCACCGTGTCCACCTCGCGCAGCACGCCGGCAATGCGCCGCCCGGCCTCCACCAGCACCGCATCGCCGGCCGCATGGCCGCGCGTATCGTTGATCTGCTTGAAGTCGTTCAGGTCGATGAACAGCAGCGCCAAGCGCCGCGTATTGCGGCGCGCCGCCGCCAGGGCCGTCTGCAACCGGTCGAGAAACAGCAGGCGATTGGGCAGCCCCGTCAGCATGTCGTGGCTGGCCTGCTGCTCCAGCCGCGCCTGGTAGGCCTTGCGTTCGCTGATGTCCCGCGCCAGCGCCAGGATCAGGCGGCGACCATTCATCTCGAAGGCGCCCAGCCGCACCTCGACCGGAAAAGTCGTGCCGTCCTTGCGCCGGTGCTCGGCTTCCACGGTCACCGGATGGTCCACCGTGACCTCCTGCCACAAGCGCTGCGGCGGGCCGAAGTCGATGCTGGGCACGAACACGCCGACATGGCGCCCGGTCAGTTCCTGGCAGCTGTAACCGAGGCTCTGGCAGGCCAGCTGGTTCACCATCACGATGCGGCCCTCCATATCGTGCAGGATCAGCGCATCGGATGCGCGCTCCACCATGACCCGGAACTGCTCCTCGCTTTGCGCCAGGCGCTCCGCCTGCCGCTCCTCGGCCCGCATCCGGCGCCGGATCAGCGCCACCAGCCCCCACACCACCAGGATGCCGAGCAGCGCCGTGGCACCGAGCCGCCAGGCGCTGGTCCGCCAGCGCGAAATCAGCACCTCCTCGTCGAGAGTGACCAGCATCGACAAGGGATAGCGGTCCAGCGCCCGATAGCTGACCAGTCGCTGCCGCTGGTCCACCGCTCCCACCGTGCGGTAGGTTCCCTGCCGCGATTCCGCCAGATGCCGGCTGAAGAAATCGGCCTGATTGTAGGGACGCCCCAGGCTGTTGGCGACTTCCGGATAGCGCACCATCAGCCTGCCGTCGTTGCGGAACAGGGCGGCCGAGCCGCCCTCGAAATTCACCACGTCGCGATAGAAGCTGACGAAGTATTCGATCTCGAGCCCGGCGGCGACGACACCGAGGAAGCGTCCGCCGCTGTCGACGACGGCGCGGGATATGGCGATCTGCGGCTTCGGGCTGAAGCGGTCGACGAACGGTTCGCTGATGAGCAGCCCCTGATCCGGCTTCGCCCGCAGGACGGCGAAGTAGGGGCGGTCGGCCGCGGAGAGTCCTGCGGCAATGGCGCCGTCTGCGGAATGCGCCAGGATCCTGCCGTCGGCGTCGGCGTAGACGAGCGAAGCCACCGTCGGCAGGCCGGACACATGATTGCGCAACAAGCGGTGGAGATCGGGCCCGGCGGCATCCTTGCGGCTCGCGATCGGCTCGGCCAGTTCCGCCGCCACGTCCGAGACGACGAAATCGACCGCCGCGATCACCCTCTCGGTATGTTCGGCGAGAGCGACATTGAGTCCGACCAGTTCGCGACGCGCCTGGTCATAGGCGTCCTGCCGCTGGCTGCGGATCTCGTAGCCGGTAATGGACACGATGGCGACCGCGACCAGAATGCCGAACGACAACAATCCCCGCGCGGCATGTCCGCGCGCCGGGACGGCATCGTCCCCTTCTGCGCGCCTGCTTGTTGTATTGCGCACGGCAACCCTCTCTGTCGGGTTATGCAATCCCATTCTGACCACATGCCCATGGGATTACAACCACAACTTTGCAAGGGTTATGCCGTCAAACCCGCTCTGCGTCTAGCGAAAGCAATACCGCGCCATCTTCGATCCGGACTGAAAACGGCTTGGCGCAGCCCTTGTCGGGCGCCACCGCCTCGCCGCTGGCGAGGTCGATCTTCAGGCCGTGCATCGGACAGGTGACCACCTTGCCGGCCACCAGTCCCTGCGACAGCGGCCCGCCGCGATGCGGGCACTTGTCGTGCAGGGCGAAGACCTCGTCGTCCCCGGTGCGGAACACGGCGATCATGCCGGCCGCCGACTTCACCACGCGACTGCCCAGACGCGGGATGTCGTCGAGGGCGCAAAGTTTTTTCCAGTCGCTCATGAAGCCGCCTCCTTTTCTATTGCGTTGGAATTGGCCGCATCATGTCGGCGGCCGGCCGCATTCGCGGTCGTGCGCATCCCCGCCTGGCGGCGGGGCCCCTGCTTACTGCTCATGCGACCACCTCCAGGATTTCGTATTCGCGCCGCTGCGCCGGTTTTTCGACCGCCGCGCGCCACGGGTCCTCGTAGTCCTGCAGGGCGAACAGCAGGCGTTCGTAGAGGCGCCGGCGGTTTTCGGCATCCTCGACGACCAGCTTCTTGACGCGGTCGAGACCGACGCGGGCGACGTAATGGCAGGTGCGTTCCAGGTAGTAGCCCTCCTCGCGATAAAGTTGCAGGAAGGCGGCCGAGTATTCCTTCACTTCCTCGTCGTTCTTCACCTTGCAGAGGAACTGCGCGACTTCGGTCTTGATGCCGCCGTTGCCGGCGACATAGAGCTCGTAGCCCGAATCGACGCCGATGACGCCGATGTCCTTGATGCCGGCCTCGGCGCAGTTGCGCGGACAGCCTGACACCGCCAGCTTGACCTTGTGCGGGGTGTAGAGGCCCTCGATCAGCTCCTCGAGCTCGATCCCGGCCTTCATCGACTCGCCCAGGCCGAAGCGGCAGAACTCCTGGCCGACGCAGGTCTTGACCGTCCGGACCGACTTCGCGTAGGCGTAGCCGGAGGGCATGTCGAGCGCCTCCCAGACCGCCGGCAGGTCCTCCTTCTTGATCCCCAGCAGGTCGATCCGCTGGCCGCCGGTGACCTTGACGCAGGGCACCTCGAACTTCTCGGCGACGTCGGCGATCCGGCGCAGCTCGGCCGGCGTGGTGACGCCGCCGCGCATCCGCGGGACGACCGAGAAGGTGCCGTCCTTCTGGATGTTGCCGTGGACGCGGTCGTTGATGAACCGCGCGTGGCGCTCCTCGCGGTGCTGGTTCGAGTTGACCTCGGAGATCAGGTAGGCGAGGCCCGGCTTGCAGGCGCCGCAGTCGCGCCCGGCGCCGCAGGCGGCCGACAGCCCGGAGACCGACTCGCAGCCCTGCCCGCGGGCGCCGGCGGCCAGGTCCTCGCGGGTCTGCCTGC
>CAZWFC010000207.1:0-4456 GCA_964632965.1 uncultured Rhodocyclaceae bacterium
CACCGGCAGGAAGGCCGCATAGAGGCCGTAGTAGGCCGGCAGGCCGGCCAGCTGGGCATAGGCCATCGACTGCGGCACCAGCACCAGGGCCACGGTCAGGCCGGCGATGAAGTCGGCCTTCAGGGAATCGCCGCGCGGCGGGAACCACTTGAGGAAGGGCAGCAGGGTGGCGAGGGAAAACTTCATGTTCGGTTCCTATGGCTTCTTCGGCGGAGCGGCGGTCACCAGCGGGCAGGCGAGCCGCGACCACGGATCGCTGGCGCGGTCCTCGGCGACGCTCTCCCAGCCTTCGAGGGAGTCGATGACCACGGTGGCGATGCATTCGTGGGTGTTGGCGTACTGCACGATGTCGCGGCGGCGCAGCACGGGCTTCTGCGTCAGGGTGTAGAGCACGCCGTCCTGGCGCAATGCCTTGACGAGATCGTCGATCTCGGCCGGCAGCGTCTCACCCACGGTGCGCACGAGGATGTCGAGACCGGCATCCAGACGCTGGCACAGGCTGCGCGCGGAGGCCAGCAGGCGCGGATCGAGGTGACCCTCGCGCACGGCCAGCAGCACCTGGCGCTCGGGTTTGGCGGCGGCGATCATTTCCGGGCGACGCTCATGACGAAGAAATGCCGGAAACATCGCAGCATTCGTGCCATGACACCCGACCGGAGCCAAGCGTCTGATTGCAGGCGACTATCCGCACCGCGAGGCAACGCCCCGATCCAACCCAAAGTGATACAATTTGCAACATGCACAGAGGCCGTACCGCCTTGACGCTTACTTGACGCAGACAAGGCCAGTCGTTGCAAAGCCATTGCCAGTTGTTGCGTAACGCAACTTAGAGCCTATTTCAGTAGGAATCATGCCCCGCGTTGAAACCAGGATCGGATGGATGCAAGGCGCACCGCGCGGCCAATGGTTGTTCCATTGGCAAGCGGCGCAACGCCGCAGGCGCCGATCCTGGTTTCAACGCGGGGCATGATTCCTACTGAAATAGGCTCTTCCACTCCCCATGAACTCGCTGCGGCGCAAAATCATCCTCGGATACTCGGTCATCGGCGCGCTGGTGATCGTGCTGTCGCTGTTCTCCTTCCTGGAGTTGCGGCTGCTCGAAGAAAAAATAGTCGCCGGCGCGCGGGTCGCCGAGTTCTTCGATGCGTCGCTGGAAATCCGGCGCTTCGAAAAAAACTATTTTCTCTACGGCCAGGCCGGCGACCTCGCCGAAAACCGCACCTACGTCGCGCGGGCACTGACCCTGCTGCGCGAGCATGGCGAACCGTTCGCCAGCCTCGGCGAACCGGCGCGCGTGCAGCGCCTGACCGCCGACCTGGAGCGCTACGGCGCCCTGATGGAACGCTATGCCCGCAGCGGCGGCCCCGAAGCCGTCGCCGGCGAGATACGCCAGGCAGGCAAGGAAATCGTCACCGTCGCCGAAGAATGGGCACGCACGGAACGCCGGACCCTGCAAACGCTGCTCGACCGGCACCGCCGTATCCTGATCGCCTCCGTCGCCGGCGTCGCCCTGCTGGTGATCGTCATCGGCCAACTGCTGTCGCGGCGCGTGGTGCGCCCGCTCAAGCAAATGGAAACCAGCATGGAAGCCGTCGCCGCCGGCCGCCTCGCCGCCCTCGACATGACGACCGAAGACCGCGAAATCGCCTCCCTGACCCAGGCCTTCAACCACGTCATCCGGGAACTCGACTTGCGCCAGGGACAACTGGTGCGCTCGGAGAAACTGGCCGCCCTCGGCACGCTGCTGTCCGGCGTCGCCCACGAACTCAACAACCCGCTCTCGAACATCGCCACCTCGTGCCAGATCCTGATCGAGGAACTCGACGCGGACGAGGCCGCCGGCGACGAGCCCTTCCGGCGCGAACTCCTCGACCAGATCAACGGCGAAACCTGGCGCGCGCGCCGCATCGTGCACTCGCTGCTCGACTACGCGCGCGACCGCGCGTTCACGCGCGAGCCGCTGGAAGTCGCCGCACTGGTCGAGGAAACCCTGCGCCTGATCCGCGGCCAGATTCCGACGCGCGTCGCGGTCACGCAGGACGTCCCCGACGATCTGACGCTGGCGGGCGACAAGCAGCGCCTGCAGCAGGTCTTCATCAACCTGGTGCGCAATGCCGTCGATGCCGCGGAAGGTGCCGGCGAGGTACGCATCGCCGCCCGCCGGGTGGCCGATCGCAGCGCCCCCGGTCCGGCCGGGCGCATGGTGTTCGGCCAGTGCGCGGGCCAGGGCGAGGCGGTCGAGATCGAGGTGCGCGACGACGGCGCCGGCATTGCCGCCGACGTGCTGCCGCGCATCTTCGATCCTTTTTTCAGCACCAAGGAAGTCGGCCGCGGCCTCGGCCTCGGCCTGTTCATCGTTTTCGAGATCGTCGAGGAGCACGGCGGCTGCATCGCCGTGGAGAGCGAACCCGGCCGGGGGACCGCGTTCTACGTCCGCCTGCCAACCGGAGAGAACAATGCCTGACACCCCAATGGCAACGGCGGGCAGCGCCGGAAAACTGTTGATCGTGGACGACGAGAAGGTCGCCGTGAAAAACCTCGAACACGTGATGAAGAAGGAGGGCTACGAGGTCGTCGCCACCCAGAGCGGAGCGAACGCGCTGGCCCACCTGGAGAAACAGGCCTTCGACATCGTCCTCACCGACCTGCGCATGGAGAAGGTCGACGGCCTGCAGATCCTGAAGAAATGCCGCGACAGCTGGCCCGACACCGAGGTGATCCTCATCACCGGCTATGCCACGCTCGAATCCGCCGTCGATGCCATGAAGCACGGCGCCTTCTACTACATCGCCAAGCCCTTCCGTCTCGACGAAGTGCGCAAGGTGGTGGCCGAGGCGATGGCGAAGATCCGCCTGCGGCGCGAAAACCGGGCGCTGCGCGAGCAGGTCGAAAGCTACCAGGGCAAAGTGCGCATCATCACCCAGGACGGCGACATGCAGCGCCTGCTCGACATGGCGCGCCAGATCGCGCCCACCGACTGCAACGTGCTGATCACCGGCGAGTCGGGCACCGGCAAGGAGTTGTTCGCCCACTACCTGCATGCCCAGAGCCGGCGCGGCAGCGGCGAAAATGCCGGCCCCTTCCTCGCCGTCAACTGCGGCGCCTTCAACGAGGAATTGCTGGCCAACGAACTCTTCGGCCACGTCAAGGGCGCCTATACCGGCGCCGTGGCCGAGCAGAAGGGGCTGCTGGTGGCCGCCGACGGCGGCACGCTGTTCCTCGACGAGATCACCGAGATGTCGCCGACCATGCAGGTCAAGCTGCTGCGCGTGATCCAGGAGAAGGAAGTGCTGCCGCTGGGCGCCACCAGGCCGGTGAAGGTGGACGTGCGCTTCGTCGCCGCCACCAACCGCGACGTGCTCGCCATGGTGAAAAGCGGCGAATTCCGCCAGGACCTTTACTTCCGCCTCAACGTCGTCAACCTGCAGATTCCGTCCCTGGCGAAACGCAAGGACGACGTACCGCTCCTGGCCTACCATTTCCTCAAGAAATGCGCCGCGCGCATGGGCAAGCCGGTCACCGAGATCAGTGCCGAAGCCATGGACCTGCTCAAGGTCTACGGCTTTCCCGGCAACGTGCGCGAACTGGAGAACATCGTCGAGCGCGGCGTCGCCATCGCCACCGGCAACCGCATCGAGGTCGCCAGCCTGCCCGACGACCTGCGCGAACTCACCATCCGCACCTTCCGCAAAAAGGAAGGCCGCCTGCCCTCGCTGGAAGAGCAGGAGCGCGACTATATCCGCTGGGTGCTCCAGGAGGCCGGCGGCAACCAGACCCTGGCGGCGCAGATCCTCGGCATCGACCGCGTATCGCTGTGGCGCAAGCTCAAACGCTACGAGCTGGAGATGGAATAGGCGCCGGTGATTGCATCCTGCAATCCGGCGCACGCGAATTGCAACGCCCTTCCCTGCGCCGTGAAACCCGGTCGACGACACATTCCGTCCGCAGGCCATTGCAAAGTGCAGCAGGCGCCGCGGAGATCGAGGATGGCGCTCCATCGCCGATAAGCATTGGCAATCAGTCGGTTAAGACATGCGTGGCGGCATGGCACGAATGCTGCGAATACTCCGGCAGTCATGCCAAGGAGAGTCGCTATGTTGCCCGTCATATTGTCCGTCTGGTTCGCACGCTTGAGAATCGAGCTTCTCGCCGTCACGTCGGCCGAGGCGATCGAGTTCGAGGCAACCCGCCAACTCGCCTACGTCAACGAACGCCTGCAAAACGACTTGCTGATCTAGCACCACAGAGTCAACGGCTGGCACTGGCAAACACCCTATTCCGTATTGACCGTTGTGCGCGACCGGGCCGGCGGCGCGCTCTGCTCCGCTCATGTCCTCCGACGCCGGCCTGCGGCCGGCGTCTCCCCCTTTACTTCGCTGCGCAGAGCGCCCCACCGGCCCGATCGGGAAGCGCCATCGATGCTTTTGGGTTCCACGGCACCGGCATATCCCCGCCA
>CAZWFC010000208.1:0-4273 GCA_964632965.1 uncultured Rhodocyclaceae bacterium
GGCGTGCGCCAGGCTGTAGCCGCCCATCACCAGCAGTTCCAGGGCATTGTCGAAGCTGGCGGAGTCCGACTGGCCGTCGTAGATCAGCGGCCAGATCTTTTGCAGGTCTTCACCCAGCAGCGGCGAGGAGATGCCGTGTTCGCGCGCGCGTATCCAGTTCACGTTGCCGCGCAGCGTGTTGATCTCGCCGTTGTGCGCGATCATGCGGAAGGGATGCGCCAGATCCCAGGTGGGGAAGGTGTTGGTGGAGAAGCGCTGATGCACCAGCGCCAGGGCCGTCACGACGCGGGCGTCGGAGAGGTCGAGGAAATACTGGCCCACCTGGTCGGCCAGCAGCATGCCCTTGTAGACCAGCGTGCGCGTCGACAGCGACGGTACGTAGAAGGTCTTGACGTCGGGCAGCTTGAGCGCCTGCACGCGGTGGCCGGCTTCCTTGCGGATGACATACAGCTTGCGCTCCAGCGCGTCGGTGTCGGCGACGCCTTCGCCGCGGCCGATGAACACCTGGCGGATCACCGGCTCGATGTCCTTTGCCGCCTGCGCGAGGCCCGCGTTATCGACGGGGACGTCGCGCCAGCCGAGCAGCACCTGGCCTTCGTAGCGCACCGTGCGCTCGATCGCGGCCTCGCAGGCGCGGCGGCTCTCGATGTTGCGCGGCAGGAAGATCATGCCGACGCCGTATTCGCCGGCGGGCGGCAGGACGACGCCCTGGCCGGCCATTTCCTCGCGCAGGAAAGCGTCGGGGATCTGGATCAGGATGCCGGCGCCATCGCCGAGCAGGGGATCGTATCCGGTGGCGCCCCGATGTTCGAGGTTCTTCAGTATCTGCAGGCCCTGCGCGACAATCGCATGGCTCTTCGCATTCTTGATGTGGGCGACGAAGCCGACGCCGCAAGCATCGTGCTCGCGGGCGGGGTCGTAGAGGCCTTGGGCCATAGGTAAGGTCATCGCACGTCCTGGAAATAAGGGTTGTTCGCGGGAAAACCAAAACAAACACGTGGCGTCGACCGGCGGCCGGCGACGACTTTTGCCATGTAGGATTTTCGCGACAAAGGGCCGTAATTATGCGGCAGAACCCTTGCCCAAGTAAAGACTTGCGCATCCCGCCCCGGCGCCGTCCGTACCGCAGCGCTCAGTAGATGCCTTGCTGAGCCATCGCATCGGCCACCTTGACGAAGCCGGCGATATTGGCGCCGGCGACATAATCGACGAAGCCGTCCTTTTCGCCATAGCGGACGCAGTTGCCGTGAATATCCCGCATGATGCGCTGGAGTTGCGCGTCGACCTCGTCGCGACTCCACGGCAGGCGCAGGGCATTCTGCGTCATCTCCAGGCCCGATGTCGCCACGCCGCCGGCGTTGGCGGCCTTGCCCGGGCCATAGAGGACCCTGGCACCGAGGAAGGCATGGACAGCGTCAGGGTCGGAGGGCATGTTGGCGCCTTCCGCGACGCACTTGACGCCGTTTTTGACCAGTTCTCGGGCCACGTTGCCGTCGATCTCGTTCTGCGTTGCGCAGGGCAGCGCGATATCCACCGGTACTCCCCAGGGCTTCCCGCCGGCCACGAACGCGAGGCCGAAGCGCTCGGCGAATTCGGCAACGCGGCCATACCGGTTGTTCTTGATGTCCATCAGCACGGCGAGCTTTTCGCGGGTGAAGCCGGCTTCGTCGATGACCGTGCCCTGGGAATCGGAACAGGTCACCACTTTGGCACCGAGCTCCATGGCCTTCTCGATCGCATACTGGGCAACGTTGCCGGAGCCGGACACCGACACGCGCATGCCGTCGAAGGACAGATTTTCCCGCGCCAGCATGTTCTGCGCGAAATACACCAGACCGTAACCCGTGGCGTCCGGCCGGATCAGACTGCCGCCGTAGGCCAGGCCCTTGCCGGTGAATACGCAAGCGGCGCTGTTCGACAGCTTCTTCATCATGCCGGCCATGTAGCCGACTTCACGCCCGCCGACGCCGATATCGCCGGCCGGCACGTCGGTGTCCGCGCCGAGGTGGCGATACAGCTCGATCATCAGCGCCTGGCAGAAGCGCATCACTTCGTCGCGGCTCTTGCCCTTCGGGTCGAAATCCGAACCGCCCTTGCCTCCCCCCATCGGCAACGTCGTCAGTGCGTTCTTGAGGGTCTGTTCGAAGGCGAGGAACTTGAGGATCGACAGATTCACCGAGGGATGGAAGCGCATGCCGCCCTTGAACGGGCCGATCGCGGAACTGTGCTGGATGCGGAAGGCACGATTGACATGGGTCCGGCATTTGTCGTCGGTCCAGGACACGCGGAACTGGATGACGCGCTCCGGCTCCACCAACCGCTCCAGCAACGCGGCATCGGCATAGTGCGGATTGGCGCCGATGAATTCCCACAGGCTCGCCATCACTTCCTCGACGGCCTGGAGGAACTCCGGCTGATGCGGATCGCGTGCCTTGACGTAGTCCATGAAGTCCGCGCGGCTCCGGTAGTTGATTTTCCGCTCCCGGGTCAGAATTCGCCGACGGCGAACAGGCGGCGATACTCCCGTATCGCGTAACGGTCGGTCATGCCCGCGATGTAGTCGGCCACGGCACGGGCGTCGCCTTCCGCGGTGGCGAGTGCCCGGTACTGCTCGGGCAACAGACGCGGATCGTTCATGAAGGTCGCGAACAGGTCGGCGATGATGCGCCGCGCCTTGTGCGTCATGCGCAGGACTTCATAGTGCTTGTAGAGGTTGTCGCGCAGAAAGGTCTTCATCGCGCGGTTTTCCTCCGCCATTTGCGGCGAGAAGTCGATCAGGGCCGGCGCAGCGCGCACGCTGTCGGGATCGGACGGCGAGGCGGCGGCGATGCGGCGCGCGGACTCCGCAAGCAAGTCCGTCACCTGGGCATCGATCATGCGGCGGATGGTCTCATGCACGCGCCGGCGCTCCTGAAGATTCGGGAAGTCGGCGCTGACTTCTTCGGCATGGCGCGCATAGAGGCTGACCGCGGCAAGCTGCTCGGCCGTGATCAGCCCGGAGCGCAGGCCGTCGTCGACGTCGTGATTGTTGTAGGCGATCTCGTCGGCCAGATTGCAGATCTGGGCCTCCAGCGAAGGGCGCCGGTCGTCCAGGAAACGCCGGCCGACATCCCCCAGTTCGCGCGCCTGCGCCGGCGAACAATGCTTGAGGATGCCTTCGCGCGTTTCGAACATCAGGTTGAGGCCGTCGAACGCCCCGTAGCGCTCTTCGAGTCGGTCCACGATGCGCAGGCTCTGCAGGTTGTGCTCGAAGCCGCCGAAGTCCCGCATGCATTCGTTCAGCACATCCTGCCCGGCATGGCCGAACGGCGTATGGCCGAGGTCGTGAGCCAGCGCGATAGCCTCTGCCAGATCGTCGTTCAGATTCAGCCCGCGCGCCACCGAGCGGGCGATCTGGGCGACTTCGATGCTGTGCGTCAGCCGCGTACGGAACAGGTCGCCTTCATGATTGACGAAGACCTGCGTCTTGTATTCCAGGCGGCGAAAAGCGGTGGAATGGACGATGCGGTCGCGGTCGCGCTGAAACTCGCTGCGCACCTTGGGCGGCGGCTCGCGATGGGCGCGGCCTTGCGAGTTGCGGTCGTCGACCGCGTAGCGCGCCAGATCAGGCACAACACTCCTCGATGGCCGCCGCGATGTCGGCTTCCGCGGCGCCGGCATGCGTCACCGCCTCGCCGATGCGGCGCAGAAGCACGAGACGCAGTTTGCCGGCGATCACTTTCTTGTCGTGCCCCATGAAATCGAGATAGCGCGCGGCGCCGAGCTTCGGCCCGGCAACCGGCAATCCGGCCCGCCGCAACAGCTCGCGCACACGCGCGACGTCGGCAGCCGTCAGCCAGCCCAGGCGTTGCGAGAGTGCCGCGGCCATCACCGTGCCTGCCGCCACCGCTTCGCCGTGGAGCCAGGCGCCGTAACCCATGCCGGTTTCGATCGCATGGCCGAAGGTGTGGCCGAGGTTGAGCAGGGCGCGCCCGCCTTCCTTCGCCGTTTCGCGTTCATCGCCGGCCACCACGTCGGCCTTGTTGACGCAGGAGCGCTCGATGGCGTAGGACAGCGCCTCGGCATCGCGCGCCATCAGCCTGTCCATGTTGGTTTCCAGCCATTCGAGGAAAGGCAGGTCGCGTATCAGTCCGTACTTGATGACCTCGGCCAGGCCGGCGGACAGTTCCCGCACGGGCAAGGTGCTCAACGTGTCGGTGTCGGCCAGGACCAGGCGGGGCTGCCAGAAGGCGCCGACCATGTTCTTGCCGCGCGGATGATTGATGCCGGTCTT
>CAZWFC010000209.1:0-2090 GCA_964632965.1 uncultured Rhodocyclaceae bacterium
GACGATGGCGCGCGTCTGCGGCGTGATCTTGGCGCGGATGTCGTCGAGGTCGGGCAACCAGCCGTTGGATTCGTCGCACAGGTAGTGGCGCGGCGTGCCGCCGGAGAGGCTGATCGCCGCCGTCCATAGCGGGTAGTCGGGCGCCGGCACCAGCACCTCGTCGCCGTTGTTGAGCAGGGCGTTCATCGCCATCACGATCAGCTCGGAGACGCCGTTGCCGAGGTAGATGTCCTCGATGGTGACACCCTTGATGTGCTTCTGCTGCGTGTAGTGCATCACCGCCTTGCGCGCGGCGAAGATGCCCTTCGAATCCGAATAGCCCGAGGCGGCCGGCAGGTTGCGGATCATGTCCTGCTGGATCTCTTCGGGCGAATCGAAGCCGAAGGCGCCGAGGTTGCCGATGTTGAGCTTGATGATGCGGTGACCTTCGTCCTCCATCTGCTTGGCGCGTTCCAGTACGGGACCGCGGATGTCGTAGCAGACGTTGGCGAGCTTGGCGGACTTCATTACGGGTTGCATCAGATCAAACCATCCTTCCGGAACATGTCCTTGATACCGCGCACCGCCTGGCGGGTGCGTTGTTCATTCTCAATAAGTGCGAAGCGCACGTGATCGTCGCCGTATTCGCCGAAGCCGACGCCCGGCGACACCGCCACCTTGGCCTCGGCCAGCAGCTTCTTGGCAAACTCCAGCGAACCGGCGGCGCGGAACGGCTCGGGAATGCGCGCCCAGATGTACATCGAGGCCTTGGGCAAATCGGTTTCCCAGCCGGCTTCCTGCAAGCCCTTGTGCAGCACGTCGCGGCGATTCTGATATTGCAGGCGCACCTCCTCGACGCAGTCCTGCGGGCCTTCGAGCGCCGCGATCGATGCCACCTGCAGCGGCGTGAAGGTACCGTAGTCATGGTAACTCTTGATGCGCGCCAGCGCATGCACGAGTTCCTTGTTGCCGACCATGAAGCCGATGCGCCAACCGGCCATGTTGTAGCTCTTCGACAGCGTGAAGAACTCAACCGCCACGTCGCGCGCGCCCGGCACCTGCATGATCGACGGCGCCCGCCAGCCGTCGAAGACGATATCGGCGTAGGCGAGGTCGTGCACCACGAGGATATCGTGCTGCTTGGCCAGCGCCACGACGCGTTCGAAGAAGTCGAGCTCGACGCAGCGCGCCGTCGGGTTGCTCGGGAAGCCGAGGATCATCATCTTCGGCTTCGGCGTGCACTCGCGGATCGCGCGCTGCAGTTCCTCGAAGAAGTCGACGTCGGGCGTCATGCGCACCGAACGAATGTCGGCGCCGGCGATGATGGCGCCGTAGATGTGGATCGGGTAGCTCGGGTTGGGCACCAGCACCGTGTCGCCGCGGTCGAGCGTCGCCAGCATCAGGTGGGCCAGCCCCTCCTTGGAGCCGATGGTGACGATGGCCTCGGATTCCGGGTCGAACTCGACGCCGTAGCGGCCCTGGTACCAGTTACAGATCGCCCGCCGCAGGCGCGGGATGCCCTTGGAAACCGAATAGCCGTGCGTATCGCCGCGCTGTGCCGCCTCCACCATCTTGTCGACGATGTGCTGCGGCGTCGCGCCATCGGGGTTGCCCATCGACATGTCGATGATGTCCTCGCCGCGTCGACGCGCCGCCATCTTCAACTCACCGGTGATGTTGAAGACATAGGGCGGCAGGCGCTGGATGCGCGGGAAGACCTTCATGGGCTGTGGGGGCCGAGCGGGGAAAAGGTATAATGTTACCGAAGGCCCCGCCTGCCCGCAAATACTGACTGCGCCTTCTTTCCAGCCCGATGAAACTCCACTCCGATTCCCGCTCGAAATTCCACGTCGTCACCGCCCACGGCGCCGGCTTTGTCGCCGTCGACGGCAGGAAACTGGACAGAAGCCTGCTGCTGATGCCGGACCGCATCGATCCGGCGTGGGGTCCGGACGGCTTCGCCGCCCTGACGGCGGAACACCTCGCGCCGCTCGCGCAACTCGGCTGCGACGTCGTACTGCTCGGCACCGGCAACCGGCAGCACTTCCCGGCCCCGGCGCTGCTGCGCCCCCTGATCGCGGGCACCCGTCCCGCTGCTGCCTTCGCCCTGA
>CAZWFC010000209.1:2100-4247 GCA_964632965.1 uncultured Rhodocyclaceae bacterium
GAAGCCCTGGCCACGCCCGCCGCCTGCCGCACCTCCAACATTCTCGTCGCCGAAGGCCGCAAGGTCGCCGCCGCCCTCATCGTCGAACGGACGAGCGCATGACGGCCCCGCAGACGCTGCACGGCTGGCCCGGCCTGGCCTTGCTGCTGGCCGTGTTCGCCGTGCTCTGGTTCGGCCCGCTCGACTACCGCAAGCTCGTCAAGCCCGACGAAGGCCGCTATGCCGAGATCCCGCGCGAAATGGTCGCCAGCGGCGACTGGACGACGCCGCGCCTGAACGACATCAAGTATTTCGAGAAGCCCGCCCTGCAGTACTGGGCGACCGCCACCGCCTTCACCCTCTTCGGCGAGCACCACTGGACGGCGCGGCTGTGGAGCGCCCTGACCGGCTTCCTCGGCGTGCTGTTCGCCGGCTATACCGCGGCCAGGCTGTGGGGGCGCGCGGCCGGCTTCAACGCCGCCTGCGTGCTGGCCGGCAGCCTGCTCTATGTGCTGATCGGCCACATCAACACGCTCGACATGGGCGTGAGCTTCTTCCTCGCCAGCGCCGTATTCGCCTTCGTGCTCGCCCAGCGCGACGAGGCGGGGCCGACGGATACGCGCCGCTGGATGTGGGCGACCTGGGCCCTGCTCGCCTGCGCGGTGCTGTCCAAGGGCCTGATCGGCCTCGTCCTGCCGGGCGCCACGCTGGTCGCCTATACCCTCTGGCAGCGCGATTTCGCCCTCTGGAAGAAGCTGCATCTCGTTTCCGGCCTAGCCATCCTGCTGGCGCTCACCGTGCCGTGGTTCGTCGCCGTGTCGCTCGCCAACCCCGAGTTCGCCCGCTTCTTCTTCATCCACGAACACTTTGAGCGCTTCCTGACCAAGGCGCACGGCCGCTACCAGCCGATGTGGTACTTCATCCCCATTCTGCTGGGCGGCGTGCTGCCGTGGCTGGTCGGCTTGCTGGCGATGCTGCGCTCGGCGCCGGCGCAGGATGCCATGCGCTTCCAGCCGCGCCGTTTCCTGCTGGTGTGGATCGTCGTCGTGTTCGGCTTCTTCTCGGCATCGAGCTCCAAGCTGGTGTCCTACATCGTGCCGCTGTTCCCGGCCGTCGCGGCGCTGGTCGGCTGGCACCTGGCGCGCATCGATGCGCGCGCCCTGCGCTGGCACGCCCTGCCGTGGATTCCGCTCGGCCTCGTCGGCCTGTTCTTCGCGCCGTCGGTGGTGAACATGAGCAGCCCGGAAGTGCCGGCCGCGCTCTATGCCGACTACGTGCCCTGGCTGGAGGCCGGCTGCGCCAGCCTCGCCGCCGCCGCCGCCGCCGCCTTCGCATTCTCCCGGCGCGGCCGGGCGCAGGCGGCCGTCGTCAGCCTTTCCCTCGGCGGCCTCCTGTTCGCGCAACTCGTCCTCAACGGCCACGACAGCCTGTCGCCGTCGAGCTCGGCCTACCATGTCGCCGAGCGCGTCCGCGCCGAAGCGGCGCCCGACGTGCGCCTCTTCGCCGTGAACACCTACGACCAGACCCTGCCCTTCTACCTCAAGCGCACCATGACCATGGTGGTCTACAAGGACGAACTCGGCTTCGGCATCGCGCAGGAACCGGATAAATTCATCCCCGACCTCGCCGGCTTCGAAGCGGCCTGGCGCGCCGCGCCAAAGGCCATGGCCCTGATGCCGCCCGACCTCTACCGGCAATTCAAGGAAAAGGACCTGCCCATGCGCCTTCTCGCCGAAGACCCGCGCCGCATAATTGTGAGCAAGCCATGACCTCCGTCGCCTTCGCCCTGATCCTCGCCGGCGTACTGCTCAACGCCGCCGCGCAGCTGCTGCTCAAGGCCGGCACCAATGCCGTCGGCCATTTCGAGTTCCACCTGGACAACCTCGTGCCGGTCGGCCTGAAGCTCGCCTTCGAGCCGCACATCATGGGTGGCATGGCCTGCTACGCGATCAGCCTGGTCGTCTGGATCATGGCGCTGTCGCGCGCGCCGGTCTCCGTCGCCTACCCGATGCTGTCCATCGGCTACGTCATCAACGCCTTCGTCGCCTGGCAGTGGTTCGGCGAAGCGCTGGCGGCGCAGAAGCTGGCCGGCATCGGCTTCATCGTCGTCGGCGTCTGACTGGTGGCACGCTCATGACTCAGTTGCCGCAATTTTTGCCCTTCACCCG
>CAZWFC010000210.1:0-4176 GCA_964632965.1 uncultured Rhodocyclaceae bacterium
CCCGCACCTGCTACGCCTACATCACGGCCTTCAGCGGCGGCATTCCCGGCCGGCGTTAGGGTCTGTTTACATTCAGTCGGCGTGCGCGTTGCCGTCAAATGCGGATGATCGCGCGAAGCAAGCCGAAGTGAATGGTAGCCTCCTTCACGAGGCTTGCGACAAAGCGAGCGCCGCATTTGACGGCGGCCCGCTATGGCCCGGCGCGCACGCCGACTGAATGTAAACAGACCCCAGGGAAGCCGACTAAAATAGTGCATATTGTCGTTCGTCCGGCCCCGTTTATGCCAACTCCTGCCGATTCATGACCTCTTCGTCCCGCCCGACTGCATGAAACGGCAAATTTTCGCAGCCTTCCTGCTCGGCGCCGCGACCGTCGCCGGCTTCGCGCCGTTCGGCCTGTTCCCCCTGCCGGTCCTGACGCTCGCCGGGCTGTTCGTGCTCTGGCGCAAGGCTGAAACGCCGCGGCGGGCAGCGCTGCTCGGCTATGCTTGGGGGCTGGGTTTCTTCCTCGCCGGCGTGTCGTGGGTCTATGTCAGCCTCAACCAGTTCGGCGGCATGGCGCCGCCGGTCGCGGCCGTGGCCACTGTGCTGTTCTGCGCCGTGCTCGCCGTTTTCCCGGCGCTCGCGGGTTTCGTCGGCGCGCGCTGGCGGTGCGGCAGCGCCTGGCGCGACGCGCTGCTCGTCGCCGGCCTGTGGACGCTGAGCGAATGGCTGCGTGGCTGGGTATTCACCGGCTTCCCCTGGCTGTCCCTCGGCTATTCGCAGACGCCGCCGAGCCCGCTGGCCGGCTATGCGCCGCTGCTGGGCAGCTACGGTATCGGCCTGCTCGTCGCGCTGCTGGCGGCGACGGTGGCCAGCGGCACGACGAAGCGGCGCATGGCGCTGCTGCTGGCGGTGCTGGCGGGCGCCGGCTTCCTGTTGCGCGGCATCGCCTGGACGCAGCCGGTCGGCGAACCCGTGCGCATCAGCCTGCTGCAGGGGAACATCCCGCAGAGCCTGAAGTGGGACCCGCAGCGCCTGCCGCTCTCGCTCGAAACCTATGTCCGCCTCGCGCAGCGCCATCCGGCGGCGCTCACCGTGCTGCCGGAAACCGCGCTGCCGCTGTTCTTCGACCAGGTGCCGCGCGCGCTGCTGAGCGACCTGACGCAGAACGGCCCGGCGCTGATCGGCGTCGCCGTGCGCACCCGCGAGAACGGGCAAATGAGCGGCTACACCAACGGCGCCGTCGTCGTCAGCCGCAAGGATGACGGCGATTTCGACGTCCAGGCCTACGCCAAGCGCCACCTCGTTCCTTTCGGCGAATACGCGCCGCCCGGGTTCGCCTGGTTCTTCCGGCTGGCGAGCATTCCCATGTCCGATTTCACCGCCGGTGCGCCGGCGCAGCCGCCGCTCGCCGCCGCCGGGCAGCGGCTCGCGCCCAACATCTGCTACGAAGACGCGTTCGGCGAGGAGATCATCGGCGCGCTGCCGGCGGCGACCATGCTCATCAACCTGTCGAACACGGCCTGGTTCGGCGATTCGCTCGCCCAGCCGCAGCACCTGCAGATTTCGCGCCTGCGCGCCATCGAGACCGGGCGGCCCAGCCTGCGCGCGACGAATACCGGCATGACCGCGGCCATCACGCCCGACGGCACGGTGGCCGCCGTGCTGGAACCCTTCACGACGGGCGCGCTGGTGGTCGAGATCCAGGGCTATGGCGGCGCCACGCCCTACGTGCGCTACGGCAACACCACGGCGGTGACGCTCGCACTACTGGCGGTATCATTGTCGTTCCTGCAGCGCCGCAGGGCATTTCATCGGGGAGATTCCGCGTCGTGAGTTCCGAGCACATCGAATGGTCGCCGGCCATGGAAATCGGCCATACGGCGATCGATCGCCAGCACAAGCGGCTGTTCGACCTGGCGGCCACCCTGGTCAAGGACGGCAGCCA
This sequence comes from uncultured Rhodocyclaceae bacterium, assembly GCA_964632965.1. Classification (GTDB taxonomy): domain Bacteria; phylum Pseudomonadota; class Gammaproteobacteria; order Burkholderiales; family Rhodocyclaceae; genus Nitricoxidireducens. The sequence continues at coordinate 1,931 of CAZWFC010000210.1, forward strand.
GCCGCGCGTGATGCAGGTGCTGGCCTCACTGAGCGAATACGTCATCGGGCATTTCCGCGACGAGGAAGAACTGCTCGAAAAAATCGGCTATCCGGGACTCGCCGCGCACAAGAAGCTCCACGACGAATTCCGCAGCTATCTGGCCAAGCTTTACGGCAATGCCGGCCGCATGACGCTCGACCAGATCGCGGAGGCAGTGCGCCTGCTGGTCAACGACTGGCTGGCCAAGCACATCCTCGTCGCCGACCAGGACTACATCAAGTACCTGCCGCAGAAGGCCGCCGGAGACGCGCCGCCGGGCTAGCGGCAGGGTGTACCGGAGCATGGCGCCCGGAAGGTCTTTCGGGCGGCGCCAATCAGAATGCGGGAATATCCGTCTGCGCCCGGCCGAGGATCAGGGCGTGTACGTCGTGCGTACCCTCGTAGGTGTTCACCACCTCCAGGTTGAGCATGTGGCGGACGACGCCGTATTCGTCGGAGATGCCGTTGCCGCCGTGCATGTCGCGCGCCAGGCGGGCGATGTCGAGCGCCTTGCCGCAGGAGTTGCGCTTCATGATCGAGGTGATCTCGGGCGCCGCCTGGCCCTCGTCCTTGAGGCGGCCGAGGCGCAGGCAGCCCTGCAGCCCCAAGGTGATTTCGGTCTGCATGTCGGCCAATTTTTTCTGCACCAGCTGGTTGGCGGCGAGCGGGCGGCCGAACTGCCGGCGGTCGAGCACGTACTGGCGGGCGCGGAACCAGCAGTCCTCGGCGGCGCCGAGCGCGCCCCAGGCGATGCCGTAGCGCGCCGAGTTGAGGCAGGTGAAGGGCCCCTTGAGCCCCTTCACCGCCGGGAACCTGTTTTCCTCCGGCACGAAGACTTCGTCCATGACGATCTCGCCGGTGATCGAGGTGCGTAGGCCCATCTTGCCGTGGATGGCGGGCGCCGCGAGACCCGGCATGCCCTTTTCGAGTACGAAGCCGCGGATGTCGCCGGCGTCGTCCTTGGCCCAGACGACGAAGACGTCGGCGATGGGCGAGTTGGTGATCCACGTCTTGGCGCCGGACAGGGCATAGCCGCCGGGTACGGCGCGGGCGCGGGTTTCCATGCTGCCGGGGTCGGAACCGTGGTTGGGCTCGGTCAGGCCGAAGCAGCCGATCGATTCGCCGGTGGCGAGTTTCGGCAGGTACTTGCGCCTTTGCGCCTCGGTGCCGAACTCGAAGATCGGCACCATCACCAGCGAGCTCTGCACGCTCATCATCGAACGGTAGCCCGAGTCGACGCGCTCGACCTCGCGCGCGACGAGGCCGTAGGAAACGAAGCTGAGACCGGCGCCGCCGTACTCGGCGGGGATGGTCGGGCCGAGCAGGCCCAGTGCGCCCATTTCGCGGAAGATGGCCGGGTCGGTCTTTTCGTGACGGAAGGCGTCGAGCACGCGCGGCGCCAGCCGGCCCTGGCAGTAGTCGCGCGCGGCGTCGCGCAGCAGGCGCTCCTCCGTGCCGAGCTGCTCGTCGAGCAGCAGCGGGTCGTCCCAGCGGAATTCGGCTTTGGCCATAAGTGCTCCGGGCGGGGTTCCGTATCAGGGAACCGGATAGTGGTAGTGCAGCGTGTTCAGGTAGCGCGTCACGGCTGCGATGTCGTCCTCGCTCCAGCCGAGGTTGCCGACCGCCTGCCAGCGGCGCACCTCGGTCGTCAGGCTGGTCCAGTCGGTGGCAGCCTTCTTGTCGCGCCAGTGCAGTTGTTCGCCGTGGCAGGCGCCGCAATACGTCGAGTACAGCAGTTCGCCGCGGCCGACATGGCGGTCCGGCTGGGCGACGGCGACGGCAGGCCCGAGCGTCGCGACCAGCATGGCAAGCGTCCATTTGTTCATGTCGTCTTCTCCTGGGTTATGGGGTGGGCAGGGCGTCGAGGGCCGCGGCGACGGCACTGCCCACTGTGCGGGTGTCGGCGCTGCCGCCGAGGTCGCGCGTCTTCGGGCCGGTGCGCAGCACGGTCTCCATGGCGCGCATGACGGCGGCGGCTGCCGCCGGTTCGCCGAGGTGTTCGAACATCAGCGCCCCGCTCCAGATCTGGCCCAGCGGGTTGGCGATGCTCTTGCCGGCGATGTCGGGAGCGGAGCCGTGCACCGGCTCGAACAGCGACGGGTATTCGCGCTCCGGGTTGAGGTTGGCCGAGGGCGCAATGCCGATGGTGCCGGTGCAGGCGGGGCCGAGATCCGAGAGGATGTCGCCGAAGAGATTGGAGCCGACGACGACGTCGAACCAGTCGG
>CAZWFC010000211.1:0-4175 GCA_964632965.1 uncultured Rhodocyclaceae bacterium
TCGTCGAGGGCGTCATCGTCGAGGAGAACTCCGTCATCTCGATGGGCGTCTACATCAGCCAGAGCACGAAGATCTACGACCGCGCGACCGGCGAGATCACCTACGGCCGCATTCCCGCCGGCTCGGTGGTCGTCAGCGGCAACCTGCCATCCACCGACGGCAAGTACAGCCTCTACTGCGCCGTGATCGTCAAGCGCGTCGATGCGCAGACGCGTGCCAAGACCGCCATCAACGAACTGCTGCGCGACTGAACGTCGCCCCGGACCGCGAGGAAATCACCCATGGGAACGATGGACCGGCTGTTCCAGCTAATGGCGGAGAAGAAGGCCTCGGACATCTTCGTTTCCGTGGGTTCGCCGATCAACATCAAGATCAACGGCGTCGCCGTGGCGGTGAACCAGCAGGTGATGGACAACCCGACCATCAACAACCTGCTGGCCGAGATCCTCTCGGAAACCCAGCTCAAGGAATTCGCCGAAACGCTGGAGCTGAATACCGGCTATGCCCTCGAAGGCGTGGGCAACTTCCGCATCTCGGTGATGCGGCAGAAAGGCACCTCGGCTTTCGTCGTGCGCTACATCCCGGCCGAGATTCCGCAACTGGATACCCTGAACGTTCCCGACGTCCTCGCCGACGTCATCATGGAAAAGCGCGGCCTGATCCTGATGGTCGGCGCCACGGGCTCGGGCAAGTCGACGACGCTGACGGCGATGCTCGACTACCGCAACGAGCGCAAGACCGGCCACATCCTGACGCTCGAAGACCCGATCGAATTCATCTTCAAGAACAAGAAGTCCATCGTCAATCAGCGCGAAGTCGGCTCCGACACGCGCACCTTTCAGGCCGCGCTGAAGAATGCCCTGCGCCAGGCGCCCGACTGCATCTTCATCGGCGAAATCCGCGACAAGGACACCATGAGCCAGGCCATCGCCTACGCCCAGTCCGGCCACCTGTGCCTCGCCACGCTGCACGCCAACAACGCCTACCACGCCCTGTCGCGCATCATCAGTTTCTATCCGCTGGAGAACCGCCCCGCGCTGCTGGCCGACCTGGCCGTGACGATGAAGGCGACGATCTCGCAGCGGCTGGTGAAAAAGCCCGACGGCGGCCGCACGCCGGCGGTCGAGGTGATGCTCAATTCGCGCCACATCGCCGAGCTGATCGAAAAAGGCGACATGACGGGCATCAAGGAGGCGATGGAACAGAGCATGTCGCCCGGCTCGCAGACCTTCGAGCAGGCGCTGTTCAAGCTCTACCGCTCGAAAGTCATCACGCTCGAAGAGGCGCTTGCCAACGCCGATTCCGCCAACAACCTCCACTGGCTGATCAACAACACCGAAGCCGATGCGGAAGGCAAGAAGGACGAGGACGCAAAGAAAGAAACCGAGCAGGCGCCCGTCGGCGGCGCCTCCTTCTCCGAATTCACGCTCAAGCTGGGCGACTGATGTCTGACACATTGCTGCTTGCCCAGGCGCTGATCGCGCGCAAGTCGGTCACGCCCGACGACGCCGGATGCCTCGACCTGATCGCCGCGCGACTCGCCTCACTCGGCTTCGCGCTGGAACGCATGGACGCCGACGGCCCGACCGGGAAGGTCGGCAACCTGTGGGCGCGGCGCGGCAATGCGGCCCCGCTACTGTGCTTCGCCGGCCATACCGATGTCGTCCCCTCCGGGCCGCGCGAAAAATGGCACTCGGACCCCTACGTTCCGGAAATCCGCGATGGCCACCTCTACGGCCGCGGCGCCGCCGACATGAAATCCTCGCTGGCGGCCTTCGTCGTCGCCATCGAGCGCTTCGTCGCCGCCAGTCCCGCGCACCGCGGCTCCATCGCCCTGCTGCTGACTTCGGACGAGGAAGGCGACGCCATCGACGGCACGGTACGCGTCGTCGAAGCGCTGAAAGCACGCAACGAAGCCATGGACTGCTGCATCGTCGGCGAACCGACGTCGGCGAACCGCTTCGGCGACACGATCAAGAACGGCCGCCGCGGCTCGCTGTCCGCCCGCCTCGTCGTCAAGGGCATCCAGGGCCACGTCGCCTATCCCGAACGCGTCAGGAACCCCGTCCATCAGGCGGCGCCGGCGCTGGCCGAACTCGCGGCGATGCGCTGGGACGAGGGCAACGCCTATTTCCCGCCGACGAGCTTCCAGATTTCGAACATCCGCGCCGGCACCGGCGCAACCAATGTCGTGCCCGGGGAACTCGAAGTCCTGTGCAATTTCCGCTTCTCCACGGCGAGCACGCGCGAAGGCCTGCAAGGCCGCGTCCATGAAGTCCTCGACCGCCACGGCCTCGACTACGAGATTCAATGGACGCTCGGCGGCCGCCCCTTCCTCACGCCGCGCGGACGCCTCGTCGACATCCTGAGCGACGCGATCCGCGACGCCACGGGTACCGCCCCCGAGCTTTCGACCTCGGGCGGAACTTCCGACGGCCGCTTCATCGCCGACATCTGCCCCGAGGTCGTCGAATTCGGGCCGCTCAACGCCACCATCCACAAGATCGACGAATGCGTCGCCGTAGCCGATCTGGAGCCACTGGCGCGCATCTATCAGGGCGTGCTGCAACGCCTGCTGGGTTAAACACATATGGATTCGCTGCTCACCGAGCTTCACACCGTGCGCGACTGGCTGCGCTGGGGTACCAGCCGCTTCAACGAGGCCAGCCTCGCCTTCGGCCACGGCACCGACAACGCCTACGACGAAGCCGCCTACCTGATCCTGCACACGCTGCATCTGCCGCCGGATCGCCTCGAACCCTTTCTCGACGCGCGCCTCGCCCATGCGGAACGACTCGCGGTGCTCGATCGCCTGCAGCAGCGCATCACGCGCCGGGTTCCGGCCGCCTACCTGACGCAGGAAGCCTGGCTCGGCGACTTCCGCTTCTACGTCGACGAGCGCGTCATCGTGCCGCGCTCCTATTTCGCCGAAATGCTCGCCGAAGGCTTTGCGCCCTGGGTGGACGATCCCGCAGACATCGCGGATGCCCTCGACCTGTGCACCGGCTCGGGCTGCCTGGCGATTCTCATGGCCCACGCCTTTCCCCATGCCCGCATCGACGCGGCGGACATCTCGCCGCAGGCGCTGGAAGTTGCACGGCGCAATGTCGCCGACTACGGCTTGCAGGACCAGGTGCGGCTGGTCGAATCCGACGTCTTCTCCGGGCTGGCGGACCGCCGTTACGACATCATCATTTCAAATCCGCCTTATGTCACGGCCGCGTCGATGGCGGCCCTGCCGCAGGAATACCGCCACGAGCCAGCCCTGGCCCTGGGCGCGGGCGCGGACGGCCTGGACGTCGTGCGCCGGATTCTCGACGCGGCCGCCCGCCATCTCAAGCCCGGCGGTCTGCTCGCGGTCGAGGTCGGCCACAACCGCGACATCATCGATGCCGCCTTCCCGGATCTCCCGCTCACCTGGATCGACACGCCGAGCAGCGAAGACAAGATCTTCCTGGTCCACGGCAGCGACCTGCCGCCCGCGTCGCCCCCACGCAAACGCAAGCACTCTTGATCATCCGGCTTGCATGACGACGGCGAATCGGTGTATTTTTCGGCAAGAAGCCCACGAAGGAATGCGATGATGAACACCGAACGGCCGATCCTGCTCGTCGAGGACAATCCCGACGACGAAGCCCTGACCCTGCGGGCCTTCAGCAAGAACCGCATCAACAACCCGGTCGTCGTCGCCCGCGACGGCGTCGAGGCGCTCGATTACCTTTTCAGCACGGGCCCCCATGAAGGGCACGCGCAAAATGCCATGCCGGCGGTCATTCTGCTCGACCTGAAGCTGCCCCGCATCGATGGTCTCGAAGTGCTGCGCCGCGTTCGCGCCGACGCGCGCACCAGCCTGCTCCCGGTTGTCATCCTGACCACATCGAAAGAGCAGCAGGACATCTTCGAAGGCTACAGCCTCGGCGCCAACAGCTACATCCGCAAGCCGGTCGATTTCGAGAAGTTCATTCAGGCGGTCGGCCAGCTCGGCCTCTACTGGCTGGTGCTCAACGAACCGGTGGAAGTGCCGCGCGCCTGATCGAACAGGAAAGCGATCGCACAAAAGCAAACGGGGCCGAAACGGCCCCGTTTGCTTGTTGGGTGGGGTGGCTGATGGGACTCGAACCCACGACGACTGGAATCACAATCCAGGACTCTACCAACTGAGCTACAGCCACCAC
>CAZWFC010000212.1:0-4168 GCA_964632965.1 uncultured Rhodocyclaceae bacterium
CCGGCGCGCAGGGCGTCTCCGTCGCCTTCGACCTCGCCACCCACCGCGGCTACGACTCCGACCACCCGCGCGTCGTCGGCGACGTCGGCAAGGCCGGTGTCGCGATCGATTCCGTCGAGGACATGAAAATCCTCTTCGACCAGATTCCGCTCGACCAGGTGTCGGTGTCGATGACCATGAACGGCGCCGTGTTGCCGGTGCTGGCCGGCTACGTCGTCGCCGCCGAGGAGCAGGGCGTTTCCCAGGACAAGTTGTCGGGGACCATCCAGAACGACATCCTCAAGGAGTTCATGGTCCGCAACACCTACATCTACCCGCCCGAGCCGTCGATGCGCATCATTTCCGACATCATCGGCTACACGGCGGCGAACATGCCGAAGTTCAACTCGATCTCGATCTCCGGCTACCATATCCAGGAAGCCGGCGCGACGCAGACACTGGAGCTGGCCTTCACGCTCGCCGACGGCATGGAGTACGTGCGCACGGCGATGAAGAGCGGCCTCGACGTCGATGCCTTCGCCGGACGGCTGTCGTTCTTCTTCGCCATCGGCATGAACTTCTACCTCGAAGTCGCCAAGCTGCGCGCCGCGCGCCTCTTGTGGTGGCGCATCATGAAGGAGTTCGGCGCCAAGAGCCCGAAGTCGATGATGCTGCGTACCCACTGCCAGACCTCGGGCTGGTCGCTGACCGAGCAGGACCCCTACAACAACGTCGTGCGCACCACCATCGAGGCGATGGCGGCGGTGTTCGGCGGTACGCAGAGCCTGCACACCAACGCGCTCGACGAGGCCATCGCGCTGCCGACCGAGTTCTCCTCGCGCATCGCCCGCAACACCCAGATCCTGATCCAGGAAGAAACCCACATCTGCAACGTCGTCGATCCCTGGGCCGGTTCCTACATGATGGAGAAGCTGACCCAGGACATGGCCGACGCCGCCTGGAAGATCATCGAGGAAGTCGAGGCCATGGGCGGCATGACCAAGGCCGTCGAGTCCGGTTGGGCCAAGCTGCAGATCGAGAAATGCGCCGCCGAGAAGCAGGCGCGCATCGACTCCGGCCAGGACGTCATCGTCGGCGTGAACAAGTACAAGCTCGCCAAGCAGGACCCGATCGAGATTCTCGACGTCGATAACGTCGCCGTGCGCGAATCCCAGGTGGCGCGCCTCAAGGCCATCCGCGCCAAGCGCGACGGCGCTGCCGTGCAGGTCGCGCTCGATGCGCTGACCGAGGCCGCCAAAACCGGCGTCGGCAACGTGCTCGAACTGGCGATCAAGGCAACGCGCCTGCGTGCCACGGTCGGCGAGATTTCCGACGCGCTGGAAAAGGTCTGGGGCCGGCATCGCGCCAATAACCAGACGGTTTCCGGCGTCTATGCCGCCGCCTACGGCGAGGGGAACAACACCATGGACGACCTGAAGACGCTGATCGACGAATTCGCCGCCGCCGAGGGCCGCCGCCCGCGCCTGATGGTGGCCAAGCTCGGCCAGGACGGCCACGACCGCGGCGCCAAGGTGGTGGCCACCGCCTTCGCCGACCTTGGCTTCGACGTCGACGTCGGCCCGCTGTTCCAGACGCCGGAGGAAGCCGCGCGTCAGGCGATCGAGAACGACGTGCACGCCATCGGCGTATCGACGCTCGCCGCCGGCCACAAGACGCTGGTGCCGACGCTGATCAAGGCCCTGCGCGACCAGGGCGCCAACGACATCGTCGTCTTCGTCGGCGGCGTGATCCCGGCGCAGGATTACGACTTCCTGCACAAGGCCGGCGCCGCCGGCATCTTCGGGCCGGGCACGCCGATTCCGCAGTGCGCGCACGAAGTGCTGCGCGCCATCCGCGCCGCCCACCTGCCGGCTTCGGTCTGACCTGACGGAGCGATGCGGCCCATGGCGGAAATCGGGCTGACCGGAGCGGACGCGGCCCTGGTGGAGGGCGTGCTGGCGCGCAGCCGCCGGCCGCTCGCCAAGGCCATCACGCTGATCGAGTCGCAGCGCGAAGACCACCAGGAGCGCGCCCACGCCGTGCTCGACGCCCTGCTGCCGCATGCCGGCCGTTCGATCCGCATCGGCATCACCGGCGTGCCGGGCGTCGGCAAGTCGACCTTCATCGAAGCGCTGGGCCTGTACCTGATCGCGGCCGGCCACCGCGTCGCGGTGCTCGCGGTCGATCCGTCCTCGTCGGTGACCGGCGGCTCCATTCTCGGCGACAAGACGCGCATGGAGCAGCTCTGCCAGCGCGATGAAGCTTTCATCCGGCCCTCGCCATCGTCCGGTTCGCTCGGCGGCGTCGCCGAGAAGACACGCGAGGCGATGCTGCTCTGCGAGGCTGCCGGCTTCGACGTCGTCATCGTCGAGACCGTCGGCGTCGGCCAGTCGGAAACCGCGGTGGCCGGCATGACCGATGCCTTCGTCCTGCTGCAACTGCCCAATGCCGGCGACGATTTGCAGGCGATCAAGAAGGGCATCATGGAGCTGGCCGACATCGTCGTCTTCAACAAGGCCGACATCGATCCGCGCGCGGCCGATGTCGCCGCATCGCAGATGCGCTCGGCGCTGTCCATGCTGCGCGCCAGTTCGGAACACTGGAAGCCGCCGGTGCTGACAATGAGCGCGGCGAGGAAGGACGGCATCGCCGAATTCTGGCAGACCATGGAGCGCTACCGGAAGACCATGACGGATTCCGGCGAGCTGGCCGCCCGGCGCCGCCGCCAGTCGCTGGACTGGATGGAGCAGCTGATCGACAGCGGCCTGCGCCATCGCTTCCGCGCCCATCCCGGCGTGCAGGCGGCGCTGCCGGAACTTACCCGGGCGGTCGAGTCGGGCGCCACCACGCCGACCGTCGCCGCCCACCGATTGCTCAATTTGTTGAACCGATTCTTCTAGTGGAAGTGGAGATAACATGCACGAAATCATCGAACAACTCGCCGAGAAGCGCGCGGCTGCCTGCCTCGGCGGCGGCCAGAAGCGCATCGACGCCCACCATGCCAAGGGCAAGCTGACGGCGCGCGAGCGCATCGAGCTGCTCTTCGACGAAGGCACCTTCGAAGAGTGGGACATGTTCAAGGAGCATCGCTGCACCGACTTCGGCATGGCCGAGAACAAGATTCCCGGCGACGGTGTGGTGATCGGCTACGGCACCGTGAACGGCCGCATGGTCTTCGTCTTCTCGCAGGACTTCACCGTCTTCGGCGGCGCGCTCTCGGAAGCCCACGCCGAGAAGATCTGCAAGGTCATGGACCAGGCCATGAAGGTCGGCGCGCCGGTGATCGGCCTCAACGACTCGGGCGGCGCCCGCATCCAGGAAGGCGTGGCGGCGCTCGGCGGTTACGCCGAGGTGTTCCAGCGCAACGTCATGGCCTCCGGGGTGATTCCGCAGATCTCCTTGATCATGGGCCCCTGCGCCGGCGGCGCGGTGTATAGCCCGGCGATGACCGACTTCATCTTCATGGTCAAGGACACTTCCTACATGTTCGTCACCGGACCGGAAGTGGTCAAGACCGTGACCCACGAGGAAGTGACGGCCGAGGAACTCGGCGGCGCCATTTCGCACACCACCAAGTCGGGCGTCGCCGACCTTGCCTTCGAGAACGACGTCGATGCGCTGCTGATGCTGCGCCGCTTCATCAGCTACCTGCCGCTCAACAACCGCGAGAAGGCGCCGATCCGGCCGACCACCGATGCCGCCGACCGCCTCGACATGAGCCTCGACACGCTGGTGCCGGAGAATGCCAACAAGCCCTACGACATCAAGGAACTCATCATCAAGGTCGTCGACGACTGCGACTTTTTCGAGATCCAGCCCGACCACGCCAAGAACATCGTCGTCGGCTTCGCCCGCATGGAAGGCCAGACCGTGGGCATCGTCGCCAACCAGCCGCTGGTGCTGGCCGGCTGCCTCGACATCAAGTCCTCGATCAAGGCCGGCCGCTTCGTGCGCTTCTGCGACGCCTTCAACATCCCCATCGTCACCTTCGTCGATGTGCCCGGCTTCATGCCGGGGACGGCGCAGGAATACGGCGGCATCATCAAGCACGGCGCCAAGCTGCTCTACGCCTACGCCGAGTGCACGGTGCCCAAGATCACCGTCATCACCCGCAAGGCCTACGGCGGCGCCTACGACGTGATGGCCTCCAAGCACCTGCGCGGCGACGTCAACTACGCCTGGCCGACCG
>CAZWFC010000213.1:0-4121 GCA_964632965.1 uncultured Rhodocyclaceae bacterium
CCACCTGGCGGTCGAAGCGGCCGGGGCGCAGCAGCGCCGGGTCGAGCACGTCGGGACGGTTGGTGGCGGCGATGACGATGACGCCGACCGAGGCCTCGAAGCCGTCCATCTCGACCAGCAGCTGGTTGAGCGTCTGTTCGCGCTCGTCGTTGCCGCCGCCGAGGCCGGCGCCGCGCTGGCGGCCGACGGCGTCGATTTCGTCGATGAAGATGATGCAGGGCGAAGCCTTCTTGGCCTGTTCGAACATGTCGCGGACACGCGCGGCGCCTACGCCGACGAACATCTCGACGAAGTCGGAACCGGAAATCGAGAAGAACGGCACCTTGGCCTCGCCGGCGATGGCCTTGGCCAGCAGCGTCTTGCCGGTGCCGGGCGAACCGACCATCAGCACGCCGCGCGGGATGCGGCCGCCGAGCTTCTGGAACTTGGAGGGATCGCGCAGGAACTCGACCAGTTCGGAGACTTCCTCCTTGGCTTCGTCGCAGCCGGCGACGTCGGCGAAGGTGATGCTGTTGGTGGCCTCGTCGAGGATGCGGGCCTTGCTCTTGCCGAACGAGAAGGCGCCGCCCTTGCCGCCGCCCTGCATCTGGCGCATGAAGAACACCCAGACGCCGATCAGCAGCAGCATCGGGAACCACGACACGAAGATGCTCATCAGGAAGGACTGCTCTTCCTCGGGCTTGGCGACGACCTTGACGTTGTTCTTGAGCAGGTCGGAGACCATCCACAGGTCGGGCGGGGCGTAGGTGGTGATCTTCTTGCCGTCCAGCGTCGTCGCTTCGAGGGTGCGGCCCTGGATGACGACCTTGCTGACGTGCCCCTGCTTGACCTCGTCGAGGAACTGCGAATATTCCATCGTATTTTGCGTGGTCTGCCGGGCGTTGAACTGGTTGAACACCGTCATCAGAACGATGCCGATCACCAGCCAGACCGCGAAATTCTTGAATAGATTGTTCAAAGCCCTACCTCACATTTTGCCCAGCGAACGGGCATTCTAGACGCTTTCAGCCAGCTTGCAAACGGCGGGAATCCCGGTCGCAGCCACTTATGCCCACATGACTTCAGGGGCTACTTCTACAGCTTGTTGCGTGCCAGCAAATAGGTTTCCGCGCTGCGGTCGCGCGAGGCCGCGGGCTTCTTCGTCTGCAGCGTTTCGAACGCCGCCGCCAGCATCTGCCTCAATTCGACAAAGCCGCTGCCCTGAAACACTTTGACCAGCATATCGCCCCCCGGTTTCAGGTGGTCGCGACAAAAATCCAGCGTCAACTCGGCCAGGTGCATGACCCGCGCCTGATCCGAAGAAGCGATACCCGAGATATTGGGGGCCATGTCCGACAATACAAGGTCTACCTGACGTCCGCCCAGCGCCGCCTCCAGCGCGTGCAGGACCTCGTCCTCGCGGAAGTCGCCCTGGATGAATTCGACGCCGTGCAGGAGTTCCATCGGCAGGATGTCGAGGGCGATCAGCCGGCCGCCGGGCTGGATGCGCTTCGCCGCCACCTGCGACCAGCTGCCGGGCGAAGAACCGAGGTCGACGACCGTCATGCCCGGCTTGAGGAGCTTGTTCTTCTCGTCGATCTCGATGAGCTTGAACGCCGCCCGCGAACGCCAGCCCTCGCTCTGCGCGCGCTGGACGTAGGTGTCGTTGACATGCTCCTGCATCCACACCTTGCTCTTTTTGTGTCGCTTGGACTTGATCGTCATCGGGTTACAATATGAACATGATCGAATTGACTACCATCCAGCGCCGCACCCTGCGTGCCGACGCCCACCATTTGAATCCCGTCGTCAGCATCAGCCAGAACGGGCTCACCGAATCCGTGCTGAAGGAAATCGACCTTTGCCTCGCGAAACACGAGCTTATCAAGGTCAAGGTGCACGGCATCGAGCGCGACGACCGCGCGGCCCTGTTTACGCAAGTCTGCGAACAACTGGACTGCGCGCCGGTACAGCACATCGGCAATATTTTCGTGCTCTGGCGCGAAAAACCGGAAGAGGAAAAATCCGCTCCGGCGCCGAAGGCGAAGCGTGCGCCGAAGCCGAAGACCAAGAAACAGGCAGCGGCCGCCCTCGAACGGCCGCGCCGGAAAACTACTCGTACCTGACGTCGAGGATTTCGTACTCGCGCCGGCCTCCTGGCGTGTGTACTTCGGCGACGTCGCCGGCGTACTTGCCGATCAGGGCCCGGGCCACGGGAGAGTTCAGGGAAATCATGCCCTGCTTGAGATCGGCCTCGTCGTCGCCGACGATCTGGTAGGTCACGGTCTGGCCGCCTTCGATGTCTTCCAGTTCCACCGTGGCAGCGAAGACCACGCGGCCGTCGGCATCCAGTGAAGCCGGATCGATGATCTGGGCGTTGCCGAGCTTGCCTTCCACCTCGGCGATGCGGCCTTCGATGAAGCCCTGGCGCTCCTTGGCGGCATCGTATTCGGCGTTCTCCGACAGGTCGCCGTGCGAACGGGCTTCGGCGATGGCGGCAACGACGCTCGGCCGCTCTACGGTCTTCAGGCGTTTCAGTTCCTCGCGCAGCTTTTCCGCGCCGCGCAGGGTGATGGGGAACTTGCTCATTTAGACAAGCTCCTTGTGCAAAGCCTGCAGCGAATAGGTTTCAAGACCGGAATGGCGCATGCCCTCACAGGCCGCGCGGCCGCCTTCGACGGTGGTGAACAGCGTTACCTTCGCCGCCAGCGCCGAAGTGCGGATCGAGCGCGAATCGACGATGGCGGTGCGCTTCTCCTCCACCGTGTTGATGATAAGGACGATCTCGTTGTTCTTGATCATGTCCACGATGTGGGGGCGGCCTTCATTGACCTTATGCACTGCGGTGACGGGAAGGCCGGCCTCCGCGATGGAAGCAGCCGTGCCCTTGGTGGCCAGCAACGCGAAACCCAGTTCGTGCAGTTCGCGTGCGACCTGCACGGCCTTGGTCTTGTCGGCCGGCTTGACGCTGATGAAGACCTTGCCCGACTTCGGCAGCTTGGTGCCCGAGGCGATCTGCGACTTGACGAAGGCTTCGCCGAAGGTGCGGCCGACGCCCATCACTTCGCCGGTGGACTTCATCTCGGGGCCGAGAATGGTGTCCACGCCGGGGAACTTGACGAAGGGGAAGACCGCTTCCTTCACCGAGAAATACGGCGGGATGACTTCGCGCGTCACGCCCTGGTCGGCGAGGCTGCGACCGGCCATGCAGCGCGCGGCGATCTTCGCCAGCGGCAGGCTGGTAGCCTTGGAGACGAAGGGCACGGTGCGCGAGGCGCGCGGGTTCACTTCGAGGACATAGACGACGGCATCGTCGCCCTGCCCCTGGATCGCGAACTGCACGTTCATCAGGCCGACGACGTTGAGGCCGCGGGCCATCATCTCGGTCTGGCGCCGCAGTTCGTCCTGCAACTGCACGGAGAGCGTGTAGGGCGGCAGCGAACAGGCCGAATCGCCCGAATGCACGCCCGCCTGTTCGATGTGCTCCATGATGCCGCCGATGATGACCTGCTTGCCGTCGGACAGCGCGTCGACGTCCACTTCGGTGGCGTCGTTGAGGAAGCGGTCGAGCAGCACCGGCGAATCGTTGGAGACCTTGATGGCGTCGCGCATGTAGCGTTCGAGGTCCTTCTGCTCGTGCACGATTTCCATCGCCCGGCCGCCCAGCACATAGGACGGACGCACCACCAGCGGATAGCCGATCTCGGCGGCGAGGCGAATGGCGTCGGCCTCATTGCGCGCCGTGCGGTTGGGCGGCTGCTTGAGCTTGAGCTCGTGCAGCAGCTTCTGGAAGCGCTCGCGGTCCTCGGCGGCGTCGATCATGTCGGGGCTGGTGCCGATGATGGGCACGCCGTTGGCTTCGAGCTCGCGCGCGCGCTTCAGCGGCGTCTGGCCGCCGAACTGGACGATGACGCCGTAGGGCTTCTCGACCTCGACGATTTCGAGGATGTCTTCGAGCGTCAGCGGCTCGAAGTAGAGGCGGTCGGAGGTGTCGTAGTCGGTCGACACGGTTTCCGGGTTGCAGTTGACCATGATGGTCTCGTAGCCGTCCTCGCGCATGGCGAGGGCGGCATGGACGCAGCAGTAGTCGAACTCGATGCCCTGGCCGATGCGGTTGGGACCGCCGCCGAGCACCATGATCT
>CAZWFC010000214.1:0-4067 GCA_964632965.1 uncultured Rhodocyclaceae bacterium
TCCTGATCGAACACCACATGGACGTCGTCATGGGCGTTTGCGACCGCGTCTCGGTGCTCGACTTCGGCCAGAAGATCGCCGAGGGCGCGCCGGCCGAGGTGCAGCGCAACCCGAAGGTCATCGAGGCCTACCTCGGCGGCGAAGCCGAGTCCGCAGGCGAACCCCAACCCCTGGCTGCCTAGGAAAACCGACATGCTTACCATAGACAATCTCCACGCCGGCTACGGCAGCGTCGATGTGCTGCACGGCATCTCCCTCGAAGTGCCCAGGGGCAAGGTGGTCAGCCTGATCGGCTCGAACGGCGCCGGCAAGACGACGACCATGCGCGCCATCTCCGGCATGATCCGCCCCAAGCGCGGCGCCGTGATGTTGAACGAATGCGACGTCACCGGCCTCGACGCCCACCGCATCGCGCGCCGCGGCCTGGCGCATTCGCCCGAGGGGCGGCGCGTCTTCCCGACCTTGTCCGTCACCGACAACCTGCTGCTCGGCGCCTTTCCGCGCTTCACCGGCAGCCGCCCGAAGGGCGACGTGCAGGCCGACCTCGAACAGGCGCTGGAACTGTTTCCGCGCCTGCGGGAGCGCCGCCACCAGCTCGCCGGCACGCTCTCCGGCGGCGAGCAGCAGATGCTGGCCATGGCGCGCGCCGCCATGCTCAACCCCGACGTGATCCTGCTCGACGAGCCGTCGATGGGTCTGGCGCCGATCCTGGTCGACGAGGTTTTCCGCATCATCGCCCGCCTCAAGGAGCGCGGCGTGACCATGCTGCTCGTCGAGCAGTTCGCCGCCGCGGCGCTCAAGGTCAGCGACTACGGCTACGTGCTGGAGAACGGCCGCATCTCGGTGCACGGCCCGGCCGAGCAGCTGCGCGACGACCCGGCGGTGCGCGCCGCCTACCTGGGCGGAGGCCACTGAGCGCCCGCCCGATCACCCGTCAGGGAGGATAGCCGCCATGAAGTTTTCGACACGTCTCGCACTGGGCTTCGGCATCATGGTGCTGCTGATCCTGGCGACCGCCGGGGTCGGCCTGCTCGCCGCCTCACGCCTGAACACGCAGATCGGCTCGCTGGTCAACGACAAGTATCCGGTCACCGCGTCGCTGACGGCGATCCGCGGCGCGGCGACCGACAACGCCGTCGCGATGCAGGGCCTGCTGGTCATCACCGACGCCGACCAATTGAAGCAGGACGTCGAGCGCATCGACAGCACGGAACAGCGCACCGCCAATCACCTCGACAACCTCGACCGGCTGGTCACAGATGCGGAAGGCAGGAAGCAGCTCGCCGAGATTCGCCAGGCGCGCGAGGCCTTCGTCAAGGACCGCAAGTACTTCATCGACCAGGTCCGCGCCTCCGCGAACATCGAACTGGTGAAGTCGCAGTTGCAGGTGGCGAAGACCAGCTACAACGCCTACATCGAGGCGCTCGGCGAATTCATCATTTACCAGGGCGGCCTGTTCACCGGCGCGTCGAACGACGCCGCCGCCGAGGTGGGCCTGGCGCGCGTCGTCATCTTCGTCGTCGGCGGGCTCGGCGTCGCGCTCGGCATCGGCATCGGCACGCTCACCGTGCGCAGCCTGATGCGCCAGCTCGGCGCCGAGCCGGACTATGCCAAGGCCATCGTCGACCGCGTCGCCGGCGGCGACCTACAGGTTGCCGTCGCCACCCGGCCCGGCGACGATTCGAGCCTGCTGCACGCCATGGCCGTGATGCAGGCGCGCCTGCGGGAGATCGTCGCCCGGGTCAATGCCGGCGCCGCCAATGTCGCCGCCGCCTCGGCCGGCATGGTCGAAACCGCGGCGCAGGTGACGGCCGTCTCGGACCGCCAGAGCGAACTGGCCGCCGCCACCGCCGCCGCCGTCCAGGAACTGACCGTCAGCATCAACCAGGTCGCCGACAACGCGCGCAACACCGAGGCGAACTCCCGGCAGGCCAACGAGTTGTCGATGGAGGGCCAGACGCTGGCGCACACGGCGTCCCGCGAAATGGGCAAGATCGTCGACACCGTCGCTGCGGCCTCGCGCCAGGTCGAGGCGCTGGTGACGAGTTCGGAGGAAGTCGGCGGCATCGTCAAGGTGATCCAGGACATCGCCGACCAGACCAACCTGCTGGCGTTGAACGCCGCCATCGAGGCGGCGCGCGCCGGGGAACAGGGCCGCGGCTTCGCCGTCGTCGCCGACGAGGTGAGGAAGCTCGCCGAGCGCACATCCCAGGCGACCGGCCAGATCACGGGCATGATCGCCGCCATCCAGGAGGAAACCCGAACGGCGGTGAGCGGCATGCGCACCAGCACGGCGCTGGTGCACAGCGGCCTGCAATTCGCCGACCGCGCCGCCGATTCGCTGCGCCAGATCAACAGCGGCACGCGCGACACGCTGGACAAGATCCGCGACGTCGCCGCGGCGACCCTGGAGCAGGGAACGGCCAGCGAAAGCATCGCGCGCAACGTCGAGGACATGGCGCGCATGACGGAACAAGGCAACGCGGCGATGCGCGAATCGGCGGACGCCGCGCGCCGCCTCGACGAGCTGGCGCTGGACCTCAAGGGGGCGGCGGAGCGCTTCCGCGTCTGATCCCGCCCCCGCCGGGTAAAATCGGCGCCATGGGAAACATCGTCGAAGTCCGCATGCCGAAGTACCCGGAGTGCTGGGAAACCTGCGGCAACTGCGCCAACGGCGACGTCTTCGTCATCGACGTCCATGTCAAGCCGGGCGATGCGGTGCGCTTCGACGACAACCTGATCACCCTGGAGACCGGCAAGGTCGCGCTCGACATTCCCAGCCCCAAGGCCGGCACCGTCGTCGAAGTCCGGGTCGCCGTCGGCGAATCGCTCGCCGAGGGCCAGGTCATCGCCACCCTGGCGGTGGACTGACGGTCAGATGATCAGGTAGCGGTTCGCTTCGCGGCTCGCTTCCTGGGCGCGCAGCGCGTCGGTGCGGGAGATCCGCGTCAGCAGCACGATCCAGCGGCGCCGGTCGCGGCCGACGAGTTCGGGAAAACTCAGCGTCTGAACGTTGGGCTCGTCCCTGGCGGGATCGGCCATCACTCCCAGGCGGTCGACGGCCACGGAGGTTTCGACCAGATGCAGGCGCGTTTCGGGCGCGGCCAGCCAGGCGCAGAAGGCGTCGAGCACATGCCCGGGCTCCATCGACTCCGCCGCCGCGCGCATGCGCTGCTCCAGTTCGAGCCGCCGCTGCGCATGCAGGCTGGCGACCTCCGCCGGCGCCGCGGACCGGCTCAAGGACCGTTCCTGCTCCCAGGCCTGGTGCAAGTCCTGGCGTTTGCCGCGCAGGTCGTCGAGGTAGGCGGCGAAGCCCTTCGCCAGGCTGTCGAACGACGCCTGCCGCAACAGGTAGCGCGTCACGTCGAGGTCGACGCTCAAGCCGTGCAGCGTGTGGTCGCCGAAATAGAGCAGGCGCTGCGGCATGCCTTCCTGGATGAGGTCGCCGTGCATTTCCAGCCCGAGGACGATCTTTTCCTTGCGCCGCATGCCGATCATGGCGTAGAAGGCGTCCGACTCCAGATGGTTGGCGTCGGCGACGAACTGCTTGACCTCGCGGCTCGCCCCCAGCATGCGCCCGATGTCGTCCGGCGCCGCGAAGAACGCGTGCACCAGCGGATCGGCGCCGAAGGCCTGGACATTGATGTCGATGGGCCCCGGAATCGCCGCCACCAGCCCGTCGCAATACGCCAGGGCATGGCCGACCGCCGGGGCCAGCTTGCGCTCGTAGCCGCTCACCAGCACCATGCGCGGGTCCACCGACTGCACCGCATGCTCGATGACGCGCCGCATCTCCGCGTCGACCGGCGCCGCCGGCGCCAGCCATGCTCCCAAGTTCGTGAATATCCCCATGCGCCTAGGTTACCGCCAACCGGCGAAATGCCGCAAGAATGCCCATCATCGATGTCGGCGACAGCGCGTCGCTGATGCGATCTTGCCCCGACTCGGGTAAGCTTGCGGGCTTTCCGCAACGCAGCGTACCCGCACATGGCCCAATACGTATTTACCATGAACCGCGTGGGCAAGATCGTCCCGCCCAAGCGCCAGATCCTCAAGGACATCTCCCT
>CAZWFC010000215.1:0-4063 GCA_964632965.1 uncultured Rhodocyclaceae bacterium
GCCAAGTGCCGCGCCACGCTGGCGCGCATGGAAAAGCTGGGCATGCCGCTGCTGGTGCACGGCGAGGCGACCGATCCGGCGGTGGATGTTTTCGACCGAGAGACGGTGTTCGTCGAACGCGTGCTGGCGCCGTTGCTGAAGGATTTTCCCGGCCTGCGGCTGGTGCTGGAGCATGTCACGACGCGCGAGGGTGTCGATTTCGTACGCGCTTGCGGCGCCAACGTCGCGGCGACGATCACGGTGCATCACCTGCTGTTGAACCGCAACGCGATCTTCGCCGGCGGCCTGCGGCCGCATCATTACTGCTTGCCGGTGCTCAAGCGCGAGGCTCATCGCCAGGCGCTGGTGCAGGCCGCCGTTTCGGGCAGCGCGAAGTTTTTCCTCGGCACCGATTCCGCCCCCCATGCGCGGGGCGCCAAGGAGGCGGCCTGCGGCTGTGCCGGCTGCTACACGGCGCATGCCGGCATCGAGTTGTATGCCGAAGCCTTCGAAGCGGCCGGAGCGCTGGACAAGCTCGAAGCCTTCGCATCTTTCAACGGCGCCGATTTCTACGGCCTGCCGCGCAACACCGACACCATTACGCTGGCCAGGGACGCATGGGCGGTTCCGGCGAATTTGCCCTATGTCGAGGGCGACGTGCTGGTGCCTCTGCGCGCCGGCGAGACCGTGGCCTGGCAGCTTCTGGCGGAGCAGGAACGATGAGATTGCGCGACGGTCTGGCGGTGGGCCTGGCGGCAGCGGCGCTGGCGGGATGCGGCAGCAGCGATACCGCATCCTTCATGATCGACGGCAGCGATACGGCGCTGACGCTGGAGCGCATCAAGCCCTACGCCTGGAGCGACGGCTGGGAACTGGAACTGATCGTCCGCCGCAACCCGGACTGCCAGCGCCGCCACACGCTGAAAGCGGCGACCAGCGATGCGCCCAAGGTCGAACTTTATACGCCCGAACCTTATGTTTTCATCGTCCGGCAGGCCAAGCGCTGGTATGTGACCGACATGAAGACCTGCCAGCTGCAGGCGTTCAAGGAAGCACCGCCGCTGCCGGGCACGCTGGTCGGGGTGTTCCAGGAGAAGGACGGCATCCTGAAATTCGTTCTCGAACCCCAAGCCAAGCCGGCCGAGGCCGGACAGCCGCCAAGCTAGCGGCATCGAAGCAATTGCGGGCGCACTCTGCCGGTGCCCGTGGCCCGATCAGCCGTCAGGACGGCAAATTGCGCTTCGTTCAACCGTCCGTGTTGATCTTGGCGATCAGTTCCTTCAGCACGGCGTCCGCCTTGTCGTTGTCGATCTGGCAGGTACCCGCGGCCTGGTGGCCGCCGCCGCCGTATTTCAGCATCAGCTCGCCGACGTTGGTGTTGGAGCCGCGGTCGAAGATCGACTTGCCGGTGGCATAGACGGTGTTCTGCTGCTTGACGCCCCAGAGCACGTGGATCGAGATGTTGCACTGGGGGAAGAGGGCGTAGATGACGAAGCGGTTGCCGGCGTAGATCGTCTCTTCCTTGCGCAGGTCGAGCACGACGAGATTGCCGTGCACCATGGCGCAGCGCTTGATCTGGTCCTTGAACTTCTCTTCCTGCTCGAAGTAGAGCGTGGAACGCTCCACCACGTCGGGTAGCTTGAGGATGTCGTCGATCGCGTGGTTCTTGCAATAGTCGATCAGGTCCATCATCAGGTTGTAGTTCGAGACGCGGAACTCGCGGAAGCGGCCGAGGCCGGTGCGCGCGTCCATCAGGAAGTTCATCAGCACCCAGCCCTTCGGGTGCAGCACTTCCTCCATCGTGAACTGGGCCGCATCGCCCTTGTCCACCGCTTCCATCATTTCGGTCCAGTCGGCCGGGAACTTGTTCTTGCCGCCGAAGTGTTCATACACCACGCGTGCCGCCGAGGGCGCATCCGGGTAGATGATGTGGTTGGGCCGGTCGCCGGGATTGCGGAAGGTCTCCGACAGGTGGTGGTCGAAGGCGAGGTACACACCCGGCACGAACGGCAGGTTTGTCGTGATGTCGTTGTCGGTGATCTCGATCTTGCCGTCCTGCATGTCCTTGGGATGGACGAACTTGATCTCGTCGATCATGTCGAGGTGCTTCAGGAGCACGGCGCAGACCAGGCCGTCGAAGTCACTGCGGGTTACGAGGCGGTACTTGCTCATGACGGGAACCTTTCCTTTTGTAATTTCCGGCGGCGCATGCCGTAACGCGTTGCCTCATGGCCGATTTTGGAAAGCATACCATCAACCCCAATGACTGGCAGCAGGGCCATAAAGGCCAGGGCCGGCGTCAGGCCGGATGGTAAGATGCACGCGGAAGTCCGCCAGGCAGCCGCTGGATGCGCAAGCATCTGGAGGAAAGTCCGGGCCCCATAGAGCAGGATGCCGGCTAACGGCCGGGCGCAGCAAGTCGCAAGACCCAAGGCGACAGACAGTGCAACAGAAAGATACCGCCGAAGCCTGGCTTTGACGCCGCAAGGCGGCGAAGCCCTCCTCCCGAAAGGGAGGGGAAAGGGCTGGTAAGGGTGAAATGGTGGTGTAAGAGACCACCGCGTGGCTGGTAACAGTTCACGGCACGGCAAACCTCATCCGGGGCAAGGCCAAATAGGGGAGTAATGACGTTGCTCGCGTCGCTCCCGGGTAGGCTGCTAGAGGCCGTCGGCAACGACGGTCCCAGAGGAATGGCTGCCCACGACAGAACCCGGCTTATCGGCGGACTTCCATCCCCCGCGCCGGAAATTTCCTCCTCAGGCTCTTCAGAAACCACTTTCGGTTTCGTTTTCTCTCTATTGATTTTTAAGAAAAATATTGTCTCGGCTTATATCCAAAAGCGAAGATAAGTCCTTGTCGCGCCAAGAAAAAACACCAAATTGTCCTTGACCACCCCCAAAAGATGTCTTAAAGTGGGAAAAGGTGGGGGGAAGTGGGGAATCGATGGGTTCTCCGCCACCCGCAGAGGGGGAGTTGAGTGTTTCAAGGGGCGACGGCACTTAATCTGGATGCGAAGGGGCGGATGGCCGTCCCGGCGCGTCATCGCGATGCGCTGACCGTCGCCAGTGCCGGCCGCCTGGTCCTCACTACCCATCCGCATCGCTGCCTGCTGCTCTACCCCGAGTCGGCCTGGGCGCCGATCCGCGACAAGATTCTTGCCGCTCCCAGCTTCGATCCCCGTTCCGCCGCCGCCAAGCGCGTGCTGGTCGGCAATGCGCGCGACGAGGAGATGGACGGCGCCGGCCGCCTGCTGATCGCCCCGGAGCTGCGCGACTACGCCAGCCTGGAAAAGCAGGTGTGGATGGTCGGCATGGGCACGCATTTCGAGATTTGGAGCGACGCGGGCTGGAAGCGCCAGCACGAGGCGGCGTTCGAGGCTTTGTCCAGCAACGAACCGCCGCCGGGCTTCGAGGGCATATCCCTGTGAGCGGTCACGTCAGCGTCTTGCTGGCGGAGGCGGTGGCGGCGTTGGCGGTGAGGCCCGAAGGCGTCTATGTCGATGCCACCTTCGGGCGCGGCGGCCACAGCCGGGAGATCCTGGCGCGGCTGGGCGAGTCGGGATGTTTGATCGCGCTGGATCGCGATCCGGTGGCGGTGGCGGCGGGAGGAAAGATTGCCGATCCGCGCCTGACGCTGGTGCATGCGGCTTTTGCCGGTTTGGGCGCGGTGCTCGACGGCCTGGGGATTGCGGAAGTCGACGGGGTGCTGCTGGACCTGGGCGTTTCGTCGCCGCAACTGGATACGCCCGAGAGGGGCATGAGTTTTCGTTTCGATGCGCCGCTCGATATGCGCATGGATACGACGCAGGGGGAGACCGCGGCGGATTTTCTGGCGCGGGCAGATCAACACGAAATAGAAAGGGTGGTCAGGGACTATGGCGAAGAACGGTTTGCTCATGCGATTGCAAAGGCGGTTGTTGCTGCTCGGTGCGAATGCCGTATTTCAACCACACGACAGTTTGCCGCGCTCGTGGAGAAAGCCGTGCTCACGCGGGAACCGGGCCAGCATCCGGCGACGCGCAGCTTTCAAGCTCTACGGATTCACGTCAATCGGGAGCTTGAGGAGCTGTCGCTAGTCCTGCCGC
>CAZWFC010000216.1:0-4034 GCA_964632965.1 uncultured Rhodocyclaceae bacterium
GGTGGCCAACATGCGCGTCGGCAACATGGACGGCTACTGCGTCGGCGAGCCCTGGAACAACCGCGCCATCATCGACAGGATCGGTTTCACGGCGGTGACGACGCAGGACATCTGGACCGACCACCCGGAGAAGGTGCTCGGCACCACGGCCGATTTCGTCGCCAAAAACCCGAACACGGCGCGCGCCATGACGGCCGCCATCCTCGAAGCCGGCCGCTGGATCGACGCCTCGCTGTCCAACAAGCAGAAGACCGCCGAGACTATCGCCAGCAAGTCCTACGTGAATACCGACACCGACGTCATCGTCGCGCGCATGCTCGGCCGCTACGAAAACGGCCTCGGCAAGAGCTGGGACGACAAGAACCACATGAAGTTTTTCAACGACGGCGCGGTGAATTACCCCTACCTCACCGACGCCATGTGGTTCATGACCCAGCACAAGCGCTGGGGCCTGTTGAAGGACCATCCGGACTACCTCGCCGTGGCGAAAAAGGTGAATCGCATCGACGTCTTCAAGCAGGCGGCGGCCGCCGCCGGTGTGCCGCTGCCGAAGAGCGACATGCGTTCCACCAAGCTGATCGACGGCGTGGTCTGGGACGGCAAGGACCCGAAGAAGTACGCCGAGTCGTTCAAGGTGCATGCCTGAGGAGAACGTCATGAGCAACGTCGTCGCATTGAAGCCGGTGATCGAGCCGCCGGAAACGGAGCCGGAGCCTGTGAAGACAATCGAGCGCAGCGAGCAAACAGTCTCCCCCGCCCCCGGGGCGGGGGCCGTTGGCTCCGCTCCCAGGAGGAATGAACGCCTGCGCGATTTTGCGAAGGCGTTCATTCCGCCGCTGTTCGGCCTCGGCCTGCTGGTCGGCATCTGGGCGCTGGTGGCGATGAAGGCCCCCGGCATCCCCGGCCCGGCGAAGACCTGGGCCGCCGCGGCGACGCTGTTCGCCGATCCCTTCTACAGCAACGGCCCCAACGACCAGGGCATAGGCTGGAACGTGCTGTCCTCGCTGCGGCGCGTCGCCATCGGCTTCGGCTTCGCCGCCGCGGTCGGCATTCCGATGGGCTTCCTGCTCGGCCGCTTCACCTTCATGAGCCGCATGTTCGATCCGCTGATTTCGCTGCTGCGCCCGGTGAGTCCGCTGGCCTGGCTGCCGATCGGCCTGCTGGTGTTCCAGAAGGCCGACCCGGCGGCGACCTGGACCATCTTCATCTGCTCGATCTGGCCGATGATCCTCAACACCGCCGAGGGCGTGCGCCGCGTGCCGCAGGACTACCTCAACGTCGCCCGCGTGCTCGGCCTGCCCGAAGCCAAGGTCGTCACCAAGATCCTGTTCCCGGCGGTGCTGCCCTACATGCTGACCGGCATCCGTCTCTCCATCGGCACCGCTTGGCTGGTGATCGTCGCGGCGGAAATGCTCACCGGCGGCGTCGGCATCGGTTTCTGGGTCTGGGACGAGTGGAACAACCTCAAGGTCGAACACATCGTCATCGCCATCTTCGTCATCGGCCTGGTCGGCCTGGTCCTGGAGCAGTGCCTGGTATTCCTGGCGCGGCGCTTCAGCTACGAAACCCGGTGAAAGGAAACATCATGACAACGAAGCTTACGCAGGCAGGAAACGTCAAGCCGCTGGTCAAGGTCGAGCGCGTCGGCCAGACTTTCGATACCCGCCAGGGCCGCTTCGTCGCCCTGCGCGACATCGATCTTGCCATCGTGCCGGGCGAGGTCGTCACCCTGATCGGCCATTCGGGCTGCGGCAAGAGCACGCTGCTCAACCTCATCGCCGGGCTGACGCTGCCGACGACGGGCGTGCTGCTCTGCGACGACCGCGAAATCGCCGGCCCCGGCCCCGATCGCGGCGTGGTGTTCCAGAACCACTCGCTGCTGCCGTGGATGACCTGCTTCGAGAACGTCATGCTCGGCGTGGAGCGCGTCTTCGGCCGCCAGGAAAGAGTCGCGAAGCTCAAGGCGCGCGCCGAGGCGGCGCTGGCGATGGTGCACATGGAGCATGCCATGCACAAGTATCCGCACGAGGTGTCGGGCGGCATGAAGCAGCGCGTCGGCATCGCCCGCGCCTTCGCCATCGAGCCGAAGATACTGCTGATGGACGAACCCTTCGGCGCGCTCGACGCGCTGACGCGCGCCAGCCTGCAGGACGAACTGCTCGGCGTGATGGAGAAGACCGGCGCCACCACCGTCATGGTCACCCACGACGTCGACGAGGCGGTGCTGCTGTCCGACCGCATCGTCATGATGACCAACGGCCCGGCGGCGACCATCGGCGAGATTCTCCACGTCGATCTGCCGCGTCCGCGCGACCGGCTGGCGCTGGCCCACGATGCGAAGTTCGTCGAGTACCGCGGTGCCGTGTTGGACTTCCTCTACCGCAAGCAGATGAAGAAGGCGGCGTGACTATGGCCCACCTCCCCCCGGCCCCCGCCTCAAGGCGGGGGAGCCTGCAAGCTCGCTGCGCTCGTCTGTCACGGGGAGCGTTTGATCGATGCCGGTACGGTTGTTCGCTCCGCGAACGTGCCGTCCGGCCTTGGGACGGCCCAGCGGCCGGACTGCCTGGTTACCTGGAGGCCGTATGAAGAAGCAAAAACTCGTGATGGTCGGCAACGGCATGGCCGGCTGCCGCACGCTGGAGGAGTTGTTGAAGCTCGCGCCGGACATGTACGACATCACTGTGTTCGGCGCCGAGCCGCATCCCAACTACAACCGCATCCTGCTGTCGCCGGTGCTGGCCGGCGAGATGAGCTTGCAGGACATCGTCCTCAACGACCTCGACTGGTACAAGAGCAACGGCATCGCCCTGCACGCCGGGCGCAAGGTGGCGAAGATCGACCGCATCAAGCGCAAGGTGGTCGCCGAGGACGGCACCGAAGCCGAGTACGACCGCCTGCTGTTGGCCACGGGTTCGCTGCCCTTCATCCTGCCGGTGCCGGGCAAGGACCTGCCGGGCGTCATCGCCTACCGCGACATTGCCGACACCGAGGCGATGATCGCCGCCGCCACCGCGCACAGGCATGCGGTGGTGATCGGTGCCGGCCTGCTCGGGCTCGAAGCGGCCAACGGCCTGATGCTGCGCGGCATGGACGTGACCGTGGTGCATCTGGGCGACTGGATCATGGAGCGCCAGCTCGACAAGGTCGCCGCCGACATGCTGATGAAATCGCTGGAGGCGAAGGGCCTCAAGTTCCTGCTCGGCAAGCAGACCGGCGAGCTGGTGCAGGGTGAATCTGGCCGCGTCTGCGCGGTGAAGTTCAAGGACGGTTCGAGCACGCCCGCCGACCTGGTGGTGATGGCCGTCGGCATCCGCCCCAACGCGCTGCTGGCCGAAGCCGCCGGCATCCACTGCGAGCGCGGCATCGTCGTCAACGACACCTTGCAGACTTTCGATCCGCGCGTCTATGCCGTCGGCGAGTGCGCCGCGCATCGCGGCACCGCCTACGGGCTGGTGGCGCCGCTGTTCGAGCAGGCCAAGGTCTGCGCCAACCATCTGGCGCATCACGGCATCGGCCGCTACCAGGGCTCGGTGACGTCGACGAAGCTCAAGGTCACCGGCATCGACGTCTTCTCCGCCGGCGACTTCATGGGCGGCGCGGACGTCGACGAGATCGTGCTCAACGATCCCTCGGGCGGCGTCTACAAGAAGCTGGTGCTGAAGGGCAACCAGCTGGTCGGCGCCGTGCTCTACGGCGACACGTCCGACGGCGCCTGGTATTTCCAGTTGCTCAAGGACCGGCAGTGCGTGCGCGAGATTCGCGACCACCTGATGTTCGGCCAGAACCACGTCGGCGACGTCGGCCATGCCGGCCAGTCGCAGGCGGCGACGATGCCCGACGAAGCCGAGGTCTGCGGCTGCAACGGCGTGTGCAAGGGCGACATCGTCAAGGCGATCAAGACCCACGGCCTGTTCACCATCGACGACGTGCGCAAGCACACCAAGGCATCGAGCTCCTGCGGTTCCTGCACCGGCCTGGTCGAGCAGATTCTCGCCTCGACGGTCGGCGGCGCCTATGCGCCGGTCGAATCGAAG
>CAZWFC010000217.1:0-4015 GCA_964632965.1 uncultured Rhodocyclaceae bacterium
CCGAAAACGTCGTCCGCCTGCGCGGCCAGTTGCGCGAGATCGAAATCCAGGCCGAAGGCCAGATGCAGTCGCGCCAGGCCGACACGGCGAGCGCGCGCCAATTCGACCCGCTCGAATTCGACCGTTTCACGCGCTTCCAGGAGCTCACGCGCATGATGGCCGAGAGCGTGAACGACGTCGCCACCGTGCAGCACAACCTGCTGAAGAACCTCGACCACGCCAATTCCGCGCTGACGGCGCAGGCGCGCCTCAACCGCGAACTCTCGCAGGCCCTGATGGGCGTGCGCATGGTGCCCTTCGACACCATCGCCGACCGGCTCCATCGCGTCGTGCGGCAGGCGGCGCAGGAGGCCGACCGCCGCGCCAGTCTCGACATTCGCGGCGGCCACACCGGGATCGACCGCTCCGTGCTGGACCGCATCACCGCGTCGCTCGAACACCTGCTGCGCAACGCCGTCGTCCATGGCATCGAGGCGGCCGGGGAGCGGCTGGCGGCCGGCAAGCCGGCCACCGGCGAGATCGTCGTCAACCTGCTCCAGGAAGGCAACGAAGTCGTCATCGTGCTTGCCGACGACGGCCGCGGGCTCGACCTGGCGCGCATCCGCGCCCGGGCCGCGCAGCAGGGACTGCTGGCGCCCGCCGCGCTCGACGATGCGCAGGCGCTGACGCAACTGATCTTCGTCTCCGGTTTCTCGACGGCGGAACACCTGAGCGAAATCGCCGGCCGCGGCGTCGGCCTGGATGTCGTCAGGAACGAAACGGCGGGCCTCGGCGGCCGCATCGAAGCCCGCTCCGAACCCGGCAGCGGCATGACCTTCCGCATCTACCTGCCGCTGACGCTGGCCGTGACCCAGGCCGTGCTGGTCAACGCCGGCGACCGCTGCTACGCCATACCCGCGACCATGGTCGAGCAGGCCAGCGAAATGAAGCCGGCCGCCGTCGCAAAGCTGCGCGCCGACGGCGGCATCGACTGGCTCGACCGGCACTACCCCCTCCACTATCTGCCGCGCCTCCTCGGCGATGCTGCCGCGCAGCCGCAGCCGGCACGGCGGCACTGGGTACTGTTGCTGAAGGGCGGCGCGCAGCGAATCGCGCTCGAAGTCGACGGCCTCATCGGCAACCAGGAAATCGTCGTCAAGAACATCGGCCCGCAACTGGCGCGCATTCCCGGCATCGGCGGCGCCACGGTGCTCGGCGACGGCGCGATCGTGCTGATCGTGAACCCGGTGGTGCTGGCCGGCAGCGCGCCGCCTGCAAGCCCTGCGCCGGTGCCCGCTGTCGCCGCGCCGGTGACGGAGGCCGCAGCGCCGCCGACCGTGCTGGTCGTGGACGATTCGCTGACCGTGCGCAAGATCACCGGCCGCCTGCTGGCGCGCGAGGGCTACCGCGTCCTGACGGCCAAGGACGGCGTCGATGCGCTCGAACAGCTCGCCGACATCCTGCCCGACGTCGTCCTCGCCGACATCGAGATGCCGCGCATGGACGGCTTCGACCTGGCGCGCGCCATCCGCGCCGACGCCCGGTTGCGGCATCTGCCGATCGTCATGATCACCTCGCGCATCGCCGACAAGCACCGCGACTACGCGCGCGAAATCGGCGTCGACCACTATCTCGGCAAGCCCTTCGACGAGGACGAGCTGCTGCGGCTGGTCGCCGGCTACGTGGGGCAGCGCTGAACCCTCATGCGGGCGTGACCATGGACAGCAGCATTCACCGCATCAACGGCCCAACGCACATCTGCGTCACCCGCCACGGCGAAACCGACTGGAACGTCTCGGGCATTCTGCAGGGCTGGCTCGACGTGCCGATCAACGAGCAGGGCCGGCGCCAGGCGCATGAACTGGCGGCCGGCTTCGCCGCCACGGGGTTTTCCGCCGTCTGGTCGAGTCCGCTGGTCCGCGCGCGCGAAACCGCGGAACTCGTCGCCGGCGACCTCGGGCTGCCGCCGCCGTTCTCCCACGACGGCTTGAAGGAAAGGCATTTCGGCGCGATTCAGGGCATTCCCAAGGCCGAGCTGGCCGACCTGAACCCGGTGCTGCTCCAGCAGATCCTCAAGCGCAACCCGGCGACCTTCTTCGAGGAAGGCGAAACCATGGACGAGTTTGCCGACCGCGTGATCGGCGCAATCGAGGACATCGGCGCGCTGCATGCCGGCGAGCGCGTGCTGGTCATCACCCACGGCTGGGTCATGGACGTCGTCACGCGCCACGTCGGCGGCCTGCCGCGCAGCGCGATCCTGAACCTCAAGCGCAAGAACGGCGAAAGCCTGTGGCTGGAAGCGACGGCCGAATCGATAGGACCCGGCCGTCTCCTGGTTTGAGCCGGCGGATCGTCAGCCGGTTTTCTTCTGGCGCCGCGGCGTCAGGTCCGCATCCTCGTCGTTCGCAGCCGGGTTCTCGTCCTCGTTGTTGAAACGCACGATCTGCACGCCGGGCGGCAGATCGGCCTTGCGCCGGGAAAGCTCCCGCAGCCAGCGGTTGCCGGGGGGCGCGATAACGTCCATGAGGCTCATGGGGCGATGGGTCATTTGCTGCTCCTGCTTTCCGTTCGGATCGAATGGCTGAAGTTCCCGTGTCCAGGGTCACGCTCCCGCAAAGGCGAAGGCCCCGCTAGCGCGGGGCCTTCGGGCGACTGGAGGGAGGGACCAGCCGCCGGGGGGGAAACTGCGCGCTACCGTTCGAGGTAGCGGCGCGAATCGGCGAGAAATTTCAGGATCGCGTCGCACGGCATGTTCATCTCCTTTGTTGTTGTGTTTGTCGGAACAGTTCTATAGATGGGATCGGCGCCGTTCAGTTCAATGGGAAATTGCAACAACTTGTTTCAGCGCGCCATGGCGGTACGATAGGGGCGCCAATTCGGCCATTTCCGGAAGATCGCGCCATGAAAACGACCATTAATGCCATCGCCGCCGCCGTCCTCGTTCTGGCCGCGTCGCCATCCCATGCGCTGCTCAAGTGCACCGTGGATGGCAAGGTCGTCTATCAGGACACGCCCTGCCTTGGCGGCAAAGGCACGGCGATCAAGGCGCCGGATGCGCCGGCGGCCCCTCCGGCTGCCGGAAAGCAGCGTTCCGGAGCGTCGCATCCGGCGGCGGACGACAGCACCCGGAAGGCCAGCGAGGAAGCCTTCCAGCGCCACATGGCCAGCGGCGACTACGCCCGCGCGGCGGCTTTCGCCACGGATGAAAAACAGAAGAACAAGGCGCGCGAAGCGCTGCACAAAAAGGAAGAGAAGTGCAACGACCTGCGCATCAAGCGCGACGAAGCCGACGCCAACGCCAGGGGGAAAGGCGACCGCCTGCGACCTGCCGCCGAGGCGGCGCAGGCGCGCTACGATGCGGCGTGCCGGCTTTGAGACGCTCTCAGCGTGCCATGCTCCGGCGGTAAGCCTGCGTAGCGAGTCTGGTTCGGGCCGGATTCAAAGCAGGACGCGCTCGATCCCCCCCGCATTCGCCGCACGCACGTAGTCCGCGAGCCAGTCCTTCCCCAGCAAGTGTTTCGCCATTTCGACGACGACGTAGTCGGCCTTGAGGGCGGCGTCGCCTTCGTAGCGCGTCAGGCCCTGCAGGCAGCTCGGGCATGAGGTCAGCAGCTTGACGTCGCCCGCGAAGCCGTCGGCGCGCAGGTTGGCGGCGACGGTTTCGATCTCGGCCTGCTTGCGGAAGCGCACCTGCGTCGAGATGTCGGGGCGCGTGACGGCCAGCGTGCCCGACTCGCCGCAGCAGCGGTCGGACAACTCGACCTTGCCGCCCATCAGTTCGGACACCAGCTTGATCGGGTTGTAGGTCTTGATCGGAGTGTGGCAGGGGTCGTGGTACATGTAGCGCGTGCCGCTGATCCCCTCCAGATGGACACCCTTCTCGCGCAGGTATTCGTGGATATCCAGGAGGCGGCAGCCGGGAAAGATCTGCTCGAACTGGTACTTCAGCAGTTGGTCCATGCAGGTGCCGCAGGAGACCAGCACGGTCTTGATGTCGAGGTAGTTGAGCGTGTTGGCGACGCGGTGGAACAGCACG
>CAZWFC010000218.1:0-3915 GCA_964632965.1 uncultured Rhodocyclaceae bacterium
GGATGTCGTCGAAGTTGACCATGCCGCCTTCGGTACCGTAACCGATGATCTTTTCGAGACGGTTCTGGCCGAGCTTGAGCGTACCGCCTTCCTGCATGGAACCATCGGGCAGCTTCTTGCTCCAGTGCGGCTCCAGGTTCTTGCCGGTGGCGCCCTTGCGCAGCACGCCGTGACAGCCGGCGCAACGCTCGAAGTAGATCTTCTTCGCCGCGGCCTTCTCTTCCGCCGTCATGGCCGGAGCGGCTGCCTGCTGGGCCAGCGCCACATTGAAAGCACCCATTACGGCAACCGGCAGCACCGCCATTTTCAAAGCACCCGACAACACATTGCGTGATTTCATGCCTACTCCCTAGGTGAAAAAATAAATTCAGTTAGCCCGCGCGGAATTCGTCGGCATCAGCTCGGCGCCCAAACCCGCAATACCCTTGTGGCTCAGCCATAACCATGACAGCCTCCTTGCCAATTGCGACTTTGCGCGCTTCACTTTTGTGCTTCCTTGATTTCTGTCAAGCAGCTTACACTCCGAACATTAGTGATTTCTGCAATACTCCAAGCCGCCGGCCGATCCAGCGGCAGGGGACAACGGGAGAAAACGCAACATGCAAGGCAAGGTCTATCTGGTGGGCAGCGGCCCGGGGGATCCCGAACTGCTGACACTCAAGGCGGCGCGCCTGATCGGCAGTGTCGACGTCATCGTCTATGACCATCTGGTCGGTGCCGGCATTCTCGACCACGCGCGTCCCGATGCCGAACGCATCTATGTCGGCAAGGAAGCGGGCAAGCACACGCTGCCCCAGGAAGAAATCAATACTCTGCTGGTGAAGCTGGCGCGTCAAGGCAAATCGGTGGTGCGCCTGAAGGGCGGCGACCCCTTCATCTTCGGCCGCGGCGGCGAGGAAATCGAGGAACTGACCGCCAGCGGCATCGCCTTCGAGGTCGTTCCCGGCGTCACCGCCGCATCGGGCATGGCCGCCTATGCCGGCATACCGCTCACCCACCGCGAACACGCGCAGTCCTGCGTCTTCGTCACCGGCCACCTCAAGGACGGCAGCGTCGACCTCGACTGGAAGGCGCTGGCGCGGCCGCAGCAAACGGTCGTCATCTACATGGGCATCAGCACGCTGGGGGAAATCTGCCGCCAGCTTGTGGCCCACGGCCTGCCGGCCGATACGCCCGCCGCCTGCGTGCGGCACGCCACCCTGCCCAGCCAGCAGGCCGTCGTCGGCACGCTGGCGACGCTGGCGGATGCCGTGGCCGCCGCCAAGCTCAAGCAGCCCGCGCTGATCGTCGTCGGCTCCGTCGTCTCGCTGCGCGGACGGCTGAACTGGTTCGCGGCTTCCGCATGAGCGCGGGACTGCCCGACGAACAACAGGTACTCGATGCGCTGCGCACGATCGCCGATCCGGAAGCCGGCATCGACATCGTCGAACTCGGCCTGATCTACGGCGTCGCGATCGGCGACCGGAGCATACGCATCGACATGACGACGACCTCACCCGCCTGCCCCACCGGATCGATGATGCGCGAGGATGCCCGCGCGGCGGTGGCCGCCATCGTGGCGGACGACGTCGCCGTCGAAGTCGTCCATGTCTGGGAGCCGCCTTGGGAACCCGACCGCATGTCGGAAGCCGCGAAGAAGAAACTCGGATGGTGATGGAACGTAACGACCTGCCGCCGCAATGGCGCGTACCGCTGCTCGTCCTTGGCTTCGCCAGCCTGGCGCTCGGCATCCTCGGCGGCCTCTGGCGTCTCGGCTGGGAACCGCCGCTGCCGGGTACGGAACCGGCCACCTTCCACGGCGCACTGATGGCGGCCGCCTTCTTCGGCACCGTCATCGGTCTGGAACGCGCCGTCGCCTTCGGCCGCTGGCCGGCCTATCTGGGCCCGTTGTGCGCCGGGATCGGCGGCATCGCCACCGCACTCGGCGCCCCGCACCTGTTGTCGGCGACGCTGCTGTCGGCCGGCAGTCTCGGACTCGCCATCGTCACCTTCGCTTTTCACCGCCGTCAGCCGGCGCCCTTTCTGATCATCCTGCTGATCGGCGCGCTCTGCGGCGTCGTCGGCAACCTGCTCTGGCTCGCCGGACTGCCGGCCGCCCAGGTGCTCGGCGCCTGGGCGGGATTCCTCGTCCTCACCATCACCGGCGAGCGTCTCGAACTCTCGCGCCTGCGCCGTCCCTCGCCGGGCGCGATCAAGCTGCTGGGCGCCGCTACTGCGCTCTATCTCCTGGGTGCCGTTGCCCTGCCGCTGCACTGGCGCACCGGCGCAACGACCATCGGCATCGCCATGGCCTGCCTCGCCCTCTGGCTGGGCGTCAGCGATATCGCCCGCCGCAATCTGCAGCACCACGGTCTGATGCGCTTCACCGCCGTCTGCCTGGTCGGCGGCTATGCATGGCTGGGCATCGGCGGGCTGCTGCTGCCCTTTGCCTCGCCCGGCGGCCTGCTTTACGACGCAGCGGTCCATGCCGTCTTCCTCGGCTTCGTCTTCGCCATGGTGTTCGGTCACGCGCCGATCATCTTTCCCGCCGTGCTGCGCGTCAGCGTGCCCTATACGCCGCTCTTCTACGCCCATCTCGCCCTGCTGAACGCAACGCTCGCCGTGCGCATCGCCGGCGACCTGCTGGAGAAACCGGACTGGCGTGCCTGGGGCGGCATGGGCAATGCCGTCGCCCTCGCCCTGTTCGTGTTGCTGACGGCCGGCAGCGTGATTCGCGGCAGGCGGCAGGAAGCCGCCTAGTCAAAGACTGGCACTAGCCCCGCCGCCGATTCAAATAGCCGGATTTTCGCCCTCAGTTCCAGCTTCGTTTCGGCACCGCACGGTCGTAAATTGTTCCGTGGAGTTGAAAAGGAGGACATCCCATGGTTTCCGATTTCCACGACCGCAGCCAGATCGAGCATTTTCTGCGCAACGCCAGCGCCGAAGAACTGCTCGCACAGCGCAACCACATCCAGAACATGCTCGCCCGCGCGGCGGCACCGGTCGGCGATGCCGAACGGCTGGTCGCACGCATCGCCTACGAATTGCGCTTCCGCGTTCCCCTGGCAATTTGAGAATGCCTGATCCGCCTGCCCGTCCCGGGTAAAGCGGAACACGGCCCGGCTGGCCTGCGGCCGCCGCCGGACGGCGCCGGCAGGCGGTTTACTTGAAGGGGTGGCGCAGGACGATGGTTTCTTCGCGGTCGGGACCGGTGGAGATCATGTCGACCGGAACGCCGCAGACCTCCTCCATGCGCTTGATGTAGGCGCGCGCGGCGGCGGGAAGTCCATCCAGCGCCTTGACGCCGACGGTGCTTTCCTTCCAGCCCGGCAGCGTCTCGTAGACCGGTTCGCAACGGGCGAGATCGTCGGCGCCGACCGGCAGGATGTCGGTCAGGTTGCCGTCGAGCCGGTAGCCGGTGCAGATCTTCATTTCCTCGATGCCGTCGAGCACGTCGAGTTTCGTCACGCACAGGCCGGAGACGCCGTTGATCTGGATCGAACGCTTGAGTGCGGCGGCGTCGAACCAGCCGCAACGACGGGCGCGGCCGGTGGTGGCGCCGAACTCGTGACCGCGTGTGGCCATGTGCTCGCCGACCGGATCGCGCTTGTCGACGGCGTCGTAGAGCTCGGTCGGGAACGGACCGCTGCCGACGCGCGTGGTGTAAGCCTTGGTGATGCCGAGCACGTAGTGCAGCATGCCGGGGCCGACACCGGCGCCGGCCGAGGCCGCACCGGCGACGCAGTTCGACGAGGTGACGAAGGGGTAGGTGCCGTGGTCGATATCGAGCAAGGTGCCCTGGGCGCCTTCGAACAGCAGGTTGGCGCCGGCGTTGTGGGCTTCATAGAGCGCGCGCGGCACGTCGGCGACCAGGCTGGTCAGCCGCGGCGCGATGGCCAATGCGCCGTCGAGCGTC
Source organism: uncultured Rhodocyclaceae bacterium (assembly GCA_964632965.1). Lineage (GTDB taxonomy): Bacteria > Pseudomonadota > Gammaproteobacteria > Burkholderiales > Rhodocyclaceae > Nitricoxidireducens. Next base: position 3,896 of record CAZWFC010000218.1, read on the forward strand.
TTCTGGAAATCGACCGGCGC
>CAZWFC010000219.1:0-3875 GCA_964632965.1 uncultured Rhodocyclaceae bacterium
CCAGCTGGCCGGCCTGCCGGCCTACTACGGCCTCTATGCGGCCTTCCTGCCGGTGATGGTGGCGGCAATGTGGGGTTCGTCGAACCAACTCGGCACCGGGCCGGTGGCCGTGGCTTCGCTGCTGACGGCCTCGTCGCTGACGCCGCTGGCGGCGCCCGGCTCCGACCAGTTCATCGCGCTGGCGATCATGCTGGCCCTGCTGGTCGGCATCGTCCAGCTGGCGCTCGGGGTGTTCAAGCTCGGCGTCATCGTCAACTTCCTCTCCCACCCGGTCATCGTCGGCTTCACCAACGCCGCCGCCATGATCATCGGCCTGTCGCAGGTGAACAAGCTGATCGGCGTGCCGATGGGACGCTCGGAGCATTTCATCCAGGATATCTGGGGCGTCGCCAAGCAGGTCGGCGATACTCACCTGCCGACGCTGGCCATGGGTGCCACCGCCATCGCCATCATGTGGCTGATCCGCAGGAAGGCACCGAAGCTGCCGGGCGTGCTGATCGCCGTGGCGCTGACGACGACGGCGTCGTGGCTGATCGGTTTCGAGCGCAACACGACGGCAACCATCGACCAGGTGGCTGAGCCGGAAGCCAAGGCCCTGCTCGGCGAGTTCGTCCGCACCGAGACGCGCATCAAGGAAATCAACGACCAGATCGCCGCGCGCTCGGTCGAACTCAAGGCCATCCGCAAGGACCACGGCGACCTGTCCCACGAGGCGGTGACGCTCAATTACGAAGTGGACCTGCTGCGCCTCCAGCTCAAGGACCGCGAGGACGAGAACCGCCGGCGCAACCGCGCCATCCGCAGCTTCGTCTTCGAGCGCGTGGCCGCGCCCGACGGCCAGGCGGCGGAACTCTATGCCGAGGGCAAGGTGCCGGCCGGCAAGACTGGCGACGGCCACCGCTGGCGCATCGCGCGTGCCGCCCAGGGCAGCATGAAGCTGACCGGCGGCGGCGAGGTGGTCGGCCGCGTGCCCGAAGGCCTGCCCTCCGTCGGCGTGCCGAAGATGTCCTGGGACATGCTCGGCAGCCTGCTGTCGGCCGCCATCGTGATTTCCCTGGTTGGCTTCATGGAGGCGATTTCCATTGCCAAGGCCATCGCCGCCAAGACCAAGCAGAAGATCGACCCGAACCAGGAACTCATCGGCCAGGGACTGGCGAACCTCGTCGGCGCCGCCACCCAGGCTTTTCCGGTGTCGGGCTCCTTCTCGCGTTCGGCGGTGAACATCAATGCCGGCGCCAAAACCGGCATGTCGTCGGTGTTCACCGGCCTGTTCGTGCTGCTGACGCTGCTGTTCCTGACGCCGCTGCTCTACCACCTGCCGCAGGCGGTGTTGGCGGCGGTGATCATCATGGCGGTGATCGGCCTCATCAACTTCGGCGCCATCAAGCACGCCTGGCAAGCGAACAAGCACGACGGCATCGCCTCGGTGGTTACTTTCGTCGCCACCCTGGCGGCCGCGCCCCATCTCGACAACGGCATCATGGTCGGCGCCGGGCTGGCCATCGGCCTCTACCTGTATCGCACCATGTCGCCGCGCGTCGCCATCCTCGGCCGCCATGCCGACGGCAGCCTGCGCGACGCCGCCGTCAACCACCTGCCGGCATCCGATGTGGTGACGGCGGTGCGCTTCGACGGCCGGCTCTACTTCGCCAATGTCGCCTTCTTCGAGGACGCCATCCTCGAAGCCGTGGCGGCGAATCCGAAAGCGCCCTATCTGCTGGTGGTCGGCAACGGCATCAACGAGCTCGACGCTTCGGGCGAGGAGGTGATGCACCACCTCGTCGAACGCCTGCGCGGCAACGGCGTTACGGTGGTGTTCTCGGGCCTGAAGAAGCAGGTCATCGACGTCATGCGCGCCACCGGCCTGTTCGAATACGTCTCGCAGCAGCACATCTTCGCCACCGCCGACATGGCGCTGGAAGCCGTCCATGCCTGGGCCGCCGAGCGCGGCCAGGGTGATAGCATCAGCCCCTTGCGGCCGCTGCCGCTCAATCGCTTCGGCTGATCACAAGGTTCCGATCATGGCAACTGAATACATTTTCTTCGATGCGGCGCTGTGCGAGCGCTTCATCCGCTTTGCGGCGACGCAGGGCCTCGCCGGCAGCATGCGCGAAGACCCGATGGACGGCTATGTCGCGGCCTTGCCGGACGACCTGGCCGACGCCGTCGAAGCCGCCTGCGAGGCCGAGTACGAGGCGCTGATGGACGAGCAGCGCGCCGCGGTCGAAGCGGAAGAAGACGGTCAGGCGCGCGACCTGATGGGCGTCAGCGTCGCGCTGCCCGACGGCACGCCCTGCGTGGTCCGGCTGCCGGCCGGAATGGCGCGCCGCCTGTTCGATCACTTCGCCGCCGACGAAATTCACGCACTCGTCGCCGCGATCGCGCAAAGCGTGGCCGATCCGCAGACGGGACCGATCTGCCGCATGGAACCTGCTGTCGCCGAGCGCTGACGGCCTGATAGAATTCACGACTTTACCAACACCGCCGTCATGTCCAGCCTGCTGCCCATCGATACCCTGCTGATCGCCGCCTGCGCCTGGCTGGCGGTCGGTCTTGCGGGTCTGGCGGCACCGCGCGACATGCGCTTCATCAGCAAGGTCCTGTTCCCGCTCGGTGCGGCGGTCGGCATGCTGGTGGGGCTGGTCGCCCTCTGCTTCCTCGGCTCGGCGCCGGAAACCGCCGTGCTGGCCATCGGCCTGCCGGACCTGCCCTTCCATCTGCGTCTCGACAACCTGACGGCCATCTTCGCCATGCTGCTGGGCTTCGTCTCCGTCGGCATCTCGATCTTCGCCGCCGGCTATTTCCGCAAGGGCGAGGGCACGGCGCCGGGCCTGCTCTGCCTCGAATACCACATCTTCCTCGCCAGCATGCTGATGGTATTGCTGGCCGACGACGCCTACGCCTTCATGGTGGCCTGGGAGAGCATGGCGCTGTCGTCGTACTTCCTCGTCACCACCGATAACCGCCACGCCGAGATCCGCCGCGCCGGCTACCTCTATCTGTTGATCGCCCACGTCGGCGCCATCGCCATCCTGCTGTCCTTCGGCGTCATGACGGCCAACAGCGGCGACTACACTTTCGCCGGCATGCGCGCCCAGGCGCACACGCCGTTCTGGGCCTCGGCCGCCTACCTGCTGGCGCTGGTCGGCTTCGGCGCCAAGGCCGGCCTGGTGCCGGTGCATGTCTGGCTGCCCGAGGCGCATCCGGCCGCGCCCTCGCCGGTGTCGGCGATGATGAGCGGCGTCATGCTCAAGACCGCCATCTACGGCCTGCTGCGCGTCAGCTTCGATCTGCTCGGCTCGCCGATCTGGTGGTGGGGTGTGGTGGCGCTCGGCGTCGGCCTCGTCACGGCGCTGTTCGGCGTGCTCTACAGCACGGTGCAGAGCGACATGAAGCGGCTGCTGGCCTACTCGTCGATCGAGAACATCGGCCTCATCGCCGTCGGCATCGGCCTGACGCTGATCTTCCATGCCTACCGCATGGAGGCGCTGGCCGCCCTGGCGATGACGGCGGTGCTCTATCACTGTCTCGCCCATGCCGGCTTCAAGAGCCTGCTGTTCCTGTGCACCGGCTCGGTGCTGCACGCCACCAAGGAACGCAGCCTCGGCAAGCTCGGCGGCCTGATCCATCGCATGCCCTGGGTGGCCTGGCTGGCGCTCGCCGGCGTCATCGCCGGCGCCGGCCTGCCGCCGCTGTCGGGCTTCATTTCCGAATGGCTGCTGCTGCAAAGCTTCCTGTTCTCGCCCGGGCTGCCGCACCCGTGGCTCAACATGATCGTGCCGGTGGCCGCCGCCCTGGTGGCCCTGGTGGCGGCCCTGGCCGGCTTCGCCATGGTCAAGTTCTACGGCATCATCTTCCTCGGCCAGATGCGCGAG
>CAZWFC010000220.1:0-3844 GCA_964632965.1 uncultured Rhodocyclaceae bacterium
CGACCTCGTTCGGATAGACGTTGAAGCCCGACACCAGGATCATGTCCTTCTTGCGGTCGACGATGCGCACGAAGCCCTTCTCGTCCATGACGGCGATGTCGCCGGTGCGCATGAAGCCGTCGGCCAGAAACACGTTCGCGGTCTCCTCGGGCCGGCTCCAGTAGCCGGTCATGACCTGGGGGCCGCGCACGCACAATTCGCCGGCCTGGCCGAGCGGGACATCGCGACCGTCGTCGCCGCGGATCGCCACGTCGGTCGAGGAAATCGGCAAGCCGATGGAGCCGTTGTAGCGGGCGAGGTCGAGCGGATTGATCGTCACCGCGGGCGACGTCTCGGTGAGTCCGTAGGCTTCGATCAGCGGCGTTCCGGTGACCTCCTGCCACTCGTCGGCCACGCTTTTCTGCACCGCCATGCCGCCGCCGAGCGTGACGTGCAGCCGGGAAAAATCGAGCCGGGCGAAATCCGGGTCGTGCAGCAGCGCGTTGAAGAGCGTGTTGACGCCGGTGATGACTGAAAACCGGTACTTACCGAGTTCCTTGACGAAGCCGGGAATGTCGCGCGGATTGGTGATGAGCAGGTTGGTCGCGCCGATCTTGAAGAAGGTCAGGCAGTTCGCCGTCAGCGCGAAGATGTGATACAGCGGCAAGGCGGTGACGATGAACTCCTCGCCCTCCTTCACCACCGGGCGGATCCAGGCGTGGGCCTGTTGCAGGTTGGCGATGATGTTGCGGTGGGTCAGCATCGCCCCCTTGGAGAGTCCCGTCGTGCCACCCGTGTATTGCAGGTAGGCGATGTCCTCGTGGCCGACGGCCACCGGCGCGAAGCCGGCGCCGGCCCCCTGCGCGAGCGCGTCGCGGAAGGGCACGGCCTGCGGGATGTCCCAGGCCGGCACCAGTTTCCTGACATGCCGGACGACGAAATTCACCAGCGTCCGCTTCGGGAAATCGAGCAGGTCGCCCAAGCCTGTGACGATCACGTGCTTGATCTGCGTCCTGCCGATCACGTCCTGCAGGACGTGGGCGAAATTCTCGACGATGACGATGGCCTCGGCACCCGAATCCCGCAACTGGTGTTCGAGTTCGCGCGCGGTGTAGAGCGGGTTGCAGCTGACCACCGTGTAGCCGGCCCGCAGCGCCCCGAACATGGCGATCGGGTATTGCAGGACGTTGGGCATCATCAGGGCGATGCGCGCGCCCTTCGGCAACCCCAGGACGGACTGGCAATAGGCGGCGAAATCACGCGCCAGGCGGTCGAGTTCAGCGTAGGAAACGGCCTTGCCCATGTTGACATAGGCATCCTTGGCGGCGAACGCCGCCACGCTCTTTTCGAATAGCTCGCCGATGGAAGCGAATTCGCCGACGTCGATCTCGGCCGGAACGCCCGCCGGATAGCTTTTCAGCCAGACCCTGTCCATGCGCCTCCTCCTGCATCGCCATATGCCGTCGTCCGGGCCACGGCAGCGATGCGCCGGCAGGTCAATCCGGACGCTTCTCCTCGCCTTCGGGCCAGTCGCGGATATAGGCCTTGAGCATGCGATTCTCGAAACTTTGCTCCTCCAGCACGGCCTTGGCCACGTCGTGGAAGGAAATCACGCCCAGCAGGGTGTCGCCATCCATGACAGGCAGGTAGCGCATATGCTGCTCGACCATCAGGCGGCGCAGATCGTCGACTTCCATGACCGGGTCGCCGGTGCGCGGATCGCTGACCATGACGTCGGCGATTTTCGCCGTCAGCCAGGCTGCGCCGTGCGTATGTACCGCCTTCAGCACTTCGCGAAAGGTGAGCATGCCCACCATGCGGCCGGCGCTGAAGCAGACGAGCGAACCGACATCCTGCTCGGTCATGATGGCGACGGCGTCCGCCAGCGATTTGTCCGGCGCGATCGTGTAGAGGACGGTGCCTTTGACGGCGAGAATTTCCCTGACTTGCATTTTGATGATCTCCTGACCGGGTTCAGCCACCCGCGTCCAAATATTATGCCAACGGCCGCCGCAGAGGAAGCACGGCCGCGCGGCGCTTCGGTACCCCAGAGTCAAGGGCGGGCACGCCCCGAAGGAAGTCCCCGCCTCTTCGGGGGGGCCCGACCTTCGGTCTCCCACCTTGGGGGACTAGCGTTCGAGCAGCTTCGTCTTGTCCGGCTTGCGGTTCCATTCGTCGGCATCCGGCAAGGCATCCTTGCGCTCGATGATCGGCGGCCAGGTCTTGGCGAGCTCGGCATTGAGGGCAATGAAGGACTTCTGATCCTCCGGCACGTCGTCCTCGGCGAAAATCGCCTCCGCCGGGCACTCCGGTACGCAAAGTGTGCAATCGATGCATTCGTCGGGGTCGATGACGAGGAAATTCGGCCCCTCGCGAAAGCAATCGACCGGGCAGACATCGACACAGTCGGTAAATTTGCACTTGATGCAGTTCTCGGTCACGACGTAGGCCATCGCCACCCCCTATCGAATTCGATACGGCGAGTATATGCCGCGATCCGTTCTTGGTGGGCTGTTGCCGGCAGGCGAATTGCGCCGATTACCGACATTTCCAACCGGAGCGGTTTTTTTGCTAGCATTCCTCCCGGACGCAACCCATCCCATCTCCGCAATCCTGCCCGACCGGCAGCCTCGTCCCCAATCCAGAACAAGCAAGAGGAGTCCATGAGCGAACACATCCTTCACGTCACCGACGCCAGCTTCAAGAGCGAGGTGCTCGAATCCCCCGTCCCCGTCCTGGTCGATTACTGGGCCGAATGGTGCGGCCCCTGCAAGATGATCGCTCCCATCCTCGAAGAAGTCGGCAAGGAATACGCCGGCAAGCTCAAGGTCGCCAAGCTGAACATCGACGACAACCCGAAGACGCCGGGCGAATACGGCATCCGCGGCATCCCGACGCTGATCCTGTTCAAGGGCGGCAACGTCGAGGCCACCAAGGTCGGCGCCCTGTCGAAATCCCAACTCACCGCCTTCATTGACAGCAATCTCTGATCCCGATAAAGTCCCGCCTGAAGTCCTGCGGTTGAGCATCCCGTAGAAGAAAGATCGAAACCCGCCCACGGGCTTCAGGCCGACGCCGGTTCCTCCGGCGGCCAAGAACCAATTCCCAGTTTTTTCAATCTCCCGGACCGCTCCACGTCCGCGTTACCTCGCAGGTCTCCCCTCATGCATTTATCGGAGCTCAAAGCCCATCACGTCAGCCAGTTGCTCGACATGGCCAACGCGGATGGCATCGAAGCCGCCAACCGCCTGCGTAAGCAGGAACTGATCTTCGCCCTGCTCAAGAACCAGGCCAAAAAAGGCGAGTCGATCTTCGGCGACGGCGTGATGGAAGTGTTGCCCGACGGCTTCGGCTTCCTGCGCTCGCCCGATATCTCGTATCTCGCCGGCACCGACGACATCTACGTCTCGCCCTCGCAGATCCGCCGCTTCAACCTGCGCACCGGCGACACCGTCGAAGGCGAGATCCGCACTCCCAAGGAAGGCGAGCGCTACTTCGCGCTGGTCAAGCTCGACAAGGTCAACGGCGAATCGCCCGAGAACTGCAAGAACAAGATCCTGTTCGAGAACCTGACGCCGCTGCATCCGACCGAACACCTGCGGCTGGAGCGCGAAATCCGCGCCGAGGAGAACACCACCAGCCGCGTCATCGACATCATCGCCCCGATCGGCAAGGGCCAGCGCGGCCTGCTGGTCTCCAGCCCGAAGTCGGGCAAGACGGTGATGATGCAGCACATCGCCCACGCCATCACCACCAATCACCCCGACGTTGTGCTGATCGTGCTGCTGATCGACGAGCGCCCCGAGGAAGTGACGGAAATGAGCCGCACGGTGAAGGGCGAGGGCGTCGCCTCGACCTTCGACGA
>CAZWFC010000221.1:0-3841 GCA_964632965.1 uncultured Rhodocyclaceae bacterium
CCATGGACGCAAACGAGGTCGCCCGCTACCTGAAAGACCATCCCGAGTTTTTCGACCAGTACGCCGAACTGCTGACCCAGATCGCGATTCCCAATCCGCACGGCGGCAACGCCATTTCCATCACCGAGCGGCAGATGGGCGCATTGCGCGACAAGGTCAAGCAGCTCGAAGCCAAGCTTGCCGAACTGATCGGCGTCGGCGAAGAGAACGACGCCATAGCAACCAAGGTGCATCGCCTCGGTGTGGCGCTGCTGGCCGCCAACGACAATGCCGCCGTGCTGCATGCGCTCTACTCGCACCTGGGCGAATCCTTCGCCGTGCCACACGTCGCCCTGCGCCTCTGGGGCGCCGCCGGCAAGGGCGACCTGATCGAATTCGATCCCGTCAGCGCCGAGGCGCGCGCCTTTGCCGAGAACCTCGAACATCCCTACTGCGGCCCCGGCGCCGGTCCCGACGTCATGGCCTGGTTCGGCGAAGGCGGCGCCCATGTACGCTCGCTGGCCTTGCTGTCGTTGCGCCAGGGCGTCATGACCTTCGGCCTCATCGCCTTCGGCAGCGAAGAGCCGCAGCGCTTCTATCCCGGCATGGGTACGCTCTATCTCGAACAGATTGCCGAGATGGCCTCCGCGGCGCTGGTGCGCACGCGCGAGGAACTGGCGTAGACCGCCAGCTCCTCGCGCGTTGCGCGCATGAAGGCCCGCCCCCTCCCACCCTCCCCCTCGCGGGGGAGGCGACCGACCAGCTCGCTGCGCTCGAAATAATGATGTCGGCCACGGCGCGGGAGTCGGTCGAGCGTTTCCTCGCCGAACTGGCGCACCAGCGCCGCGCCAGCGAACACACGCTCGCCGCCTACCGCCACGATCTCGAAACCCTGCTGGAACTCGCCGGCGACGCCGACCCGCTCACCCTGCAAGCCTTCCAGCTGCGCCGCCAGGCCATGCAGCTGCATGGCCGCGGCCTCGCCCCGCGCTCGCTGGCGCGCACGCTCTCGGCCTGGCGCGCGTGGTACCGCTGGCTCGCCCGGCGCGGCGAAATCGTTCGCAACCCCTGCGACGGCCTGCGCGCGCCCAAGCAGCCGAAGCGGCTGCCCAAGGCGCTCTCCGTCGGCCAGACCATGGCCCTGCTCGACGCCCCCGCCGACACCGCGCTGGAAAAGCGCGACATCGCCATGTTCGAACTGTTCTACTCCTCGGGCCTGCGCCTGTCCGAACTGGCCGGCCTCGACGTGCGCGGCGGCCTCGATCTCGACAACGGCGAAGTCACCGTCACCGGCAAGCGCGACAAGACGCGCATCGTGCCCGTCGGCGAAAAGGGCCTCGCCGCCGTTCGCACCTGGCTCGCCGAGCGTGCGGCGCTGGCCGGGCCCGACGAGCCGGCGCTGTTCGTCAGCCAGCGCGGCGGGCGGCTGACGCCGCGTTCCATCGAACTCCGCCTCAAGCAATGGGCGTTGCGCCACGGCTGCGCGGTGCATGTCCATCCGCACATGCTGCGCCACTCGTTCGCCTCGCATGTCCTGCAATCCAGCGGCGACCTGCGCGCCGTGCAGGAAATGCTCGGCCACGCCAACATCGGCACGACGCAGATTTACACCCACCTGGATTTCCAGCACCTCGCCAAGGTCTACGACGCCGCGCATCCGCGGGCGAAGAAGAAAGATGGCCGGAATCCGTGACTGATCGGTAAAAGAGCTGGATTGAATAGTGGTGTCAATATTGGTACCATAAGTCCATGGCGTCTTCGGCGAAAATCATCGACCAAATGCGGCGTGAACCGGCCAGTGTCCGGTTCGGCGACCTCAAGAAATTGTGCGAAGAGTATTTCGGGAAGCCGCGCCAATCAGGCACCAGTCACGCCATCTTCAAGACGCCTTGGGCCGGCGATCCCCGGATCAACATCCAGGACGACAAAGGCAAGGCCAAGGCGTATCAGGTTCGGCAGGTGCTGCTGGCAATCGACAAGCTGGAGGGCATGCGCAATGAACGTTGATCACTATACCTATCGCGTCACCTGGTCGCCCGAGGATGGCGAGCATGTCGGCCTGTGCGCCGAATTCCCGTCGCTGTCGTGGCTGGCGCGCACGCCGGAAGCCGCCCTGAAGGGAATCCGGCAGACCGTTTCCGCGGTGGTGGCCGATCTGAAAACTTCGGGCGAGGCTGTTCCGGCACCGCTGGCGGAAAGACATTACAGCGGCGAATTTCGCGTGCGCATCCCGCCGGAAGTCCATCGCGCTCTGGCCATGCAGGCGACCGAGCAGGGCGTCAGCCTGAATCGGTTGGCCAGCGCAAAGCTGGCGGCTTGAGTCAGTCGCGGACTCCAGGGATTGCAGTACGGAGCGCGCCGGGGCGGGGTGGTCGCGACCTCGTCATGCGGCTGAGAAGCGCCAAAATCCTCGGCCGCGACCACCCCACCCCGGCGTCGGGCAGCCGGAGCGCCACCACCAGAGAACCATATCGCGGGGTTTGGCCGGCTATGCCTCGAAGCAGATCAGGTCCAGTTCGGCAGCCTCGGTCCGCAGCGGAATCAGGGCCTGGTAGCCGGGCGACGCGTACCAGGCGTCGACCGACTGCTTATCGGGAAAGCGGATGACGACGGTGTCGGCGTGTGCATGTTTTCCCGCCAGAACCGAAGCGAGCCGGCCCCGGAACACCAGTTCCGCGCCCCACGGCGCCAGCGTGGCCGGCACGCGGCTGCGGTACTCGGCCCATTTGCCGGCATCCTTGACGGTGATGTGGCCGACGACGTAGGCGGCGGTTGATGCGCTCATGTGTTTTCCGTGATGCGAGTTGATGCGACTGAACGTTCAAGGTCAGGAGCGCGACGCGGCTTTATTGCGAAGGCCGCCTCGGATGATAGTGTTAGGGAGAATTGCGGCTGCACTCGAATAGCTGCGACGATGACGGTTGAATGCGTCTTGCGAACTGGATATTGGCAGCAATATTAGTTTGAACCGCCGCGTACATAATTCGTTGAGTAAGTATTCGCGCGCGCTGGTGCTTTTCGCGTTCTCCCTGCGCCGCACAATGATCCAGGTCTACTCCCAATGCGGTGTATTCATCGACCAGGGTTTTGAATTCTTGCTCTGGATTTAGTTTTTGACGCCATAGCTCAATATTGCGCCAAGCGTCGTTTAGCTGACTACGCTCGGTAGTCGTTTGCTGCTGACGCACGACGACTTCTTGAAGAAGCTGTTTCGAGCTTTCAGTAGCTACCGCCAGTTGTGCTTGAAGTTTTTCGACTTCAAGCTTGGCGCGCGCGATTTCTACTTGGGTAGTTGCGCGCTCACGTTCAAACGATACGCGGTCGGCATTGAGGGATTTGAATTCGGATACAAGATAAGCGTAGCCTCCCAAGAGCGGTGTAATTACGGCTGCGCCGGCAATCAGAAATGCGCCGACGTGTTTGCCGACAAACTTACGAGCTTCCTCGTTAAGTAGAGACATCGTTGCTCCCAATGGTGAAGTATCCGCCATGACGGTATTGCCACGATTAGCCACTTCTGTCCAGGTATCAGGCAGGGCGGAGTATCCATATCAAAATATCCGGCGCGACGGCGAATGACGGCAGACTACCAATCCCGCAACCCGTCGGCAATGCTTTTTGAATTTCCGGTCGGTTTGCGAATCCACACGTCGCGTACCCGCCGCCGAACAACCTCGGGTCGCGGAACGCCGATTAGCGGCTCTTCGGTACAGAAGCTCGCCAGCTTGGCATCCGCGGGGCGCAGGTATAAGGTAGCCGAATAAATATCAGGGAGCGCAGGCCATGAAGCTGCCGAAGCTTGAAGCGGGTGATTTCTGGGGCGGTCTTGCCGCGATGCTGGTGGCGTTGCCTTCCGCCATCG
>CAZWFC010000222.1:0-3831 GCA_964632965.1 uncultured Rhodocyclaceae bacterium
GCTTGGCGATCACGTCATCGCCCTGGCCGGTGGCGTGGCTCATGGCCCAATACAGGCCGGCGATCGTCATGTCGATCACGATCAGCGTGGCCGAGAGGAATGCCACTTCGCCGCGCAGCAGACCGAAACCCGAGTCGATGTAGGTAGCGAAGGTGTTGAGGAACTGGTCAATGATGGTCACGTCATTCATCGCGCGCCCTCCGGTTCCTCGAAGCTGGGCGGGATCGGCGGCAGGTCGGCCAGCGTCCGGTATTCATCCGGCCCGGCCTCGCCGGAAAAGAAGCGCCGCCGGAAGGCTTCGGCGGCGGCGCGGCAAGCGTCCTCGCCCGTGGCCAGCCGGTCGGCCGCGCATTGCACGCGCAATGCCTTGAGCCGCGCGGGATCGGCGGCCAGGGCATTGGCGAGGTTGTCGGCCGGCTGCTCGCCGCAGGCGGCCAGCAGCACGGCACCAAGGACGAGGACGCATCGCATGTCGGCCTCCCGTCAGTCGCGGTAGAAGTTGACGGACTGCGGCGTGTACGGCGTGCCTTCCCCGAGAAAGCGCCGCCGCACTTCGCGGGAGCGCTCGGCCGCCGCCGCCTGCCGCGCCAGCTCCAGCGAGGCCGCGCGGTCTTGCGTGATCTGTAGCCGCTGCGACTGGATCGACTGCTTGGCCTGTAAGGCGAGCAACTGGTTCATGGCCTGCATTGCCTGCAACGCGCCCTCGGCCGACTGGCTCTTGCCCACGAGGTCGGCCAGCACGCTTTCGTCGTCGCTCAGGTTCTGCGACGCCTGGGCTTGCATCTGCATGGTGGTCTGCAAGCCGTTGAGCGTGTTCTTCCAACGCTCCTGCGCATCGAGGTACATCTGATTGCCGCTCACCGTGGCGGCGTACTTCTCGGGATACAGGCGGGCGAACTCGCGGTCGATGCTCGTCACGTCGTAGGCCAAGCCCTTGGCTTGCGCGATCAGCCGCTGGGTGGTCGCCAGGTTCGCGCGCAACTGGCCCACCACGCTGGACGGCAGGCTGGCCAGGTTGCGCGCCTGGTTGATGAGCATCTGCACTTCGTTCTGGAGCTGGCGGATCTGGTTGTTGATCTGCTCCAGCGTGCGAACGGCGGTCAGCGTGTTCTGCACCAGATTGGTCGGGTCGAGCACGATGTCGCCGACGCCGAACAGCGCGTGCGCGGGCTGCGCGATGCCGAAGGCGAGCAAGCAAACGACGGTCAGTGCGGCGAGCTTTGGGGTATGCAGTTTCATGGCTGGTTCTCCTGTGGGTGGTTGGCGGTACGGAGGGAGCCCGGCGCGAGGCCGGGGAACGAGGGCAACAGATCGGCCGCCCAATCGAGGCCGCGATGGCGCAGCCAAGCGGCTGCGAACGGGGAAGACGCTGCGGAGCTGGCATCGACTACGGCGAGCACCGCATCCATGTCGCGCTGGTCTTGCGGCGTGGATGCGCCCGCGAAGGCCAGCGTCGCCGGCCCCAGGTCGAGGTCGAACAGGTGGTTGCCGAGGCGGGATTGGTAGTAGTAGTCGCGCTTGGGCTGCGCGGTGGCGACGATTTCGATCTGGCGGCTGTTGAGGCCGAAGCCCTGGTAGATCGTGCGAATCTGCGGCTCGGTCGCCTGCGGGTTCGGCAGGAAGATGCGGCTCGCGCAGCTTTCGATGATCGCGGGCGCGATGCTCGAATCCTTGATGTCGGCCAGCGACTGCGTGGCGAAGATGACGCTGACGTTCTTTTTGCGCAGCGTCTTGAGCCATTGACGGATGCGCGCGGCAAACACCGGGTCATCGAGGAACAGCCACGCTTCGTCGAGGATCAGCAGCGTGGGCGCACCGTCGAAGCGTTCATCGAAACGCGCAAAGAGGTAATGCAGCACGGCCATGACGGCGGCCTTGCTGTGCATCAGCTCCTCCATCTCGAAGCACTGCACGTCGGCCATGCCCAGCCGGTCGTGGTCGGCGTCCAGCAGCTTGCCGTGAGCACCGCCGAGCACATAGGGCGCGAGCGCCTGGCGCAACGCGTTGGACTGCAAGAGGACGGACAGCCCGGTCATCGTGCGCTGCTCCACCGGCGCACCGGCGAGGCTGCCGAGTGCCGACCAGATGGCGGCCTTCTCGTCGGGGCCAACTGCTACGCCTTCGTGTAGTAAGCGGCCTTCGATCCATTCGGCCGCCCAGGTGCGGTAGCCTTCGCGGTCGATACGGGCAAGCGGCTGGAAGGCGATTTCGCCATCCGTGCCCAGGTCGTAGTGCTCGCCTCCCAGCCCGAGGATCGTGGCGCGCATCGAGCGCCCCATGTCGAAGGCGAAGATGCGCGAGCCGCGATAGCGGCGGAACTGCATCGCCAGCGTGGCAAGCAACACCGACTTGCCCATGCCGGTCGGGCCGGCGACCAGCGTGTGGCCCACGTCGCCGATGTGCGTCACCAGCCGGAACGGCGTCGCGCCATCGGTGCGCGTGACGATCAGCGGCGGGCCTTCGAGGTGGTCGTTCTTCTCCGGCCCGGCCCATACCGCCGACACCGGCATCAGGTGCGCCAGGTTCAGCGTCGAGACGATGGGCTGGCGAACATTGGCGTAGGCGTTGCCCGGAATGGACGACAGCCACGCATCCACGGCATTGAGCGTTTCGGGGATCGTGACGAAGCCGCGCCCTTGGATGACACGCTCCACCATGCGCAGCTTCTCGTCGGCTGCGCCGGCGTCCGCGTCCATGACGGTGACGGTCGCCGTCAGATAGCCGAAGGCGACTTGATCGCTGCCCAGCTCTTGCAAGGCCGCATCCGCGTCGGCAGCCTTGTTGCTGGCGTCGGTATCGACCAGCGGGCTTTCTTGTTGAAAGATCGTTTCGCGTAGCAGCGCGATGACGTTTTTGCGCTTGGCAAACCACTGGCGGCGCAGGCGAGCGAGTTCTTTTTCCGCCTCGGATTTGTCCAGGCACAGGAAGCGCGTACTCCAGCGATACGCAAATCCCAGGCGGTTGAGGTCGTCCAGAATCCCCGGCCAGGTCGAGGTCGGGAAGCCCCGCACCGTCGCCACGCGCAGGTGCTGGTCGCCCAGCATCGGGGCCAGCCCGCCAACAAGGGCAGAATCCGCCAGCAGTGCGTCGATGTGGAACGGCACCTCGGGCACGGCCACGCGATAGCGCCGCGTCGAAATGGTCGAATGCAGATAGGTCAGTGTCTGGCTGTCATCCAGCCAGGCGATCTCCGGCATCACGCCATCGAGCAGGTCTAAGACCCGTTCGGTCTCCGCCATGAAGGCGGTCAGGCGCTCGCGCCAGTCCACGCCTTCGGTGGGACGGTTCTCATACAACATGCCCGCCGCGCGGGCGCGGGATTCCTCGGGCGGCTGGTACACCAGCGTCAGATGGTAGCCGCTCTCGAAATGGTTGCCCGATTCCTCGAACGCTGCACGGCGTTCCTCGTTCACCAGCCACGACAGCGCCTCGGGAAACTCGGAGTGCGGGTAGTCGGCGGCGGCGCGGCGCTCGGCTTCGATGAACAGCGCCCAGCCCGAATCCAGCCGGCGCAGTGCGTTGTTCAAGCGTGCCGACGTGGCGATCAGCTCGCCTTGCGTGGCGCTGTCGAGGTCAGGCCCGCGAAACCGCACCGTGCGCTGGAAACTGCCGTCCTTGTTCAAGACGACACCCGACGCGACCAGCCCGGCCCAGGGCAGCCAGTCGGCCAGCAGCGCGGGCCGCTGGCGGTATTCGGCAAGGTTCAGCATGGCGGCGTCCCCTCACACGTCCAGCAGTGGGCGGTGCTTGATGTGCCGGGCGAACACGGCCATGAACTGCGGATCGACACGCGCACCCCATACCGCCAGCGAATGGCCGACGATCCAGAGC
>CAZWFC010000223.1:0-3808 GCA_964632965.1 uncultured Rhodocyclaceae bacterium
GATGCCGGCGACGACGGCGGCGCAGGCGCCGGTGCCGCAGGCCAGCGTTTCGCCGGTGCCGCGCTCGAACACACGCAGGCGGATGGCATGGCGGCCGGTCACTTGCATGAAGCCGGCGTTGACGCGCTGCGGGAAGCGCGGATGGGATTCGATGCGCGGGCCGTCGCTCGCCACGGGCGCGGTGTCGACGTCCTCGACCAGCTGCACGGCGTGCGGATTGCCCATCGACACGAGGCTGATGTCGATGAAGCGCCCGGCGATTTCGAGCTGATGGACGGGCGCATCGACGTCGCCGACGAAGGGGATTTCGGCGGGCAGGAAGCGCGGCACGCCCATGTCGACGCTGACCTCGCCGTTGTCCTCCAGCCGCGGCGCGATCAGGCCGCAGCGGGTTTCGACGCGAATCTCGCGTTTGGCGGTGAGGCCGCGCTCGTGGACGAAGCGCACGAAGCAGCGCGCGCCATTGCCGCACTGCTCGACTTCGCCGCCGTCGGCGTTGAAGATGCGGTAGCGGAAGTCGGCATCGGGCCGCTGCGGCTTTTCGACCACCAGCAGCTGGTCGCAGCCGACGCCGAAATGGCGGTCGGCGAGGAAGCGCACTTGCGCCGCGTTCGGCACGAAGGCCTGCGTGATGGCGTCGAGCACGACGAAGTCGTTGCCGAGGCCGTGCATTTTGGTGAACTTGATTTTCATCCCAGCAAGGCCCGGTAGTCTTTCCAGATGCAGCGGTCCATCACCACCGTGATGCCGGCGGCCCGGGCGCGCGCGGCGGCGGCTTCGTTGACGACACCCTCCTGCAGCCAGAGGTGCCTGGCGCCGATGGCGATGCAATCATCGACGATGGCCTCGACGGCGTCCGCGGCGCGAAAGACGTCGACGATGTCGGGGGCGCCGGGCAGGTCGCGCAGGCTGGCGTAGGCCGTTTCGCCGAGGCCTTCGGCCAACGCCGGGCGCACCGGGATGATGCGGTAGCCGAAGTCCTGCAGGGCGCGGGCAATGCGATAGCTGGGGCGGTCCATCTTCGGCGAGAAGCCGACGACGGCGACGGTGCGCGCGTTGCGCAGGATGGTGCGAATTTCTTCGGGAGCGGGATTGGCGGACATCGGGGAATCATACTTGAGCGCGGCCGCCCCGGTGGCCGAATAGGCGGCTCAATAAACCCCTTTTTCGCCTGTTGGCCGGGTCTTGAAGCGCTTGTGCAGCCAGAAATACTGTTCCGGCATGGTCAGCACCGCGGCCTCGACGAAGGCGTTCATGCGCCGCGTGTCGGCCTCGATGCCGGCGCCGGGGTAGTCCGTCCACGGCGCGCCGATCTGCACGACGTAGCCGCCGTCCTCCATGCGCGTGACGACCGGCACGACCACGGCGCCGCCCAGGCGCGCCAGCCGCGAGAGGCCGGTGATGGTCGCCGCCGGGAAGCCGAAGAAGGGGACGAAGATGGTGTCGCGCTGGCCGTAGTCCATGTCGGGCAGGTAGTAGAAGGGCTTGCCGTCCTTCATCGCCTTGATGGCTTTCCGCGTTCCCTCCTGGCGCGAGAGCAGCAGCGAATCGCCGAAGCGCATGCGGCCCTCGTAGAGCGCGGCATTGAACAGCAGGTTCTTCTGGTTGGCATAGATGCTGACCATGCCGAGTTCGAGCGTCAGGCGCGTCCAGCCCATGTCGAGGCCGACGAAGTGCGGCACCAGCAGGATCGCGGGCTTGTCGCGCACGGCGTCGAGATGTTCGCGGCCCTCGATGCGCACAATGCGGCGGATGCGCGCCTCGCCCGCCCACCAGAGCAGGCCGCGTTCGAGGAAGCTGCGGCCGAAGGCTGCGAAATGACGACGCGCCAGGGCAACCCGTTCGGCGGGCGGCATTTGTGGAAAGCACAGGCGCAGGTTGGTCAGCGCGACATGGCGCCGGCTGCGGCCGAAGATGTACAGCAAGCGGCCGAACGCGCGCCCGAGCGCGGCCAGCACGGGCAGCGGCAGCCAGTGGCACAGCCACATCAGGGCGAGCGCGACCCTCGTCATTGCGGCGCCGGCGCTCCGGCGGGAATCTTGTAGCGGTTGTAGCCCCACAGGTATTGCTCGGGGCAGTGCCGGATCAGTTGCTCCAGTTCGCCGTTGATCTGCGCGACGCGGGCCGGCAGATCCCCCTCCAGCGGCCGCGCGAGCGGGAACAGCTTGAGGTGGTAGCCGGCGCCGTAGGGCAGGCGCTCGGCATAGGCGAAGAGCACTGTAGCGCCGGTTTCGGCCAAGCGCGCCGCCAGCGTCATGGTGTAGGCCGGCTGGCCGAAGAACGGCGCCCAGATGCCCTCGCCGGCGCCGGGTGCCTGGTCGGGCAGCATGCCGACGGCTTCGCCGGTCTTCAGCGCCTTGATGAGCCGGCGCACGCCGGACAGGTCGGCGGGCGCGAGGCGCAGGTTGGCGCCGCGGCCGTCCTCGATCAGCGGCGCCAGCCACTGCTGCTTCGGGCGGCGGTAGAGCACGGTCATCGGCCGGTGCCCGGCGTAGTACTGGGCGGTGACCTCGAAGCAGCCGAGGTGCGGCGTCAGGAAGAGGATGCCGCGCCCCTGGCTCCAGGCGGTTTCGACGAGTTCCCAGCCGCTGACCTTGACGACGCGGCCGACGACCTCGTCGTGCGGCCGCAGCCAGATTTTCGGCAATTCGAGGATGCCCTTGCCGGCTTCGGCGACGGAGGCCATGGCGGCATGGCCGGCACCGGCGAGGGCGGCGTTCGTCCGCAGGTGGCGGCGGTAGGTGGGCGACAGCAGCCAGGCCAGCCAGCCCAGAACGGCGCCCAGATTGTGCAGCACGGGCAGGGGCAGCAGGGAGAGGAAACGGAACAGGAAGCCCATGGCGGGGCGGTTTGACCGGTGCGGCGATAAAGCGCTAATATTACCGCTTCCGCCGAGTTAATCAGGACAACTTGCAGGGCGGGAGGCCGATGCGGCGACGCGGCGGCGACAAATTCTGCTAAAGCGTCGCCTGCTCCACCCCCGAGCCGGTCACGCCAGACCAGTAGCGGGGAAGCACAGGAGCACGCAACATGACCCAGGAATATTTCTTCACCTCGGAATCCGTTTCCGAAGGCCATCCGGACAAGGTTTCCGACCAGATTTCCGACGCCATCCTCGACGCCATCCTGGCGCAGGACAAGCATTCGCGCGTCGCCGCCGAAACGCTGTGCAACACCGGCCTCGTCGTCCTGGCCGGCGAGATCACCACCACCGCCAACGTCGATTACATCGGCATCGCGCGCGGCGTGTTGAAGCGCATCGGCTACGACAACACCGAGTACGGCATCGACTACAAGGGCTGCGCCGTGCTGGTGGCCTACGACAAGCAGAGCCCCGACATCGCCCAGGGCGTGAACAAGGCCTACGACGACAACCTCAACCAGGGCGCCGGCGACCAGGGCCTGATGTTCGGCTACGCCTGCGACGAAACCCCGACGCTGATGCCGCTGCCGATCTACCTGTCGCACCGCCTCGTCGAGCGCCAGGCCATGCTGCGCCGCGACGGCCGCCTGCCCTGGCTGCGCCCGGACGCGAAGTCGCAGGTCACCGTGCGCTATATCGACGGCAAGGCCGTGGCGATCGACACCGTGGTGCTGTCCACCCAGCATTCGCCGGAAATGTCCGACGGCCCGAAGATGAAGCAGGCCGCCATCGACGCCGTGATCGAGGAAATCATCAAGCCGGTGCTGCCGAAGGAACTGATGAAGGGCGACATCAAGTATCTGGTGAACCCGACCGGCCGCTTCGTCGTCGGCGGCCCGCAGGGCGACTGCGGCCTCACCGGCCGCAAGATCATCGTCGACACCT
>CAZWFC010000224.1:0-3775 GCA_964632965.1 uncultured Rhodocyclaceae bacterium
CCCGACTTGCGGCGCACGTGCCAGCCGGCGTGCAGCGGCGGGATCAGGAACTGTTCGCCGATGTTCCGGAGGATCTCCGGCACGCCGCCCGAGAGGTCGTTGTTGAGCAGGATGGCGCAGGGGTCGAAGCCGTCTAGCCCCAGCCGCCGGCCTTCGGGGCCGAGGCGCTTGACCGGCTCCAGCGTCAGCGTCTGGCCGTCGGGCAGGTCGAGCGTCGTCGGCGCGGTGATGTCGGGCAACAGCGAGCCGATGCGCACGTTGAGGCCGGTGTGGTGCAGGATGCTCGCCAGCCGCGCCACGTTCTGCAGGTAGAACTGGTTGCGCGTGTGGTTCTCGGGAATCAGCAGCAGGTTCTTCGCTTCGGGGCAGACCTTCTCGACCGCCGTCATCGCCGCCTGCACGCACAGCGGCAGGAAGGCCGGATTGAGGTTGTTGAAGCCGCCGGGGAACAGGTTGGTATCGACCGGCGCCAGCTTGAAGCCGGCATTGCGCAGATCGACCGAGGCGTAGAACGGCGGCGTGTGTTCGAGCCACCAGCCGCGCAGCCACTGTTCGATGGCCGTGTCGTTGTCGAGGAAGCGCCGTTCGAGTTCGAGCAACGGGCCGGTGAGGGCGGTCGTGAGATGGGGAACCATGGCGCAAATGTTACCACCGACCCTGATACCCCTTTTGCGGCAGGGGGCGGCCTGGGTCAGACGAGTCCGCTGACCTCGTAGGCGGCGAAGTCCTCGGGCAGGAGGGCGTTTTCCAGGCTGCGCTGGGCGAAGAGGAAGCGGCCGTCGCAGACGAAGCCGAGCTCGTGCCAGTCGACGTCGTTGAGCATGGCGGCCAGGCGCTCCGTGTCGGCATTTCGGCGGTGCGGGAAGAGCGCCAGCACGGCGCCGTCGTAGTTCGTGCAGGCGCTGAGAAAGAACGGCCGCGCGGCGCGCGTCTTGCCGTTGACGTAGATGCGCGGGCCGTCGGAGACATGATGGCGGCGGCCCCACTTCCACCAGTTGGTCTCGTCGAACTTCGCCACGCGGCGCGCCAGCAGGCGTTCCTTGAACTGTTCCAGCCAGGGCAGCGGGGCGTCGAAGATCATGCGCCGCAGTTCGCCGCTCTGCGCGGTCTTCGAGCAGACGAAGTCGGCGTTGCCGAGTTCGGCGTTGGCGAATATCTCGTCGGCGCCCGACACCGCGCCGACCTTGACGGCGAAGACGCTGTTGAGCGGCACGCTGTAGATGCCGCGCGTCAGCATGATCTGGCCGCCGGCCTGGGCCATGCGCCGGCCGTCGGCAAGGCGGTGGCTGCGGTTGCCCTTCTCGAAGCGCCAGATGGCGCAGTTGGGCACCACGCCGGCGAAGACCTTGGCATCGCCGAGATCCTCGAAGTCGGTGAGCGTGCCCTGGTCGAAGAGCCAGGTATTGAGGCGCGCCGCGCCGGTCGCCTTGAGGAAGTCGCGCGGCGTGATGAAGATCAGTTCGCCGCCCGGCTTGAGGTGGCGCACGCACTTCTCGATGAAGTGCAGGTACAGGCTGGCGTGGCCGTCGAGGAGTTGCGTCGAGAAGTGGCGCCGCGTCGCCGGCAGGATGTCGCGCGCCTTGACGTAGGGCGGGTTGCCGATGATGGTGTCGAACTTCTCGCTCTCGGGATAGGTGAAGAAGTCCATGTTGAGCGCGCCTTCCGGGCAGTGGGCGGCATCGAGTTCGATGGCGACCACGTCCGGGTAGTGCGGCGGGATGCGCGCGACGAAGGCGCCGTCGCCGCAGG
This sequence comes from uncultured Rhodocyclaceae bacterium, assembly GCA_964632965.1. GTDB lineage: Bacteria > Pseudomonadota > Gammaproteobacteria > Burkholderiales > Rhodocyclaceae > Nitricoxidireducens. The sequence continues at coordinate 1,750 of CAZWFC010000224.1, forward strand.
CGGGTTCGAGGATGCGGCCGCGGTTGCGGACGAGGCCGAGCATGCGCTCGACGATGGCGGCGGGCGTGAAAACCTGGCCGTAGGTGGCGACGTTGCGTTCCGGGGTCATGGCGAAACCAAGGCGTCAGTGCTTTTCGCGCTGCTCGGCTTCAAGGCGCTTGCGTTCGACGCGCTCCATCATCTCCTGCTGCGCCTGGCGGTTCTTCTCGGCCTGCGCGGCGGCGTCGGCGGCGCGCTGGGGCGCCTCGGCGGCCATTTTCGCCTCATGCTCGGCGAAATTGCGCTTGCGCAGGCTGCGCTCGATGTCGCGCGCCTCCTTTTCGAGCGCGCGTACCGTGACGAGCTTCTCCTGGCGCTCTTTCTTCGCGTTGTCGATGCAGCGATTGACGAGGAACTTCTCCCAGCAGGCCTTGTTGGCGGTGGCGACGAGTTCCTCGGCCTCCGCGCGCAGGGCATCGGCTTTCTCATGCAGGGATTGCGCGCGCTCCTGGAGCTGCTGCTTTTCCGCATCGGAAAGCGGCGCTCCGTCCTGGGCGCAGGCGATGCCTGCCCAAAAAATCGCTGTCACCATCAAAATGCGCATGCGTGCTTCCTTTAGAATCCGGCTTGCGCCGCATCCTATCCGTTCATGATCCTATCCCGCAACCTCTGCTTTGCCCGTAGCGGCCAATCGCTCGTCGACGATGCGTCCTTCCAGCTGCATCCCGGCTGGAAAGTCGGCCTGGTCGGCGCCAACGGCTGCGGCAAGTCGTCCTTCCTCGCCCTGCTGCGCGGCGAGCTGCACCAGGAGCGCGGCGACCTCGAACTGCCGGCGCGCTGGACAGTCGCCCATGTCGCCCAGGACACGCCGGCCCTACCCGACGCGGCGCTCGAATTCGTGCTCGACGGCGACAGCGAGTTGCGCAGCGTCGAGCAGGCCCTGGCCGCCGCCGAGGCCGCGCACGAAGGCCTGCGCATCGCCGAGCTGCACGGCCGGCTCGACGAAATCGGCGGCTACGCGGCGCGCGCGCGCGCGGCGGAACTGCTGCACGGCCTGGGTTTCGCCGCGGCCGATTTTGCGCGCCCGGTGGCCGAGTTCTCCGGCGGCTGGCGCGTGCGGCTCAACCTCGGCCGCGCCCTGATGTGCCGCTCCGACCTGCTGCTGCTCGACGAGCCGACCAACCACCTCGACCTCGACGCCGTGCTCTGGCTGGAGGCCTGGCTGCGTTCGTACGCCGGCACGCTGGTGATGATTTCGCACGACCGCGACTTTCTCGACGCGGTGGTCGGCCAGACCCTGCACATCGAGAACCGGCGCATGACGCTCTACGTCGGCAACTACTCGGCCTTCGAGCGCACGCGCGCCGAGCGGCTGGCGGCGCAGCAGTCGATGCACGAGAAGCAGCAGCGCGAGATCGCCCACCTCGAACGCTTCGTCGAGCGCTTCCGCGCCAAGGCCACCAAGGCGCGCCAGGCGCAGAGCCGGCTCAAGGCGCTCGACCGCATGGAGGAGATCGCCGCGGCGCACGTCGATACGCCGTTCACCTTCCGCTTCTGCGACCCCGAGGGATTCTCCGATCCGCTGCTGGCCGTCGAGGATGCCGCCGTCGGCTACGGCGCGCGCCGCATCCTCGAACACGTCACCCTGACGCTGCGGCCGGGCGCGCGGCTCGGCCTGCTTGGCCGCAACGGCGCCGGCAAGTCGACGCTGGTCAAGCTGCTGGTCGACGAACTGGAACCCCTGGCGGGCACGCGCGTCGAAGGCCGCCATCTTGCCATCGGCTACTTCGCCCAGCACCAGGTCGAATTGCTGCGCCCGGACGAGTCGCCCTTGCAGCATCTGGTGCGCCAGGAACCGCAGACGCGCGAGCAGGAATTGCGCGACTACCTCGGCGGTTTCGATTTCCGCGGCGACATGGTCAGCGCTCCCTGCGGGCGCTTCTCGGGCGGCGAGAAGGCGCGGCTGGTGCTGGCTCTTCTCATCCGCCGGCGGCCCAACCTGCTGCTGCTCGACGAGCCGACCAACCACCTCGATCTCGAAATGCGC
>CAZWFC010000225.1:0-3768 GCA_964632965.1 uncultured Rhodocyclaceae bacterium
CCGTCGGCGGTAACTGCCGCCAGTAGGGCTCGCCGATGAGGATGATCCCTCCGGTTCGCAGGCTCCGAGCCAGAAGCTCGATAGTTCCGGCGACTCCCCCGGCGATCCAGGTGGCACCGACACAGGCTGCCACACCGACCTTCTCGTCAGAGATGTAGCCCGCAGCATCGCCATGGATGAACTTGACTCGATCGGCAACGCCAAGTTCCAAAGCACGGAGTTTCGCCTGCTCGGTGAACAACTGGCTCATGTCGATGCCGGTGCCGATGGCGCCATGATCGCGTGCCCAGGTGCACAGCATCTCCCCCGAACCGCTGCCGAGGTCTAGCACGCGGATCCCTGACTCCAGACGCAGCGCCGCACCGAGAGTGGCGAGCTTTTCCGGTGTGATCGGGTTGTGGATGCGGTGAGCGCTTTCAGTGATGTTGAATATTCGTGGGATGTCCATTATGAAAAACTTCCTTACAGCGGGAATAGATTCGGTCAGAGCCGAAAGTGCGCGGACCGAAAGAGGCGGGCCGGACAACTTGCCGCAAGCATACCTTATGCGACTGCCATCCGGATGCGGCAGCCGCGAGGCATCAAGCGCTGTGGATGCTCACGGGCTGGCGCCTTGCGCCGAACGGGGTGCCGAAATGGCCGTAGCGTCCGGGCAGGGCGGCGGCGCAGTGCTTGCAGCGGCCCTGGTCGTCGAGCTCGTAGCGCAGGATCTCGTACCAGTCGCGCTCGATGACGAGGGTGCCGCATTGCGGGCAGCTCGTGGCGTCGCCGGCGCGGTCGTGCACGTTGCCGGTGTAGACGTAGCGCAGGCCGGCGTCGAGGGCGATTTGGCGCGCGCGGCGCAGGGTGTCCGGGGGCGTGGCGGGGGCGTCGAGCAGCTTCCAATCGGGGTGGAAGGCGGAGAAGTGCAGCGGTACGTCGGGCCCGAGTTCGGTGGCCACCCATTTGGCCAGTTCGCCGAGTTCCTTGTCGGAGTCGTTGTGGCCGGGGATGACCAGGGTGGTGAGTTCGACCCAGCAGCTCGTTTCGTGATGCACGAGGGCGATAAGGTCGAGCACGGGCTGGAGATGGCCGCCGCAGAGCTTGAAGTAGAACTCGTCGGTGAAGGCCTTGAGGTCGATGTTGGCGGCGTCCATCTTGCCGTAGAACTCGCGCGCCGGGACGGGGTGCATGTAACCGGCGGTGACGGCCACGGTCTGGATGCCGAGCGCGTGGCAGGCGTCGGCGGTGTCCATGGCGTATTCGGCGAAGACCACCGGGTCGTTGTAGGTGAAGGCGACGCTTTGGGCGCCGTGGCGGGCCGCCGTCTGGGCGATGGCGGCGGGCGAGGCTGCGTCGAGCAGGCGGTCCATTTCGCGCGATTTCGAGATGTCCCAGTTCTGGCAGAACTTGCAGGCGAGGTTGCAGCCGGCGGTGCCGAAGGACAGGATGCTCGATCCAGGATAGAAGTGGTTGAGCGGCTTCTTCTCGATGGGGTCGATGCAGAAGCCGGAGCTGCGGCCGTAGCTGGTGAGGATCATTGCGCCGCCCTTGTTGGCGCGGACGAAGCAGGCGGCGCGCTGGCCTTCGTGCAGCTTGCAGTCGCGCGGGCAGAGGTCGCACTGAATGCGGCCGTCGTCAAGGGTGTGCCACCAGCGGGCGGGCGATCCGGTCAGTTCTTCTGCGCTTCTTTCCATTTCTGCACCTCGTAGCGGCTGAGTGTGAGGTCGGGGGCCCAGAAGCCGGGGGCGAGGCCGGCTTTCTGCTTCAGATGGGCGAGGAAGAGACGCGGTTCCGGCAGGCTTTCCCAGACCTGGGGCAGGAAGGTGCCGCGGTGGCGGCCGTATTCGAGGATCACGCCGTCTATGCCGGGGCGCAGCTGGCGCAGGGCGTCTTCCTCGCCGGCGAAGACGATCGGCTGCGCCGGTTGCAGCAGCGAGACCTCGACGCGGGTGCGCGGCAGTTCGTCGTGCGCCAGCGGCGGGAAGCGCGGGTCGCGGAAGGCTGCGGCGCAGGCGTTGGCGCGCACGTCGGCGTCGAGCGGGCGCCAGGCTTCGAGCGAGCCGATGCAGCCGCGCAGATTGCCGTCCTGCGTCAGGGTGACGAAGGTGGCGCCGGGTTCGCCGAGCAACGGATGCGTCGGCTCGGGTAGCGCCGCTTCGCCGAATTCGGCGGCGATGGCGTTGCGGGCGCGGGCGAGCAGGGCGCTGCCGAGGGCCGCATCATCCATGGCCGTCCGCCGTGAAGGCGAAGGCGCCATAGCCGACGACGCGCGACTTGTCGCCGGCGGTGTCGCCGGAATTGCGCAAATCCAGCAGTTGCGGCACCAAGCCCTTGTGGCGCGCCGCGGCGATCAGGCCGTTGATGGGCGTGGCACCGCAGGCCTGCTCGTGGCTCGCGAGCGGCCGCAGTTGCAGGATGTCGTCGGCGGTCTGCCGGTCGAGCTTCTGGGCGGCGGCGTAGGCGTGGTAGTGGGACAGGTCGGAACTGACGAGAATCAGTGTCTCGGCGCCGCCCCACAGGGCTTCCATCACTGCCGCGACATCGGCGCCGGAAGCGTCGCCGACGGCGAACGGCACCAGCGTGAACTCGTTCAGCATGGCCTGCAGGAAGGGCAGTTGCACTTCGAGCGAATGTTCGAGGGCATGGGCGACGTCGCCGGCCTGCACTTGCGGCAGTTGCAGGGCCAGACGGATAGCCGCCGCGTCGAGCGGGACGTCGCCCAGCGGCGTGGCGAAGAATTCTGTCGTGGCCACGGCCAGCCCCCGCACCGGCACGCGATGCGTCGGGCCGAACAACACCACGCGCCGGATGGTCTCGCGCAAGGGCGCCAGCAGGGCGTAGGCACTGGCGGCGATCGAACCGGAATACACGTAACCGGCGTGCGGCACGATCAGGGCCTTGGGCAATAGGTCGGCCCTTTCTGCCGACGCCAGCAGCGACGATACTTCGCCGGCCAGTTCCCGCGCATCGGCCGGATAGAACATGCCGGCCACGGCGGGCGGACGAACATGCAGCGAGTCCATGGCTACCTCCTGTTTTCAGGATAGGCGGATTTCGTCCGCATTCAAAGCAGGACGGCGAGACCGGCGCCGAGACCGAGGCCGATGGCCAGCAGTCCGGGCAACGTGCGCTTCGCCAGCGCGCTGCCGCCGATGGCGAGCACCAGCCCGATCTTGAACGAGAGATTGGCGAGAACCGCCAGCACGATGGAGGCGACGGCCTGGAACTGGGTGAGCTTGTCGAGGTTGTAGAGCCGCAAGGTCGACAGCGCGATGGCGTCGACATCGGTGAGCCCGGAGGCCAGCGCGACGAGGTAGAGGCCCTTGCTGCCGGCGATGTCCTGCAGCCAGGCCGAGAAGAACAGCACCACGCCGTAGAGCAGGCCGAAGGTCAGCGCGGTGCGGATTTCCGTCGGGTTGGTCACTTCCGGCAGCGGCAGCGCGCCGTGTTCCTTGAGCGTGCGCCAGCCGTAGAGCGTGACCAGCAGGCCGAGCGCGCAGCCGGCGCCGAGCACCGTGGCCAGCGGCCCGATCAGCGCGGGCGACACCACGCTGGAGACGAAGGCCAGGCGCAGCGTGACCATCAGATTGGCGATCAGGATCACCAGCGCCGCGGTGCGCGCCAGGTCGTCGTGCGTGCGCGCGTGGCGCGCGAAAACCAGGGTGGTCGCCGTCGAAGACACCAGTCCGCCGAAAAAGCCGATCAGCGCCGCGCCGTGTTCGCTGCCGATGACGCGCAGCGCGGCGTAGCCGGCCAGCGAGACGCCGGAGATCAGCACCACCATCC
>CAZWFC010000226.1:0-3756 GCA_964632965.1 uncultured Rhodocyclaceae bacterium
TGCGCCGCATCATCCGCCGCGCCATCCGCCACGGCTACAAGCTCGGCGCGCGCGCGGCCTTCTTCCACAGGATGGTGCCCGATCTCGTCGCCGAGATGGGCGCCGCCTATCCGGATCTGGCGGCGAACGAGAAGCGCGTGATGGACATTCTGCGCCAGGAGGAGGAGCGTTTCTTCGCCACCATCGAGCACGGCATGGCCACCCTCGAAGCCGACCTCGCCGCGATGGAGAAGGGCGACGTCAAGATATTCAACGGCGCGACGGCCTTCAAGCTGCACGACACCTACGGCTTTCCGCTCGATCTAACCGCCGACGTCTGCCGCGAGCACGGCGTGACCGTCGACACCGCCGCCTTCGACGCCGCCATGGCGCACCAGAAGGAGCAGGCGCGCGCCGCCGGCAAGTTCAAGATGGCCGCCGCGCTCGACTACGACGGCCCGGCGTCGGCCTTCCACGGCTACGACACGCTCGACCACAAGGGCAAGGTGCTGGCGCTCTACAAGGACGGCGTCGCCGTGAACGAATTGCACGAGGGCGACCTCGGCGTGATCGTGCTCGACGACACGCCTTTCTACGCCGAGTCCGGCGGCCAGGTCGGCGACCGCGGCGTGCTGCAGGCGGGGCAGGGCATCTTCGCGGTCGAGGACACGCAGAAGATCCAGGCGACGGTATTCGGTCACCACGGCGTGGTGAAGACCGGCACGCTCGCCGTCGGCAACGCCGTCACGGCCAAGGTCGATGTGCAGGCGCGCGCCGGCACCGCGCGCAACCATTCGGTCACGCACCTGATGCACAAGGCCTTGCGCGAAGTGCTCGGCGCCCATGTGCAGCAGAAGGGCTCCCAGGTCGATCCCGACAAGACGCGTTTCGACTTTGCGCATACCGCGCCGATGACGGCGGAGGAAATCCGCGAGGTCGAGGAGATCGTCAACGACGAAATCCTCGCCAACGCCGCGACCGATTCGCGCGTGATGGCGATCGAGGATGCGCAGAAGTCCGGCGCGATGATGCTCTTCGGCGAGAAGTACGGCGACGAGGTGCGCGTGGTCGCCATCGGTTCGTCCAAGGAGTTGTGCGGCGGCACCCACATCGGCCGCACAGGCGACATCGGCCTGTTCAAGATCCTCTCCGAATCCGGCGTCGCCGCCGGTGTGCGGCGCGTCGAAGCGATTACCGGCCGGAACGCGCTGCGTTATGTGCAGGCGCAGGAGCGCCGCGTGCAGGGCGTGTCGGCGCTGCTCAAGAGCCAGCCGGACGAGGTCGCCGAGCGCGTGGTCGGCATCCTCGACAACGTCAAGGGGCTGGAAAAGGAACTGGCCCGCCTCAAGGCGAAACTGGCGGCTTCCCAAGGCGACGATCTGGCGGCGCAGGCGATCGACGTCAAGGGCATCAAGGTGCTCGCCGCGCAACTCGACGGCGCCGACGCGACCGCGTTGCGCACGACCCTGGATCAGCTCAAGGACAGGCTCAAGAGCGCGGCCATCGTGCTGGGCAGCACGGCCGACGGCAAGGTCAGCCTGATCGCCGGCGTCACCGCCGACCTCACGGCGAAAGTGAAGGCCGGCGAGCTCGTCAACATGGTCGCCCAGCAGGTCGGCGGCAAGGGCGGCGGACGGCCCGACATGGCGCAGGCCGGCGGCACGCAGCCCGAGAACCTCGCGGCGGCGCTGGCGGCGGTGAACAACTGGGTCGCGGCGAAGCTGTGAGCGGCGACAGCAAGGGGCTGCGGCCCGAAGTCACGCAGCAGATCCTCAACGAGCGCGGCACCGGCTTCCTGCCCGGCCTGCTGGGCATCGAGGTGCTCGCCCTGACGCCGGGCAAGCTGTTCGGCCGCATGGCCGTGCAGCCGCATCACCTGGCGCCCAACGGCTACATGCATGCGGCTTCCGTGGTGGCGCTGGCCGACACCACCTGCGGCTACGGCACCATCGCCCATCTGCCGCAAGGCGCCGCATCCTTCACCACCATCGAACTGAAGTCGAATTTCCTCGGCACGGTGCGTGAAGGCGCGATCGCCTGCGAGGCCAGCGCCGAGCATCTGGGCCGCAATACGCATGTCTGGGATGCGGTGGTCACCGACGAGGCGACGGGGAAAAAGCTTGCACTGTTCCGCTGCACGCAGATGATCCTCTGGCCGAAGGCGACCTAGAAGAACCTCTCAGGTATTCTGGTTCCAGCTAACGCCGGCTTCTGCCGGCATTAGCCTGCACTGAAACACTACGTGTTTTGGCTTCGGCATAACGCCCCGCTGCGCGGGCATTAGCCTACGCCGAAACTCAGTGTTTTGGCTTCGCCTAACGCCCGCTGCGCGGGCATTAGCCTACGCCGAAACACTACGTGTTTTCCTTGCCGATGTTGCTGGCCCAGGTCAGGGCCTGGGTCAGGCAGGCATTGATGGTCGTGTGGTCGACGCTGGTCAGCTGTTCGGCGAGGTCGTGGCAGGCGGGGCCGTCGCCGATTTCCAGTGCGTGTGAAAGCTTCAGCAGCACGCCGAGTTCGCCTTCGCCTTTCTCCAGGGCATCGTGTATGTCGCTGGTGATGTTGATGCCCTTGAGGATGTCTTCCAGCGGCACGCTCATCAGCGTCGGCATCAGCGACATGATGCCGGTCATGAAGGCGTGGTCCTCGAATTCGCGCTGGCCGGGGTGAACCTTGGCGGCGAGCAGTTCCATGAGCCGGCCGCGCGTGGCAGCCAGTTGCAGCAGCGGGCTGGCGACGTTGCCGCCCGCCGGGTTGGTGTAGAGCAGCAGCTGCAGCCAGCGTTGCAACTGGCGCCGACCGAGCACCGTGATGGCGTGGCGCAGCGAGGTGACCTTGGTGCGCACGCCGGTGGCGACCGAGTTGGTCAGGCGCATCAGGTTCATGGCGAGGCCGGGTTCGTGCTTGAACACGCCTTCGAGTTGCGGCGTTTCGGCGTCTTCGAGCACCAGCCCCAGCAGGCGGATCAGCGAGAGCTGCGAATGGCCGAGCTTCTTGCCGGCGATGATGGCCGGCTTGGCGAAGTAGTAGCCCTGGAACAGGTCGTAGCCGAGGTCGTGGCAGTACTTCGCCTGCTCGCGCGAATCGACCTTCTCGGCCAGCAGCCGGATCGTCGGCCAGCGCTTCAGCGCCTGCGTGGTGCGCGCCAGTCCGGCGGAATCGAGCGGCATCAGGTCGACCTTGACGATCTCGATGAGGTCGAGCAGGGGCTTGAACTTTTCTTCGTAGTTGACGAAGTCGTCGAGCGCGAGAGTGAAGCCGCGCGCCTTGAGTTCCTGGCAGCGTTCGACGATTTCCGGCGTCAGCTCGACGGTTTCGAGGACCTCCAGCACGATCTTGTCGGTCGGCAGCACTTCGAGGATGTCCGACAGTAGCAGGCTTTCGTCGCAGTTGATGAAGCCCTTGTAGGGGCCGAGTGCCTGCTCGATGCCGAGTTCGGCAAATGCATGGTTGAGGACGTTGGCCGTGGCCGCCAGGTTGTCCTGCACGTTGGCGAAATTCTGCTTGTTGCCGCTGCGGAACAGCAGTTCGTAGGCAAAAAGCTCGTGCTCCCGATTCAGGATCGGCTGGCGGCCAATGAAGATTTCTTCTCCGCCGGCCATCAGAAATCGACCGCCAGCCCTGGCCAGGCGGCTTCGAGGGCGGCCTTGAAGCCGGCCTGGATGCGGGCCAGCGCGGCCGCGGAGTCCGCTTCGAAGCGCAGCACGACGACCGGCGTGGTGTTCGAGGCGCGCGCCAGGCCGAAGCCGTCGGCATACTCGGCGCGCACGCCGTCGA
>CAZWFC010000227.1:0-3730 GCA_964632965.1 uncultured Rhodocyclaceae bacterium
AACAACACGCCGCGCCAGATCAACGTGCTCAAGGCGCTCGGCGCCACGGTGCCGCTGTATGCGCACCTGTCGATGATCCTCGGCGACGACGGCCAGAAACTCTCCAAGCGCCGCAATTCGGTGGCCGTGACCGATTACGACGAGCGCGGCTACCTGCCGGAGGCGCTGCTCAACTACCTGGCGCGCCTCGGCTGGTCCCATGGCGACGAGGAAGTGTTCTCCATGGCGCAGTTCGTGCAGTGGTTCGATCTCGACCACATCACGGCCTCCGCGGCGCAGTTCAACACCGAAAAGCTCGACTGGCTCAACGCCCATTACATCAAGGCGGCCGACGATGCGCGCCTGGCGGCGCAGACCGCCAGCCGCCTGGCGCGGCGCGGCGTCGATCCCGAGACGGGGCCGGCGCTGGAACGCGTCGTCGCCCTCTACAAGGATCGCGTCGCCAATCTCAACGAGCTGGCCGATGCCGCCGAAGCCTTCGTCGTCGACGTGCATGCGTCGGCGGAGACGATCACCGCCCACCTGACCGATGCGGCCCGCGCGGCGCTCAAGTCCCTGCGCGCACGCCTGGCGGTCGCCGAATGGCAGAAGCCGGCGCTCAGTCTCGCCATCAAGGAGACCTGCACGGAACTGGGCATGAAGATGCCGCAGGTGGCGATTCCCCTGCGCGTGGCGCTGCTCGGCCAGCCGCAGTCGCCGGCGATCGACGCCGTCATCGAAGTGCTCGGCCGCGAGCGCGTGCTGGCCCGGGTCGATCGCTACCTCTGAACCGGAACCGGGTTCTAACCCGGCTTGACAGCCACCCGCCGCAGGGTGATCCTGCACGGACTCATTTCGTGAAGGACAGCCGCTTGTCGCGTGCGACGCCGTTCCTGCTGCCGTTGGGCCTGCTGCTGGGGGGGTGCGTCACCACCTCCGACTACGGCCGCACCCAGTTCGTCGCGCCGCAGGGCATCGGCGTCGCCTATTCGGAAATTGAAATGCAGGCGCAGCTGGCGCTGAAGTCCGATGCCGCCTGCCAGGGCAAGGAATGCGAAGCCGTCGCCGCTTTCCGGCGCGAAGTGCGCCAGCTCGGCACGCGGCTCGCCAAGGCGGCGCGGAATCTGAGCGTGGAAGCGAAGACGCCGGCGCCGTATTTTTATGTCCAGGTACCGGCGAAGGGCGAGCAGGGCACCCTGTCGAGCGCCGGAGGCAGCATCGTCGTCTTCGACGGCCTGCGTGCCGTCGGCTTCGAGGAACCGGCGCTGGCCTTCCTCGTCGCCCGCGAGATGGGCCATGTGCTGGCCCGGCATCACGAGGAAAACTCGGCCACCAACATCGCCTTTTCCATTGCGGCCACCCTGCTGCTGCCGGTGGCCAACATCGTGCGCGGCGCCGCCGCCACCCTGCCGGCGACGACGGCCATGACGGCCACGACGACGGCCGCTTCCGTCGCCGGTTCCAGCATCCTCAAGGGCGTCTATCGTCCGGAGCAGTTGCGCGAGGCCGACACCCTGGCGCTGCGGATCATGATCCGGGCGGGCTGGACGCCGATGGAAGTCGCCGATGCCCTGCAGGCGGCCGCCCCCAGGCTCAAGGACGAAGGCTGGATGAGCGAGTTGCTGGTTTCCAAGAACCGCCTCGACCAGATCACCATGGGGCCGCCCTGGCTGCTGCCGACGAACATCGCCGACGCCGGCAGCGGCCGTTCCGTCACGCGCGATTTCGAGTAGGGTCCCGGCGCCGCGCGCGTTCGCGGAAGCGGCCCGGAGCGACGGCCGCGACGAGGTCGGCCTCGACCGGCAGCGGTTCCCCGGCAATCTGCGCAGCCAGCAGTTCGGCGCACAGCGCCGCCCAGACCAGGCCGCGGGCACCGAAGCCGTTGAGCGCCCACAACCCTTCCTGTTCCAGTGCGCCGACGATGGGCAGGCGGTCCGGCGACATCGGCCGGAAGCCGATGCGCCCGCCCAGGCCCGCGGCATCGAGCCCGGCGCCGTAGCCCGGCAGGGTCATGTCGAGGCGCGCGAGGTTCTCGATGTGGTCGGCGATGCGCTCGTCGGTTCCCGTGTCGTCCGGCGCCATGGTGGCGCCGGCGCAATGGATGCCGTCGATGGCCGGCGTCACGTAGCCCAGACGCGTGGCGACGATGTTGAACGGCGGCACGGCATCCTCGGGCAGGTGCGACACCTGGCCGCGGCCAACGCGCAGCGGAAAGCCCTCGATCATGCGTTTGGCGTCGATGCCGCTGGCCAGCACGACGAGCGGGGCCTCCGCGATCGGCGTGCCGTCGGCGGCGAGCAGTTGCCAGCCGCCCGCGCCGCGCGCGAGGCGGTCGACCGGCGTGTCGTAGCGCACGGCGATGCCGGCGAGGTTGGCACGGCACAGCGAGGGCGGGTTGATCCAGCCGCCGCCGGCGAACCACCAGCCGCCCATGGCGACGGGCCAGCCGGCCAGTACGCTGGCCTCGTCGCGTTCGACGAAGCGCACGAAATCCGGCGGCGGCGCCTGTTCGGCGACGATGCGCCGCTGCGTTTCCTCATGCTTGGCGTCGCGGGCGATGTGCAGCACGCCGCAAGCGTCGTGGCGCACGCCGGCGAGCGTCGCCAGATGGCGCCGGCCATAGAGGAAGCTCGCGCGCAGCAGCCGCGCCAGGCGGCTGTCGTCGATGGCGGGCAGGGGGCGGAAGACGCCGGCCGTGTTGCCCGAAGCGCCCTGCGCCGGGGCTGAGGCGCTCTCGAACACCGTCACGTCGTAGCCGCGCGCCGCCAGCCGCTGCGCCGCCGAACTGCCGGCGGCGCCGGCGCCGATGACGGCGATGCGCCGCGGCTCATGGCGCGCGGCGGGCGCGTCACCGGGCTTGCGGCCGGCCAGCATGTAGCGCTTGGTGCCGAAGCCCGGCCGTTTTTCGAGCGCGAAGCCGGCGGTGGCGAGTCGTTCCATCACCTCCTCGGCCACGGTCCACGAGGCCAGCGTGGCGCCGGGCGCGGCGAGTTCCGCCAGTGCGGCAAAGGCCGGAGCCGACCAGAGATCGGGATTCTTCGCCGGCGTGAAGCCGTCGAGGTAGAGGGCGTCGGCGGCGAGGCGGAGCTGCGGCAACAACGCGGCGCCGTCGCCGAAGGCCAGCGTCAGCGTGACCTCGCCGGCATCGAAATGCAGCCGGTGCAGACCCGGAACGAGCATCGGCCAGGCGTCGGTCAGCGCGGCGGAAAGCTCCGCCAGTTCCGGCCAGTGGCCGTGCAGTTCGCGCAAGCCGTCGCGCTCGAACGGGTGCTTCTCGACGGCGACGTAATGCAGGCGCCGCGGCCGCTCGGGGTCATTGCGCCAGGCCTGCCAGGTGGCGAGGAAATTCAGGCCGAGGCCGAAGCCGGTTTCGAGGACGACGAAGTCATTACGGCCGCGCCAGCGCGCAGCGTCGCCGAGCAGACCGTTGCCGCCGAGAAAGACATGGCGCGCCTGCTCCAGGCCGCCGCCGGCAGAGTGGTAGACGTCGTCGTAGACCGGCGACCAGGGGGTGCCGAGGGTGGCGTAGGCCGGCGCGGCGGGAACGATGGGCGTATAGGCCATGACCCGCCGAGTCGTCTTATTCGGCGCGCATCTGCGGGAACAGGATCACGTCGCGGATGGCCGGCGCATCGGTCAGCAGCATCACCAGGCGGTCGATGCCGATGCCGCAGCCGCCGGTGGGCGGCAGGCCGTATTCGAGCGCGCGGATGAAGTCGGCGTCGTAGTACATCGCCTCCTCGTCGCCGGC
>CAZWFC010000228.1:0-3701 GCA_964632965.1 uncultured Rhodocyclaceae bacterium
GGCGGCGATGACCGGCCAATGCCGCCAGCGCCGCCGCGGCCGCGAGGGCTTCGAGATCGGCGCGGGACAATTCCGCCCGCCTTGCCAGATCACCTACGTCGGTAAACGGCGCCGCCCGTCGCGCCGCCACGATGCGCCGCCCCGCCGGCTCGCCCAGCCCCTGGATTCGATGCAGGCCGAGACGCACTGCGTCGCCCTCGATCACGCTTTCCCAGTCGCTGGCGGCGACATCCGGCGCGCGTACCTCCACACCGTGGCGGCGCGCATCCTGCACCAGTTGCGAAGCCGAGTAGAACCCCATCGGCTGGGCATTGAGCAGCCCGACGAGAAAGGCCGCCGGCTCATGGCACTTGAGCCAGGCCGAGACGTAGGCCAGCAGCGCAAAACTGGCGGCATGCGATTCGGGAAAGCCATATTCGCCGAAGCCCTCGATCTGGCGAAAAAGCGCTTCGGCGAACTGTGCTTCGTAGCCGCGCGCCGCCATGCCGGCGAGCAGCTTGTCGCGGAACGGCGCCAGACCGCCCTTCTTCTTCCAAGCTGCCATGGCGCGGCGCAACTGGTCGGCCTCGCCGGGCGTGAAGCCGGCGGCGACGATGGCCAACTGCATCGCCTGTTCCTGGAAAATCGGCACGCCGAGCGTGCGTTCGAGCACGGAGCGTACGGCTGCCGACGGATAGCTGACCGGCTCCAGCCCCTGCCGCCGCCGCAGGTAGGGATGGACCATGTTGCCTTGGATCGGCCCCGGCCGCACGATGGCGACCTCGATCACCAGATCGTAGAAGCGGCGCGGCTTGAGGCGCGGCAGCATGGCCATCTGGGCGCGCGACTCGACCTGGAAGACGCCGATGCTGTCGGCCTTGCCGAGCATGGCGTAGGTCGCCGGGTCTTCGGCGGGAATGTCGGCCAGCGTCAGCGGCCGGCCGCCGCGCTGCGAGATGCAGTCGAGCGCATGGCGAATCGCCGTGAGCATGCCGAGCGCGAGCACGTCCACTTTCATCAGGCCGAGCGCGTCGATGTCGTCCTTGTCCCACTGGATCACGCTGCGGCCGGCCATGCGCGCATTCTCGATCGGCACCAGCCGGTCGAGCCGGCCGCGGCTGATGACGAAGCCGCCGACATGCTGCGACAGATGGCGCGGAAAACCCTTGAGCGCCTGTGCCAGCGCCAGCCACTTCTTGACGCGCGGGCTGGCGGCGTCAAGGCCGACCTCGGCGAAACGCTGCGGCCACTGCTCGGGCGTGTCCCACCAGGCGAGGTTGGCCGTCAGCGCATCGATGCGGGCGGTGTCGATGCCGAGCGCCCGCCCCGTGTCGCGCAAGGCCGAGCGGCTGCGGTAGGAAATCACCGTCGCCACCAGCGCCGCGCGTTCGCGGCCGTACTTGGCGTAGATGTACTGGATCACCTCTTCGCGCCGCTGGTGTTCGAAATCGACATCGATGTCCGGCGGTTCGTTGCGCTCCCTCGATATGAAGCGCTCGAACAGCATCGCGGCGCGCGCCGGGTCCACCGCGGTGATGCCGAGCGCATAGCAGACCGCCGAATTCGCCGCCGAACCGCGCCCCTGGCAAAGAATGCCCTGGCGGCGCGCGAAGGCGACGATGTCATGGACGGTAAGGAAATAGGCTTCGTAGCCGAGTTCGGCGATCAGCGCCAGTTCGTGCTCGATCTGGGTGCGCACCTTGTCCATAACGCCATCCGGATAGCGCTGCCGCAGGCCGCGCTCGACCTCGGCGCGCAGATAGGCCTGCGGCGTCTCGCCATGCGGCGCCACCTCCTCCGGGTACTCATAGCGCAGTTCGGCCAGCGAGAACTCGCAGCGCGCCGCCACCGCCAGCGTTTCGGCGAGCAGTTCCGGAGGATAAAGACGTGAGAGCGCCAGACGCGAGCGCAAATGCCGCTCGCCGTTGGGGAACAAGGCATGGCCGGCCCGATCGACCGATGTCTTCAGCCGCAAGGCGGTGAGCACGTCCTGCAAAGGCCGGCGCGCACGCACATGCATGTGCACATCGCCCGCCGCCACCAGCGGCAGCGCGTACTCGGCCGCCAGCGTCCGCAGGCGCGCGAGCCGCACCGCGTCGTCGGCGGCAAGAAAACGTCCGCCGGCCAGCCAGGCGCGGCCGGCGAAATGGCTGGCGAGCCAGCGCGCATCGGCCACAGCAGTCTCCCCGACCGGCTCCGGCGCGATCCAGAGCGCGAGACAATCGGGCACCCCGCCGCCGTCCCAGCCTTCGAGATCGCCGCGCGTCAGGTGGTAGCGGCCTTTCGCGGCGCGGTTGCGGCCGAGGGTCGCCAGCGCCGCGAGGTTGCCGTAGCCGGCGCGGTTCTGCGCCAGCAGCACCAGCCGCAGGCCGTCGGCGAGGACGAGTTCGGTGCCGACGATGAGCTTGATGCCGGCCGCCTGCGCCGCCAGATGCGCGCGCACGATGCCGGCGAACGAGCATTCGTCGGTCAGCGCCAGCGCCGCGTAGCCGAGCTCCGCCGCCCGTGCGACCAGCTCCTCGGGATGCGAGGCGCCGCGCAGGAAGCTGAAGTTGGAGACGCAGTGAAGCTCGGCGTATTCAGGCAAACCAGCCATGCAGGAACCATCCTCCGGGCGTACGCAATTCGCGGAACACCCAGGCCCAGCGGGCATCGGCGGTCAGGGCGACGAAATAATCGCGGCGGGCATCGCCCATGCGTTCACCGCCATCCCACCAGCCGGATTCGATGCGCTCGGGGCCGGCCAGCAGTTGCAGCGGGCCGTTGCGCCAGGGCCGGCCGGCGCGCTCGGCGATGGCCTCGGGCCTGGCGAGCAGCCAGAAGGGACGCGGCCCTGTGAGTGAGACAGCGCAGTCCTTGCCCTGGACAGCCTGTCGCGTCGCGCACTCCGGCCGGTGGTCGGCGACGGCGACCAGCCCATGCACGCGCGCCTCGCCGAGCCGCGCCCGCAGCCGCTCGACGAGGATGGCGATGCCTTCGCCGCCCGCATCGGCACCGTCGAACAAGCTGCCGCTATGGCCCGGCAGCGTTTCGACAGCGCGGGCGGCGAGGCGCAGGCTGTCTACCGGCGCGACGAGCTTCAGGCGTTCGAGGCGTTCGCGCAACACCCGCTCGAAGCGGCCGGCATCGCGAGTCGCCGTAGTGAAACCGAGGACCACATCCGTCGTCGTGCCGTCGCCATGCCCCAATTGCAGCGTGCAGGCGGCGATGCCCGCCTGTCGCACCGCCAGCCAGCCGGCGAGGGCGGCCGTCAGGCGCCGCGCCGCGAACAGCAGCGCCCCCGCATTCTCGACCGCTGCCGGCAATTCGATGGACTGCGCGAAATGTTCGGGAAACACGAAGTCGGGACGCGGGTCCGGCAACTCGCCGTAGGCGCGGGCCAGCGTAGCCACGGCAGCGGCGCCGATGCGGCGCGCCAGGCCGGCCTGCGGCAGCCGGCGCACATCGCCGAGACGGCGCGCGCCGAAGGCGGCGAGTTTTTCTTTCGTCGCGGCCGGCAGGTCGAGCGGCGCCAGCGACAGCGCATCGAGAGCCGCGGCCAGCATGGCGGCGTCGATGCAGATTGCGGCCGGCGCCCCCGGCGCGGCGCCCTGCGCCAGCCAAAACGCCCCTTGGGGAGTCGGCGCCACGGCGGCCTGGACGCGGAAACCCTGCCGGGTCACCCCTTCCGTTGCAGCGGCGAGAATCTTCTCGACGCCGCCGAACATCCGCAAACAGCCGCC
>CAZWFC010000229.1:0-3628 GCA_964632965.1 uncultured Rhodocyclaceae bacterium
GCGAAGCGGTCCTCGTTGGCGTAGATGCCGACGGTGCGGATGCCCATTTCGCTGGCGGCGCGCATGACGCGGATGGCGATCTCGCTGCGGTTGGCGACGAGCAGGCTACGGATTTTTGTCACAGCACTTCCCCTTCTGGCGGTTGGCATTTCCTGCCGGCCGCCGCTGATTGACGACGATTGATGAATGAGTCAGGCGGTCTCGCCGAGGCGCCGCAGCGCGCTGCCGTGGCGTTCCCGGGTGCGCGCGTGTTCCTGCATGCTCGCGCGCACGAAATCGATATGCACCCGGGCGGCGGCGGCGGCCGCTTCCGGCTGGCGGTCGCGGATCGCCAGCCAGATGGCGCGGTGCTGGCTGGCCAGCTCCTTCCACTCCTCCGGCAGGGTGCGCAGGTGTTGCAGGTTGCGCGTCAGATGCCCCTGGATGACGCGGAACAGGCTGGAGGTCATGTGCCCGAACAAAACGTTGTGGGCCGCCTCGGCGATGGCCTGATGGAAGGCCAGATCGGCATCCACCTGCGCCTGCGGGTCCTCGCCCCGGAAGCTTTCCTCCATTGCCCGCAAGGCCGCCTCGATGCGCTCCAGATCGGCATCGGTGGCGCGCCGGGCCGCCATCGCCGCCGCCTCGGCTTCGAGCATGTGGCGGAATTCGAGCATGTCGCCCTGCAGGCCCGGATGGCCTTCCAGCATCTGCTGCCACGGATCGACGAAAGGCGCTTCCAGGCTGTCGGTGACGAAGGTGCCGCCGCCGTGCTGGCTGGACAGCAGGCCCTTGGAGACCAGCTTCTGGATCGCCTCGCGCAGCGAAGGCCGCGACACGCCCAGTTCGACGGCCAGATCCCGTTCCGAGGGCAAGCGATCCCCCGGCTTCAGGGAGCCTTCCAGTATCCTCGCCTCCAGTTCCCCGGCGACGGCATCCGAAATCCGTTGCACTCCGAGTCGTTTAGTCATGATCCCGCTTCCCGGCACCCATGGTCTTACCAAATGGAATATTAGCGTTCATGGAATGTTCCCGCAAATAGAAATTCCTTGACATACATAAGGATAAAAAATATATTGCCCAGCAACAATTGGTAATACCACTTTACCATCTTATAATGGAGGCAGGATGAATATCGATCAGCGCGCCAGCGCGCCGGCCGCCGCCGGCACCCGGCCGACGGACATCTACTTTTTCGCCACCTGCCTGGTGGACCAGTTCGCGCCGGAAGCCGGCCTCGACGCGATTCGCCTGATCGAACGCGAAGGCATCCGCGTCCATTTCCCGCCCGACCAGACCTGCTGCGGCCAGCCGGCTTACAGCAGCGGCTTCGAAGACGAAGCGCGCGCCGTCGCGCGCCGCCAGCTGGACATCTTTCCCGAGCCCTGGCCCGTCGTCGTGCCCTCCGGCTCCTGCGCCGCGATGATGCGCCACCACTACCCGCCGCTCTTCGCCGACGACCCAGTGCTGGCCGCCAGGGCCGGCGAACTCGCGGGGCGCATCTTCGAGCTGACCGACTTCCTCGCCAACGTCATCGGCTTTTGCCGTCCCGACCAAGGCGAAGCCTGCACCGTCGTGCTCCACACCTCCTGCCATGCGCGCCGCGAGATGGGCAGCCACCTGAGCAGCCGCGCCCTGCTCGACGGCCTCGGCAACGTCCGCGTCGCCACGCAGACGCGCGAAGACGAATGCTGCGGCTTCGGCGGCACCTTTTCCGTGCGCCATCCGACGATTTCGCAGGCCATGGTGGAAGAGAAGCTCGCCACGCTGGTCGCCACCGGCGCCAGCCGGGTCGTCAGCGCCGATTGCGGCTGCCTGATGAACATCCTCGGCCACGCCGAGTACCGCGACAAGGCGGAGGGCAAGGCCCAGCCGACCCTGCCCGGCGAGCACATCGCCAGCTTCCTGCTGCGCCGCACCGCCGGAGAGCAGGCATGAGCGCGCCGGGCCGCCCCCAAGCGCGAATCCCGCAGCGCACAGCGCGGAGGGTAGTCCCGTGAGCGCCCGCGAGCGCATCCTCGCCCGCCTGCGCGCGGCGCCGGTGATTCCGGAGCCGCCGCCGGCGAGCGCCGCCGCCGCGCCGGCCATGGACCGGGCAACCCTGCTCGGCGACTTCTGCGCGGCCATCGGCGCCGCCCACGCGGAAATCCACCATACCGACGACGCCGGCTGGCCCGACCTGTTGCTGCGCCTGTGCCGCGAAAAGCAGGTGAACACGCTGCTCGTCGGCAGCGGCACGGCGCACGGCGACCGTCTGGCGACCGTCGCTGCCGACACGCCGCGGCTGCTCGCCTACGACCGCCCGGCCGCGGAATGGAAGACCGAACTCTTCGAGAACGTCGACGCCGGCTTCACCGCCGCGCGCTGCGCGATTGCCGAAACCGGCAGCCTGGTGCTGTGGCCCGACGAACACGAGCCGCGCCTGCTGTCGCTGGTGCCGCCGATCCATTTCGTCCTGCTCGACGCCGCCGCCATCGAACCCACGCTGCAAAGCGTCATGGTCCGCCAGGACTGGGGCCGCGGCCTGCCGACCAACGCACTGCTGATTTCCGGCCCGTCGAAGACCTCCGACATCCAGCAGACCCTGGCCTACGGCGCCCACGGGCCCAAGGAACTCGTCGTCCTGGTACGCGCATCATGACAGCCGCCCCGCTCAACTACATGCCCGGCGCCGGTTTCGCCGAGCGCAGCGACAGCGCCGTCGCCGACCCGGCCATACGCTCGGGATTCCGCGGCGCGATGGACTTCCTCCAGACCAAGCGCCGCGCCCAGTTCCCCGACGCCGACGACTTCGAACGCCTGCGTTTGCAGGGCGAGGCGATACGCCGCTACAGCCTGTCGCGCCTGCCCGACCTGCTCGAACAACTGGAGCGCAAGCTGACGGCCAACGGCATCGTCGTCCATTGGGCCGAGACGCCGGAGGATGCCAACCGCATCATGCTTGAGATCGCCGAGCCGCTCGGCGCGCGCCTGCTCATCAAGGGCAAGTCGATGGTCAGCGAGGAAGTCGGCTTCAACCACGCCATGGAAGCCGCCGGCATCGAGGCGCTGGAGTCCGACATGGGCGAGTTCATCGTCCAGCTGGCCGGCGAAGCCCCTTCGCACATCGTCATGCCGGCGATCCACAAGACCAGGCAGCAGATCGCCGACCTGTTCCACGAGAAGCTGCCCGGCGTCGCCTACACCGACAACGTCGACGAGCTGATCCGCATCGGCCGCCAGGTGATGCGCAGCAAGTTCGCGACGGCCGACATCGGCATCTCCGGCGTCAATTTCGCCGTCGCCGAGACCGGCACGCTCTGCCTGGTCGAAAACGAGGGCAACGGCCGCATGTGCACCACCGTGCCGCGCGTGCATATCGCCATCACCGGCATCGAGAAGGTGGTGGAGAAGCTCGAACACGTGCCGCCGCTCTACACGCTGCTGACGCGCTCGGCGACCGGGCAGGCCGTCACCACCTATTTCAACCTCATCAGCGGCCCGCGCAAGGCGCACGAGAAGGACGGCCCGGACGAGGTGCACCTGATCCTGCTCGACAACGGCCGCACCCAGGCCTACAACGACGCGCAACTGCGCGCGACGCTGCAATGCATACGCTGCGGCGCCTGCATGAACCACTGCCCCGTCTACGCCCGCATCGGCGGCCACG
>CAZWFC010000230.1:0-3625 GCA_964632965.1 uncultured Rhodocyclaceae bacterium
CGGCCTCGAAAACGATCGCCTGTTCAAGCTGGCGATGGAACTCGAAAAGATCGCCCTCGAAGATCCGTACTTCGTCGAGAAGAAGCTCTACCCGAACGTCGACTTCTACTCCGGCATCGTCCAGCGCGCGCTCGGCATCCCGACGCAGCTGTTCACCGGCATCTTCGCACTGGCGCGCACCGTCGGCTGGATCGCCCAGTGGAAGGAAATGATTTCCGATCCCGAACAGAAGATCGGTCGTCCGCGCCAGCTCTACACCGGTGCGGCAGTGCGCGATGTGCCGCCGATGGCCAAGCGCTGAACGGCGAGAAAGAAGGGCGATGCGGATCGCCCTTTTTTTGATCTTCACTCATCAGAAAAGGTGATGACATGATGAAACAGATGTTGTCCAATTCCTACCTCTTCGGTTCGAACGCTCCGTTCATCGAGGAGTTGTACGAGAACTATCTCGCCAATCCCGGCGCCGTCGATCCGGCCTGGCGCGATTACTTCGACCGGCTGGCGGATCTTCCCGGTGCCGGCAATTACACCGGTCCCGATGTGGCCCACATGCCCGTCATCAATTCCTTCGCGCTGCGCGCCAAGGAAGGGACGCTGCACACGCCGGCCCGCAGCACCTCGGCCAACGAAAGCCAGGTCAAGGTTCTCCAGCTCATCAACGCCTACCGTTTCCTCGGCAACCGCTGGGCGCAGCTCGATCCCCTGAAGCGCCAGGAACGTCCCCATGTCGCCGAACTGGAGCCGTCCTACTACGGCTTCACCGAAGCCGACCTCGGCCAGTCCTTCCGCACCGGCTCCTTCGCCGCCGTGCCGGAAACCGCCACACTGCGCGAGATTCTCGAAGCCTGCCGCCAGACCTACTGCGGCACCATCGGTGCCGAGTACATGTACCTGTCGGATGTGGCGCAGAAGCGCTGGATCCAGGCCAAGCTGGAAACCAATCGCGCGGCGCCGGCCTACGGCGCCGAGGACAAGAAGCGCTTCCTGCGCCAACTGACGGCTGCCGAAACGCTCGAACGCTACCTGCATACCCGCTACGTCGGCCAAAAGCGCTTCTCGCTCGAAGGTGGCGAATCGATGATCCTGGCGATGGATCAGTTGATCCGCACCGCCGGCACCGTCGGCGTGCAGGAAATGGTCATCGGCATGGCCCACCGCGGCCGCCTCAACGTGCTGGTCAACACGCTCGGCAAGCAGCCGTCGATGCTGTTCCAGGAATTCGAAGGCAAGAAGGCCCAGGTGCTGTCAGCCGGTGACGTCAAGTACCACATGGGCTACTCGTCCGACGTCGGCACGCCCGGCGGCCCGATGCACCTGACGCTGGCTTTCAATCCCTCGCACCTCGAAATCGTCAACCCCGTCGTCGCCGGCTCGGTGTATGCCCGCCAGGTGCGGCGCGGCGCCGAGGGCAAGATGCAGGCACTGCCGGTGCTGATCCACGGCGACTCGGCGGTGGCCGGCCAGGGCGTCAACCAGGAGATGCTCAACTTCTCGCAGACGCGCGGCTACGGCACGGGCGGGACGATGCACATCGTCGTCAACAACCAGATCGGCTTCACCACCTCCGACCTGCGCGACTATCGCTCCTCGCTCTATTGCACCGACATCTTCAAGATGGTCGAGGCGCCGATCTTCCACGTCAATGGCGACGATCCGGAGGCCGTGGCCTTCGTCACCCAGTTGGCCATGGAATTCCGCCAGGAGTTCAAGAAGGACGTCGTCGTCGATATCGTCTGCTTCCGCAAGCTCGGCCACAACGAGCAGGACGAGCCGATGGTGACGCAGCCGCTGATGTACAAGAAGATCGCCGCGCATCCGGGTACGCGGGCGCACTACGCCGGCAAGCTCGAAGGGCAGGGCGTCGTCCAGGCCGGCGAAGCCGACCAGATGATCAAGGACTACCGCGCCGCGCTCGACGAAGGCCGCCACCTGATCGACCCGGTCATCTCCGACTACCACAGCAAGTTTTCCATCGACTGGACGCCCTACGTCGGCGTGCCCTACACGGAAAAATGCGATACCACCGTGTCGACGGCCGAGCTTCAGCGCCTGTCCACGCGCATCACCGAAGTGCCGCCGAAGTTCACGCTGCATTCGCGCGTGCAGAAGATCATCGACGACCGCAAGCTGATGGGCGAGGGCAAGCTGCCCGTCGACTGGGGCATGGGCGAGAACCTGGCCTACGCCACCCTGGTGTCGGCCGGCTTCAGCGTGCGCGTGTCCGGCGAGGACGTCGGCCGCGGCACCTTCTTCCACCGCCATGCGGCCCTGCACGACCAGAACCGCGAGAAGTGGGACGAGGGCACCTACTGGCCGATCCAGCATATCCAGGAGAAGCAGGGGCGCTTCAGCTGCTTCGACTCGGTGCTGTCCGAAGAAGCCGTGCTGGCTTTCGAATACGGCTACGCCACGGCCACGCCGAGCGAACTGGTGGTGTGGGAAGCGCAGTTCGGCGACTTCGCCAACGGCGCCCAGGTCGTCATCGACCAGTTCCTGTCGTCGGGCGAAGCCAAGTGGGGCCGTGGCTGCGGTCTCGTGCTTCTGCTGCCGCACGGTTACGAAGGCCAGGGTCCCGAGCACTCGTCGGCGCGCCTCGAACGCTACATGCAGCTCTCCGCCGAATTCAACTGGGAAGTCTGCTATCCGTCGAACGCCGGCCAGATCTTCCACCTGCTGCGCCGGCAGATGCTGCGCAAGCAACGCAAGCCGCTCGTCGTCATGACGCCGAAATCCCTGCTGCGCCACAAGGATGCGACCTGCTCGCTCGACGACCTGGCCAACGGCACCTTCCAGACCGTCATCGGCGAGACCGAGAAGCTCGACGCCAAGAAGGTGAATCGGGTCGTGATCTGCGCCGGCAAGGTGTATTTCGACCTGCTGGCGGCGCGCCGCGAGAAGAAGATCGACAACGTCGCGCTGATGCGCGTCGAGCAGCTCTATCCGTTCGACGATCGCCGTCTGGCGGAAGAATTGAAGGCTTACCCGAACTTCAAGGAACTCATCTGGTGCCAGGAAGAGCCGCGCAACCAGGGAGCCTGGTACGCCATCAACCACCGCCTCGTCGAAGTCGTCAAGAAGGGCCAGACGCTCGACGTCGTTTCCCGCCCGGCTTCCGCTTCGCCGGCTGTCGGTTATGCCGCCTTGCACACCTTGCAGCAGAAGGAAGTCATCAACGCCGCTCTCGGCATCAAAGAATAAATCGGAGACATCATGCTGATCGAAGTCAAAGTTCCCCAGCTTTCCGAATCCGTCGCCGAGGCGACGCTGGTCAGTTGGCACAAGAAGGAGGGCGAAGCCGTCGCCCGCGACGAAAACCTGATCGACATCGAGACCGACAAGGTCGTGCTCGAACTGCCGGCGCCCGATGGCGGCGTGCTGGTGAAGATCATCAAGGGTGACGGCGAGAGCGTCGCTTCCGGCGACGTCATCGCCCATATCGATACCGAGGCCAAGGCCTCGGCCGGTGCTCCCGCCGCCGCTGCTGCCGCTCCGGCCGTCAAGGCGGCTCCGGCCGCCGCGGCGCCCGCCGGCGTCGGCCCCGCCGCGCGCAAGGCGTTGGCCGAGAAGGGCATCGACGCTGCCGTCGTCGCCGGCACCGGCCCCGGCGGCCGCGTCACCAAGTCCG
>CAZWFC010000231.1:0-3601 GCA_964632965.1 uncultured Rhodocyclaceae bacterium
TGAGTCGCATCCTGACGGCCGCGCACTACGCACCCTCGGTGGGCTTCATGCAGCCGTGGAATTTCCTCGTCGTGTGCTCCAGCGAGGTCAAACGCAAGGTGCACGCCGCCTTCGCCGCGGCGCATGCCGAGGCGGCGGAGATGTTCGACGGCGACCGGCGCGATACCTACAAAACGCTGAAGCTAGAAGGCATCCGGGAGTCGCCGGTCGGCATCTGCATCACCTGCGACCGCGAGCGCACCGGGCCGGTCGTGGTCGGGCGCACCCACATGAAGACCATGGACCTCTACAGCAGCGTCTGCGCCGTGCAGAACCTCTGGCTGGCGGCGCGCGCCGAGGGCCTGGGCGTCGGCTGGGTGAGCATCTTCCATCAGGCCGCCCTGCAGGAGGCGCTGGCCATCCCCAAGGGCGTCACGCCGATCGCCTACCTGTGCGTCGGCTACGTCAGCCATTTCTACGCCAAGCCGGAACTAGAAGCCGCCGGCTGGCTGCCGCGGCTGCCGATAGAAGACCTGGTGTACTTCGACCAGTGGGGCCGGCGCGACGAGCAGCAGCCGTTGATCGCGCACCTGATGCGCGACCAGGCCGCCGCGCAGGCGGCGGCGAATGCCAGTGCTTATCAGCCGGCGACGGGTACGGACTGATTTCGGGGAATCTTGACCAGGGTAATGATCACCGGCGGGTCTTCTCGGAAGCCTTGGCTTTTCTCTGCCCCCGCTTTTTGTCTACTTCAGCATTGAAGGCGGCAAGTTCTCCCTGCTTCTGCCGCTTCCTGGATAGTCTGAAGGCCATGTAAAAGGCAGGGAGCAACGCCAGCAACGACAAGGTGACTCCAACTAGTACAAACCTTACGGGATTTTCCATTCCTGGCTACTTTTCGCATTAGGTGCTTCAGATTACTCTCCTTGACGGTCCACCGAGCGGGAAGGGCTTCTGGTTCGCGGGTTTGATTAGCATGTGTTTCCGGTCCCGGTCATAACCAGTCGGCGAGACGGCTGGCGCAAAGCAGTCGTCCAGGCGCTTTGCATGTATTCTTGATGCCACCTACCCCCGACAATATTTGCAGGGTTGTGCTCCATGTCGACCAAGTTACCCGCATTCAACTCCTATCATGCATGGCGTTACGCGCTGGCTGATTAGAGTCTGCCCTCATACTGTATGCCTGCTATGCTGCGGGCGTGAATACTTCTGATTACCCCCGTTAAAATACCTATTCCTCAAAGTAGGAAATGGTTGCCCAAGCAATTGCACGTATTGAGAAGTCTTCGTAAGCAACACGGACAGCAAAATGGAAAAGACATACTCAAAATGCCTATGTTGAAATCCACACAAGTATTTCTGATCGCAATCGTTTTGGCACTGGCCGGATGCGCTACAGGGCCTAAGCTCATCAAGGACAGGTCAGTCGGCCAAGCTTGCATTTCAGACGATGCCTTTTATACAAATAAGGGCTTTACACCTACGCAGAGCTATTTGCAATTTGTGGAAGTGAATGGCGTAGCGGTTAACCCAAGCGATGAACCCATTTGTTTACCCCCAGGCAAGCACAGGGTAAAGCTCTTCGCACTCACTGATTTCCGCAAAGTTGAGGGGCTTATCGATCTTGATCTGGAAGCCGAGAAGTCTTACTGGCTGCGAGGAAAACTTCAAGGGTCCTGGGGCTTTGGTAGTGCGTTCGACTTTCAATTGCTAGACGTAACAAATGACAAGCATGTCATAACGACGGCTTTTACGCTTCCAGCCGAAGCAGTAAGATTTGAGTTCATCTATATTCCTGGTGGTGTGGTGCCTCTGCTTATTATTCCGAAGTAGAAATCACCTATTTCCTTCAGATCTCCGTCTGGCTCCCATCTACACAACAGCACAGTCCTTTCGTAGATTTGCTCCGTTGGCTTGGTTCGTTGGTCGTCCGCTGCCGCTCGGTCGGGTGGTCGGTGGCGCTTCGGTTCGTGGCTTCTCTGCGTCGGCCCGCCGTGGTCGCCGTTTTGCCAGCGCCGACTTTTCTCCCTCGGCTGTAGCTTGCGGCGGCGGTGTGTCTTCGTTGTCGGCGGCGCTGTGCGGCGGCTTCCGTGGCGCGCTCACTCTGGTTGCGCCGTCTTTGGTTGCTGCGGCAAGTGCGAGTCCCAACCCGGCGGTCAACCTCGCTCCCTTCGGTCGCTGGACGCTGCGCGATAATGCCGCGCAGCGCCGGTTACCGCAACGTTGAACGTCCGCTGTCCCGATTGTTCTACTTCCGCTTAGGGCACCAAACGGCCCCATAGATTCCATACGCCATGAGCCGTGAATTGGTCGGAACGAGCCAAGTGCGCGCCTGACCATTCCAACGCAATGTTCAGCATCGAGTGATGCCGACGCTGTCTAAGGCAGCAACAGCCGCGCCACAGCCTCCGGGTTCGACGGGAAGTAGAAATGCACGTAGGAGGCCGTCAGCCGGCCCTGGCGATAGATCGCCTCGCCGGGCCGGCCATCTGGTGTTTGCGCTTGCGCCAGCGGCGCCAAGGTAGTTTCGGCACCCGAGTAGTGGAAGGTGTGGCCCTGCAACCGGCCTTCGGGCAGGTCGGCCACCTGCATGCCGAGCGCGGCAAGGCGCGGGCGCATGACGACGCGGCCGGGCAGCAGGCCGCCCATGCGGTGTGTGGCGCCGGCCGTGTCGACGAGTTCGCCGAACAGCGCCATCATGCCGCCGCATTCGGCCAAGAGCGGTTTGCCGGCGGCGACATGGGCGGCCAGCGCCTGCCATAGTGCGGTGTGCGCCGACAGCGCCGCGGCGTGCAGTTCGGGATAGCCGCCGGGCAGCCAGACGGCGTCGCAGGCGGGCAGCGCTTCGCCGGCCAGCGGCGAAAAGAAGACCAGTTCGGCGCCGAGTTCGCGCAGGGTGTCGAGGTTGGCCGGGTAGATGAAGCCGAAGGCGGCGTCGCGCGCGATGGCGATGCGGCGGCCGGCGAGCAGCGGTGCCACGCGGGCGACGACGACGTCGGCGATTTCGACCGGCGGCGGCAGTTCGCCGGCGCCGGTTTCCGCCAGCCGGTCGGCGAGGCGGTCGAGGCGGGCGCCGAGATCGGCGATTTCGGCGGCCTGCATCAGGCCGAGATGGCGCTCGGGCAGCGCGGCTTCGGCGTCGCGCGGCAGCGCGCCGTACCAGCGCATGCCGGCAGGCAGGCTGGCCCGCCGCAGCCCGGCGTGGGGGGCGCTGCCCGACCGGTTGGCGGGTGAGCCGGAGAACGGCACGGCGGGCCGGTAGCCCCCCCGGGCGGGCGGCGGGCGCGGCCTGGGGGGCCCGAGCGCCCACTCGCTGCGCAAGGCGGCGCGGCGCGTCGCCGGGGGGGCCCCGACGCCCATCGGCATCGGCCAGGCGGACCTCGACGACGCCCTCGGGCACCCGCGGTTCCACCACGAGGCGGCGGAGCGCACGGCCACGCCGGGCGTCGCCACCGGGCTCGCGGTCACCGGCACGGGCGGGGACGTCCTGTTCATCGAGGCCAGCGCGATGCCGGCCGACGGGCCGGGCGACCGGCTCGTCCTGACCGGGCAGCTGGGAGACGTCATGCGCGAGTCGGCGAGGATCGCCCTCTCGTGGACGCGCTCGCACGGCACCGACATC
>CAZWFC010000232.1:0-3591 GCA_964632965.1 uncultured Rhodocyclaceae bacterium
CCGGTGTTCGGCGCGCGGCCGCTGAAGCGCGCGATCCAGGAGCGCATCGAGAACCCGCTGGCGAAGGCCATCCTCGAAGGGCAGTTCGCGGCCAAGGACACGATCCGGGCCGACGTGGAAAAGGGCCGGCTGGTTTTCGTCAAGGGCTAGCGGCAGCCGGTTCGGCGCCGGGCTCCTCCGGGAACGTCGCTGAACGGCAATGAGCCCTACAATGGAAGCTCCGATCCGAAAGGAGCTTTCCTTGAACGAGCGTGGTTTTGCCGGGACCGAGCCCATCCGTCTTGGCTTGATGCCGCCCCTGACCGGGGTGGTCGAGATTTACGGTCCCGAGATCGTCCGGGCCGCGCGCATCGCCTGCGACGAGATCAACGAACGCGGCGGCGTGCTCGGCCGGCCTCTGGAACTCGTCGTCGAGGACGACGCCAGCCTGCCGCAGACGGCGGTGCCGGCGGCCCTGCGCCTCGTCGACGAACATCGCTGCGTCGCCATCATCGGCAACCTGCTGTCGAATTCGCGCATCGCCGTCGCCAGTCAGGTAGCGGAGCCGCGGCGCATTCCGCTGCTCAATTTCTCGTTCTACGAGGGCAGTATCAGCGGCCGCTATTTCTTCCATTTCGCCGCCTTGCCCAACCAGCAGATCGACCGCATGATCCCCTGGATGGCGCAGCGCTTCGGCCTCAAGATGTTCTTTGCCGGCGCCAACTACGAATGGCCGCGCGGCTCCATCGATGCCGCCAAGCGCTCCCTGCACGCGATCAACGGCGATGTCGTCGGCGAGGACTATCTCCCCATCGGCGCCGGCGCGGCCGAGATCGACGATCTGCTCGGACGCGTGGCGCGTTCCGGGGCGGACGTCTTCGTGCCCTATTTCGCCGGCCAGGACCAGATCACGCTGCTGACGCATTTCACCGAGATGGGCTTGAAGCAGCGCATGGCCGTGGTCATGGGCCATTACGACGAGGTGATGGTGAGCCGGCTGCCGGCGCATGTGCGCGAAGGCTTCTATTCGAGCAACACCTATTTCATGTCGGTCGACAGCGCGGAAAACCGCGACACCCTGCGGCGCCTGGCGCGCCAGCCGGGCGTCGACGGCATCTGGCCGCAAGGCAACGGCCTGTTGACCAATTTCGGCGAGGGCGCCTGGCTGTGCGTGCATGCCTTTGCGCAGGCGGTCGCGGCGGCGGGTACGACCGACGCCGAGGCGCTGGTGGATGCGCTGGAAGGCGTCGAAATCGCCGCTCCGCAAGGCGCTGTCCGGATGGATGCCGCCACCCACCATGCCCAGGTCAATACCTATCTGGCGCGCTGCAACGCCGACGGCAGCTTCGCCATCGTCGAGCGCTTCGGCCCGATTCCGCCGCTGATACCCGACCGCTACCGCGACCAGGCCAAGGCGGCACGGCTCCATGAGTCGCCGGTGTCGCCGCAGACCGCCGCCCGCCTGGCGGCGGAAGTCGGCGCCGCCATGCGCAAGGTCGGCGCGGCGCAGCAGATACTTTCTCTCGCCGACATGGCGATCCTGGCGACCGACGAATGCGGCATCATTTCCGAATCCAACCGCAGCGCCTGCCTGATGTTCGGCTACG
The DNA here is from genome assembly GCA_964632965.1 of uncultured Rhodocyclaceae bacterium. GTDB lineage: Bacteria > Pseudomonadota > Gammaproteobacteria > Burkholderiales > Rhodocyclaceae > Nitricoxidireducens. The sequence continues at coordinate 1,587 of CAZWFC010000232.1, forward strand.
CAGCCGACGAGTTGCTGGGCCTGTCGGTGCATCAACTGCTGCCGCCGCATTTCCGCCAACGGCACGCCGACCTGATTGCACGCTTCGTCGCCGGCGACGAAACCGAGCGCCGCATGGAAGGCCGCGGCGAAGTGACGGGCTATCGCAAGGACGGCACCTTCTTTCCGCTGGAAGCCTCGATCGCGAAGTTCCACAACGGTACCGAGTGGATGCTGGTGGTCACCATGCGCGACATCAGCGAACGCAAGCGCGCCGAGGAAGAATTGACGCGCCGGGCGACCCACGATCCGCTCACCGGCCTGCCCAACCGCGCCCTGATCCGCGAGCGGCTGGCCAACGCCCTGCAGCGCTCGAAGCGCCAGGGCCTGAGCGTGGCGCTGCTGTTCGTGGACCTGGACGGTTTCAAGCTGGTCAACGACACCCACGGTCACGAGGCCGGCGATGCGCTGCTCAAGGTCGTCGCCGCGCGCCTCCTGGAACAGGTGCGGCCCGGCGATACAGTGGCGCGCCTTGCCGGCGACGAATTCGTCATCCTCTGCGAGCAACTCGAACAGCCGGCGACGATTTCCACGCTGGCGGAACGCATCAACGACTCGCTGCGCCAGACGGTGGACTTCGATGGCATACCGCTGTTCGTCACGGCCAGCATCGGCGTCGCCATCGGGCACGGCAGCACGCATTCGGCCGACGACTTGCTGCGCTCCGCCGACACGGCGATGTATGCGGTGAAGGAGAAGGGGCGCGACGGCTGGCAGTTCTTCAGCGACAGCCTGCAGGACCAGGCGCGGCAGCGGCTGGTCATCACCCAGGGCCTGCGGCTGGCGCTCGAACGCAACGAGTTGTCGCCGCGCTTCCAGCCGATTGTCGACGCCGCGAGTGGCCGCATCGTCGGCGCCGAACTGCTGCTGCGCTGGCATCCGCCCGAGGGCGAGGTGTCTCCCGCGGTGTTCATTCCCATCGCCGAAATGACCGGTTCCATCGTCGCCATCGGCGCCTGGGTGTTTCGCCACGCCTGCCGCGCCGAAGCCGACTGGCGCCGGCGCTGGGGCGTCGATGCGCCCTATGTCTCGGTGAATGTCTCCGCGCGCCAGTTGGGCGAGGAAACCCTGGCCGAGGATTTCGCCGCCATCCTCGCGGAAACCGCCGCCGATCCGTCGCGGCTGCTGCTCGAAATCACCGAGACGTCGCTGATGGCGGATGTCGAGAGCAACCTGCGCGTGCTGCGCCGGTTGGCCGACCTCGGCCTACGCGTGGCGGTGGACGATTTCGGCACCGGCTACTCGTCGCTGGCGCAATTGACGCGTCTGCCGGTAAATGTGCTGAAGATCGACCGCGCCTTCGTCGACGGCATCGAGAAAACCCCGGAAAGCCGCACCGTCGTTCGCGCCGTAATCGGTCTGGGGCGGGCGCTCGGCCTGAAGCTGGTGGCCGAGGGCGTCGAGACCGAGGCGCAGTGGCTGGAGTTGAACGCTTACGGCTGCGACTTCATCCAGGGCTACCTGTTCCACCGCCCGCTGGAGGAAGCCGTGTTCATGGCGACGGTGGAGCGCGAACCCGGGACCGCCCGCCCGGATGCCGTGCCGTCGGTCTATTTCCTGCTCTACGTCAGCCAGGCGACGCAGCCGATGGACGATTCCGAACTGGCCGCCTTGCTCGACAAGTCGCGTACCTTCAACAACTCGCACGGCATCACGGGCTGCCTGATACACCAGGACGGGTACTTCATGCAGATGCTCGAAGGCAGCCGCGAAGGCGTGCTGGCGCTGATGGCGAAGATCGGCGCCGATCCGCGCCACCGGCATGTGCGCACCGTCATCCAGGGCAAGGAAAAGCGCCGGGTGTTTCCCGACTGGAGCATGGGCTTACGCAACCTGAGAACCGGGGCGGACGATCCCGATTTCGCCGCATGGCGGCAGCGCACCATCAGTTTCCTCGAACTCGCCGACGATGCCCGCACCTGCTACGCCTACATCACGGCCTTCAGCGGCGGCATTCCCGGCCGGCG
>CAZWFC010000233.1:0-3560 GCA_964632965.1 uncultured Rhodocyclaceae bacterium
CGTCCACCAGGTCTATCGCCTTGTCCGGCAACTGGCGATCCGAGATGTAGCGGTGCGACAGCGTCGCCGCGGCGACGATGGCCGGGTCGGTGATGTCCACGCCGTGATGCAGCTCGTATTTTTCCTGCAGGCCGCGCAGGATCGCGATCGTGGATTCCACGGTCGGCTCGTCCACCAGCACTTTCTGGAAGCGGCGTTCAAGTGCTGCGTCCTTCTCGACGTACTTGCGATATTCGTCCAGCGTGGTCGCGCCGACGCAATGCAACTCGCCGCGCGCCAGCGCAGGCTTGAGCATGTTGCCCGCATCCATCGCGCCTTCCGCCTTGCCGGCGCCGACCATCGTGTGCAGTTCGTCTATGAACACGATGATGCGCCCTTCTTCCTGGGCGATTTCCTTGAGCACGTTCTTCAGGCGTTCCTCGAACTCGCCGCGGTATTTCGTACCGGCCAGCAGCGCCGCCATGTCCAGGCTCAGCACCTTCTTACCCTTGAGCGATTCCGGCACTTCGCCGTTGATGATGCGCTGCGCCAGACCTTCCACGATGGCGGTCTTCCCCACCCCCGGCTCGCCGATCAGCACCGGATTGTTCTTGGTGCGGCGCTGTAACACCTGGATCGCGCGGCGTATCTCGTCGTCGCGGCCGATCACCGGATCGAGCTTGCCCTGGCGGGCGCGCTCGGTGAGGTCCATGCAGTATTTCTTCAGCGACTCGCGGCTCCCTTCGGCTTCCTGCGAACCGACGCTGGAACCACCGCGCACCGCCTCGATGGCCTGTTCCAGCGCCGGGCGCGTCAGGCCCTGCTCCTTCAGCAAGCGGCCAGTGTCGCCCTTGTCGGCAGCCAGGGCCAGCAGGAACATCTCCGAGGCGATGAACTGGTCGCCGCGCTTCTGCGCCTCCTTGTCGGTGACATTGAGCAGGTTGGACAGGTCGCGGCCGATGGACACCTCGCCGCCGTGGCCTTCCACCTGCGGCAGGCGGTCGATGGCGGCATCCAGCGCCTTCTTCAGCGGCGCCACATTGACACCGGCGCGCTGCAAGAGCGAAGACGTCGCGCCGTCGTCCTGGTTCAGCAGCGCCAGCAACAGATGCTGGGGCTCGATGATCTGGTTGTCGTGGCCGACGGCGAGGCTCTGGGCGTCGGCGACGGCCTGCTGGAACTTGGTGGTGAATTTATCGAAGCGCATCGGAAAACCCTTTTTGCTTGAGCGGTTCTCGACAAGATGAGGCAAGCGGGCGCGAATTCAAGGGGGGTGACATCGCCTTGCCAAGAACCAGCTTATGCTGCCATACAAATCGCCGATTGGCCTTCATGCCACCGGGGCGCGCCGGAATGATATCTTCCGCGCCTCACCGTGGCCGCAATCCCGGCTCCCGCCCCGCCCTCGCCAACACAGTGGAACACCCAGCGATGTTCAAAAACTCCCGCAGCATTCAAACGCCCTTTCTCGCAACCGTCGCCGTAGCCGCCATCGCCTGCGCCGCGGCTTTCGCCATCGCGCTGCTCAGCCTGCAACGCATCACGGACCGCTTCACCGACTTCATCGACCGGGACCAGGCGCGCCTTTCGGCCTACACCGACATGTACGCGCATGGCCTGCAGACCGGCCAAGCGCTGCGCAACATCATTCTCGATCCACAAAATCCGCAGGCCTACAAGAACCTCGACGCCGCCAACAAGAAGTTCGAGGAGGCCGCCGGCAAGGCTTCATCGCTGGCCGGCAGCGACGGCCTGGCCAGCACGGTCGGCGGCGAAATCGCCGCCCTGTGGCAAACCAACCTCGCCACACGGGCACGCATCGTCGATCTGGCGAAGAGCGACCGCGACGAAGCGATCCGCCTGCTCAACAAGGAAGAAACCCCGGCCTGGCGCAAGGTGCGCGACATCCTGCTCAAGCAGATCGACGAGAACGGCAAGGCGGTCGAGGTCACGCGCAACGACGTCAAGAATCGCGCGCACCAGGCCATCGTCCTGACCCTGGTTTTCGTCGCCATCGCCGGCATCGTCGCGGCGGCCTCGACCTTCCTGGTCCGCACCCATGTCGTCGGCGCCTTGCGCTCACTGGAGTCTTCCTTCAGCGCACTGGTGTCCGGCAGCAGCGACCTCACGCAGCGCCTGCCCGTCGTGCGCAAGGACGAAACCGGGCGCATCGCCGAAGCCTTCAACCGCCTGCTCGGCAATCTCGAACAGACCGTGCGCGACATCCGCGGCCATGCCGAAACCGTGGCGGCGGCGGCCGAGCGCATGCAGGACCAGGTCGAGCACATCACCGCCTCGGCCGACGGCCAGAACGCATCGGCCACCACCATTGCGGGCGACATCGAGGAACTGACGAACAGCCTCGCCAGCGTCGCGGATTCCGCCGACGAAGTACGCCGGCTGTCGAGCGGCAGCCTCGACCATTCCCGTCAGGGTGCCGAAGCGGTGCAGCGCCTGGTCGGCGAAATCGGCGGCATCGAAGCCAAGGTGCAGCAAATCACCGCCTCGGTCGACGACTATGTCGCCAGCGTCGCCACCATCAACGACCTGACCAGCCAGGTCAAGGACATCGCCGACCAGACCAACCTGCTGGCATTGAACGCCGCCATCGAAGCGGCCCGCGCCGGGGAGCAGGGACGCGGCTTTGCCGTGGTGGCGGACGAGGTGCGCAAGCTCGCCGAGAAGTCCGCGGCTACCGCCAACGAAATCGACGCCGTGACCCGGAGCCTCGGCATGAAGTCGTCCTCCCTGCAAGCCTCGGTCCAGGACAGCGTCCAGGCCCTGCAATCCAGCCATGAGGCGCTCGGCTATGTCTCGCGGACCATCGCGGACAGCGGCAGTTCGGTGGGTCAGGCGCACGCCGGCATCGACAGCATCGCCGGAGCCGTGAGCGAGCAGAAGCACGTCAGCCAGGATATCGCCGCCAACATCGAGCGCATCGCCCGCAGCGCCGAAGCCAATTCGACGCTGGCCGACGATGCCCGCACCTCGTCGCACGATCTGAGTCAGGTCGCCCGCTCCCTGCAGGAATCGGTGCACCATTTCCGCGTCGGCTGACGCGCAGAGCATCGTGGCCGGGCCGCGCGCATGCGTGGTCCCCCGGCGACGCCCGAAGCGCTAGACTGGCGGAAATTCCCCGGAGGAATATCCATGGCCATGCCTCACCACCCCGCCGCCGAGTTGCGCACGTCGGACAGCGGCAAGATCGTCAGTTCGCGGGATGCCGTACGGCTGATCCGCGACGGCGACACCGTCGCCACCGGCGGTTTTGTCGGCATCGGCTTTCCCGAGAACATCGCCGTGGCGCTCGAAGCGCTGTTCCTCGAAGGCGAGAAAGCCGATGTGCACGGCCTCGGCCGGCCGCGCAACCTGACCCTCGTCTACGCCGCCGGCCAGGGCGACGGCAAGGAACGCGGCCTCAACCACTTGGGACACGACGGACTGGTCAGCCGCGTCATCGGCGGCCACTGGGGCCTGGTGCCCAAACTGCAGCAACTGGCGATAGCCAACCGCATCGAAGCCTGGAACCTGCCGCAGGGCGTCATCACCCACCTGTTCCGCGACATCGCCGCCGGCAAGCC
>CAZWFC010000234.1:0-3554 GCA_964632965.1 uncultured Rhodocyclaceae bacterium
GCAGGAAGGCGCGCCGCCGGCGCCGCTGGCCGTGCCGGCGGAAGAGGGCGGGCAGGAGTCGCATGGCAAGGCCGTTCCGGAGCCCGTTCCGGCCCCGTTGCCGCCGCCCGCGCCTGTTCCGCAAGGCTAAGCGACCACTCACAGGACGACGATTGTGACCATTGCATTCAGACATGGCGACACGCTTGGCGACATCGGCTACGAGGTGCTGCTGCATTCGCTGCTGTCCACCGTGGCCATGTGCCTGGAAGGGGGCGAGTGGGGTTCGCGCTTTCCCTGCATCATGCTCAAGCTGTGCCGGGGGCGGCTGGACGCCGCCGATGCCGCTGCGGCCTGCGCCGAATGGCGGGATCTGCAGGCCGGACTGGCAGCCTTTCCGCCGGGGGAGGCGGTGTGGGGGCCGGAACGGAGCGGTGCGTAGTAGGCGGCGACGGAGGCCGTGCGGTTGAAGCGCGGATCGACGACCACCAGCTTCGCCTTGCGCGTCTTCTTCGCTTCGATCACCCACTTGAAGCCGCAGGGATGCGCCTCGGCCGGGTTGCCGCCCATGACGAGGATGAGGTCGGCATTCTTGATGTCGACCCAGTGATTGGTCATTGCACCACGCCCGAAACTCGGAGCCAGACTGGCCACCGTGGGGGCGTGTCAAATACGTGCTTGCGTGTCGAGTGCGGTGACTCCGAGTGCGCGAAGCGTCTTGACCGTCAGGTAGCCGGCTTCGTTGTTCGCCGCCGAAGATGCGAGGAAACCCGTGGTCGGCCAGCGATTGACGGTGACGCCGTCCTTGTTCTGCGTCATGAAGTTGGCGTCGCGGTCGGTCTTCATGTGCTTGGCGATGCGGTTGATCGCCTCGTCCCAGGAGATGCGCTTCCACTCGTTGGAGCCGGGTTCGCGCACTTCGGGGAACTTGAGCCGGTTCGGGCTCTTGACCATGTCGAGCAGACCCGCGCCCTTCGGGCACAGCGAGCCGCGGTTCACGGGGTTATCCGGATCGCCCTCGATATGGATGATGTCGGCCCTGGCGTTTTTCGACTTGTCGCCGGTCGAGTAGATGAGCACGCCGCAACTGACGGAGCAGTACGGGCACATGTTGCGCGTTTCCGTGGCGCGGGCGAGCTTGAAGCTGCGCACCTCCGCCAGGGCCGGTGTCGGCGAGAAGCCCATCAGCGTGACGGACGACCCCCCCATGCCGGCGGCGCAGATCTTGAAGAACTGCCGCCTGTTTAGTTTCATTTCCTGAACCTCCTCCTGTTTTGTGCTGCGATGGCCGTGGGAAACCCCGCAGTTCACCGGAGGAAGTAATGCAATTGTGATGCCATGAATTAATCGTCTTTGTCGTCAATTGGTTAGCGTCAATTGCCGCAGATGGGCTCGACAAAAAGACCCATAAGCCTTGTGGTTGCTGCACTGCGGATGGACAAAATGTCCCGTCGTCGCGACAATCGGTCATCGTCATTACCCGTTTTCCGCCATGACCCCGATTCAGGCCACTCCCGATTCCACGCCGGCTCTCGAAGAAGCCTTCGGCCCCTGGCACCAGTATTCGGCGCTGGTGGTGGACGACGAGCCGGGCATGCGCAGCTTCCTTTCGCGCGCGCTGTCCGCGCGCTGCGGCCACGTCGATACCGCCGCCAACATCGAGGATGCCTCGCGCCTCATTGACGGCCGCCACTTCGACCTCATCGTCCTCGACAACATGATGCCGGGCACCACCGGGCTGGCCTGGCTACAGCACATGCGCGCGGCCGGGCTGCACAGCGAGGTGATCCTGATCACCGCCTTCGCCGATCTCGAAATGGCCATCCAGGCGCTGCGCGCCGGCGCCGCCGATTTCATCCTCAAGCCCTTCCGCATCAACCAGATACTCAACGCCATCGGCCGCTGCTTCGACCGCGCGCGCCTCAAGCGCGAGAACTTCGTGCTGCGCCGCGAACTCACCAGCTGCGGCGCGCCCGAGCCCGAGGGCGACGGCCTGATCGGCGAATCCTCGGCGATCCGCAACATCCGCGCCGTGGTGCAGCGCCTGGCGCCGCTGCCGACGACGGTGCTCATCACCGGCGAATCCGGCACCGGCAAGGAAGTCACGGCGCGCGCCCTGCACAACCTGTCGACCCGGGCCGCCAGTCCCTTCGTGCCGGTCAACTGCGGCGCCATTGCGCCCGAACTCATCGAAAGCGAATTGTTCGGCCACCTCAAGGGCGCCTTCTCCGGTGCGGCTTCCTCGCGCGAGGGTCTGTTCTTCTACGCCCAGGGCGGCACGCTGTTCCTCGACGAAGTGGGCGAGTTGCCGCCGGCCTTGCAAACCAAGCTGCTGCGCGTGATCGAGGACAAGAAGATCCGCCCGGTGGGCGCCGAGCGCGAGATTCCCGTCGACGTGCGCATCCTCGCCGCCACCAACCGCGACCTCGCGCAGGAGGTTGCAACGGGGCGCTTCCGCCAGGACCTTTATTACCGGCTCAACGTCATGAACCTGCACATCCCGCCGCTGCGCGAGCGGCGCGAGGACATCGCGCCGCTGGCCGCGCATTTTCTGCGGCTGGTGGCGGCGCAGCTCGCCGTGCCCAGCAGCGAGATCGCGCCCGAGCAGATCGAGCGCATGCGCCATTACGACTGGCCCGGCAATGCGCGCGAACTACGCAACGTCATCGAGCGCTTCCTGATCCTCGGCAACTTCCCGGCCGGCTGCATGGAAGGCGACGCTGCCGACGGCCCGGCGGAAGAAGACCTGCCGCTGGAGGAAATCGAGAAGCGCCACATCCTGCGCGTGCTCGATGCCGCCGGCCACAACAAGGCCGAGGCCGCGCGCCGGCTCGGCGTGTCGCGCAAGACGCTCGACCGCAAGTGCGCCGAGTGGGGCGTGTGAGCGCAGAGCCGGCGGCGACCGCCCGGCGCGGCCTGCTGCCGCCGATGCCGGTGCGCTGGCGCTTGCTGGCGATGGCCCTGCTGCCGATGGTTGTGGTGCTGCCGGCGGTGCTGGCGCTGACGCTGTGGTGGGGCGGCGCCCGGCTCGAACGCCTGCTGATCCTGCGCGTCGGCAGCGATCTGGTCACGGCGCACCAGTATTTCAACCGCGTCGTCGAGCGCGTCGGCGCCGACGTGCGCGGCCTCGGCGAATCCGCCGCCTTCGCGCGCGCGCAGGAGCGCACCGGGCGCGATGGCCCGGCGGCGCTGAACGGCTTCCTTGCCGCCCGCCGCGATGCGCTGGGACTCGACTTCGTCAGCTGGGTCGATACGCGCGGCCGCGTCGTCGCTTCGTCGAGCCCGACCAGCCTCGGCGACGATGCCGACCGCTGGCCCATCGTGCGCGAGGCGCTCGACGGTCGCGCGCGCACCGAGATCGACATCTTCAGCGCGCCGGAGCTGGAGCGGCTGGCGCCGGCGCTGGCGCAGCAGGCGCGCCTGGATCTCGTGACCACGCCGAATGCCGCGCCGACCCGCGCCAGCGCCGAGACGCGCGGCATGCTGATCCACGCCGCCACGCCGCTCGTCGATGCGCGCGACCGGCCGGCCGGCGCGCTGGTCGGCGGCACGCTGCTCAACCAGAACCTCGGCTT
>CAZWFC010000235.1:0-3534 GCA_964632965.1 uncultured Rhodocyclaceae bacterium
TCGACTTCGTTACCCTGCTCGGCCAGGCCGGCACCGGCAAGACCCTGCTGACGCTGGCCAGCGCGCTGACGCAGACGCTGGAGGACAAGCGCTATTCGGAGATCATCATCACCCGCGTCACCGTGCCGGTGGGCGAGGACATCGGCTTCCTGCCGGGTACCGAGGAAGAGAAGATGACGCCCTGGATGGGCGCCATCGAGGACAACCTCGACGTGCTCAACCGCCCCGCCGACGACGACAAGAGCGCCCAGGGCGGCGGCACCTACGGCGGCGACTGGGGCCGCGCCGCGACCATGGACCTGATCCGCAGCCGCATCAAGATCAAGTCGCTCAACTTCATGCGCGGCCGCACCTTCCTCAACAAATACCTCATCATCGACGAGGCGCAGAACCTGACGCCGAAACAGATGAAGACGCTGGTGACGCGCGCCGGCCCCGGCACCAAGGTCGTCTGCCTCGGCAACATCGCGCAGATCGACACGCCTTACCTGACCGAAGGCTCGTCGGGCCTGACCTACGTCGTCGATCGCTTCAAGGGCTGGCCGCATTCGGGCCACGTCACCCTGCAGCGCGGCGAACGCTCGCGCCTGGCCGATCACGCCGCCGAGGTTCTTTAGCCGGCGCAAGATCCGGGATGCGGCGCCACGCCGTGCGGCCGACTCGGCGTCGTATCCCTGATGGCATGGAAGGGCTATTATTGAATCAATCGCGGGACCTCCCGCAACGATTGCTTCGGCCGCGAACATGCCCTTGCTGCGCCACCTGAAACGGACTTCCATCTCCAGCCAATGGCTGATCCTCGGCATCGCCCTGCTCACTCTCGGCGGCGCGATCGGGTTCAACCTCTACCTGGAACGCAGCCGTGCGCAGAGCCGCGAACAGGAGCGGCTGATGACCCAGGCGCGGGTAATCCAGGAAAACATCGAGCAGAACCTCGTCGCCATCGGTCAGGTGCTGGCGGACCTGCGTCTGGAATTGCCACGGCAAAAGACGAAGCAGGACTTGCACGACCATCTGAGGATACTGACCGATGGGATGCCGGGCGTCCGAACGCTGCAGATACTGAATGGCGACGGCAGGGTGGTGGCAGCGAGCCGGCCGGAATTGCCGGGCAGCGACTTTTCCCACCGGGACTACTTCAAGACTCCGCGCCAGAATCCCGACCCCGACCGGCTCTACGTCTCGGCGCCCTTCAAGACCAGCCTCGGCGTTTACGGCATCAATGTGGCCAGGACGATATCCGGCGCCAAGGGCGAGTTTGGCGGCATCATCGTCGCCACGCTGGATCCGGAATATTTCAAGACCCTGATGACCTCGGTACTCTATGCGCCGGACATGTGGACAGCCATTGCCCATGGCGACGGCGTCCTGTTCCTGATCGTGCCGGAGCGGGAAGGCCAGATCGGCCGGAACATCGCACAGCCCGGCTCCTTCTTCACGCGGCACCGGGACGGCGGCAACGCGACGAGCATTCTGACCGGCATCGTCTACACCACCGGCGACGAGCGCATGATGGCCCAGCGCACCATCCAGCCGGCCGGCCTGAAACAGGACAAGTCGCTGGTCGTCGCCGCCAGCCGCGATCTCGGTCTTATTCTCGGGCCGTGGCGCCATGATGCCCAGGCGCAAATCGGGCTGTTCGCCCTGATCGCCCTGCTATCCACGGGCGGACTCCGCATCCATCAACGCCGGCAGCGGGAGTTCGACCGGCAGGCGGCAGCCGACGCCGAGGCGATCCGCAGCAGCGAACAGTTCATGCGCATGCTCACAGACAACATTCCCGGCATGGTCGGCTACTGGACCGCGGATCTGCGCTGCGGCTTCGCCAACAAGGCCTATTTCGAGTGGTTCGGCAAAACGCCGGAACAGATGCGCGGCATCCGCATCCAGGACCTGATGGGCGAAGAGCTTTTCCGCAAGAACGAGCCGTACATCCGTGCCGCCCTGCGCGGCGAGCGCCAGCAGTTCGAGCGTACCTTGACCAAGGCCGACGGCAGCGTCGGCCATACCTGGGCGCAGTACATTCCGAACATCGACGACGGGCAGGTAAAGGGGTTCTTCGTCCTGGTCTCGGACGTCACGGCGCTCAAGCAGACCGAAATCGCCCTGATAGAAAGCGAATGGAAGCTGCGGACAATCATCGCCACCGAACCCGAATGCGTGAAGGTGCTGGCGCCCGACGGCACGCTGAAGCAGATGAATCGTGCCGGCCTGGACATGATCGAGGCGGACTCGGAGGAACAGGTGATCGGACGCAAGGTCGTGGAAATCGTCGCGCCGCCATACCGCGAAGCCTTCCTGGCGCTGAACGAAAGGGTCAATCGCGGCGAATCCGGGTCGCTGGAATTCGAGATCGTCGGACTCAAGGGCGGGCACCGCTGGCTGGATACCCATGCGGTGCCGATGCGCGACGCCGAAGGGACGATCACCGGCCTGCTCGGCGTCACGCGCGACATCACCCGGCGCAAGAAAGTCGAACAGGCACTGGAACGCCTCGCGCAAACCGACTTCCTCACCGGCCTCGCCAACCGCCGCCATTTCCTGACGCTGGCGGAACAGGAACTGTCGCGCACGCTCCGCTACGGCGGCCCCCTGTCCATGCTCATGATGGATATCGACCACTTCAAAAACATCAACGACACTTACGGCCACAGGACCGGCGACACCGTCCTGGAGCACCTGGGCGAACTGTGCCGGCAGGCGCTGCGGGACATGGACACCGTCGGCCGCATGGGCGGCGAGGAGTTCGCCGTCCTGCTGCCGCAAACCGACCGCCCGCACGCCAGCGAAGCCGCCGAACGGCTGCGCAGAACGATCGCCGCCGCCGAAATTCCGCTGGCCCAGGGACGACCGCTGCGCTTCACCGTGTCGATCGGCGTCGCCACCCTCGCCGAGGCGAACACCAACATAGACACCCTGCTCAGCCAGGCCGACGAAGCGCTCTATGCAGCCAAGAACGCCGGCCGCAACCAGGTTTGCAACTACCTCCGCCCGAACGGACCGGCCACGGACCGCAGCGAACCCTGACGCATTCGGCGGCGCCGGTGGGAGCCGGCCCGCGAATCAGAGCGTCACGCCCAAGGCTCCGCAGAGAAAGCCCATGAACGGCGCCGCCGCCGCGAAACGCGCAGCGGCGAGCTTCACCAGGCCAGGTTCCGTCACCTCATCGAAGCCGAGCGGCGCCATGGCGACGAAATCCTTGTACTTCAAGTCCTCGATGGCCGGATGGTCGGCGGCATAGCCGCGCGGCGGCCGCGTCAGTCGGTCGCCCGACAGCGCCCAGTGCGCCGCGAACTTCCTGTCGTCGCGCGCCTTGAACCAGAGCTCCGGCTCGGCCGCGACGCGGTCGCGGATGCGCCCCAGCACATCCGGCTCCGGATGCCAGCAGCCGACGCCGAAGAAGCAGCCGTCGGTCGCCACATGCACGTAGAAGCCCGGCGCATGCACGTCCTTGCCGAGCGCGTGGCGGAACTGGATGCCGATGTTGGTCTTGTAGGGCGTCTTGTCGCGCGAGAAGCGCGTGTCGCGGAACAC
>CAZWFC010000236.1:0-3500 GCA_964632965.1 uncultured Rhodocyclaceae bacterium
ACGAGTTCGGCATTCCCGCCGCCATCGTCACCAAGTACCTGGCCGAGCACGGCGTTATCGTCGAGAAGTGCGGCCTCTACTCCTTCTTCATCATGTTCACCATCGGCATCACCAAGGGCCGCTGGAACACGCTGGTGACGGCGTTGCAGCAGTTCAAGGACGACTACGACAAGAACCATCCGCTGTGGAAGGTGCTGCCGGTCTTCAGCGCCAAGCATCCGCGCTACGAGCGCATCGGCCTCAAGGATCTATGCACCCAGATCCACGAGGTGTACAAGGCCAACGACATCGCGCGCCTGACCACCGAGATGTATCTGTCCGACATGGTGCCGGCAATGCGTCCGGCCGATGCCTTCGCCAAGATGGCGCACCGCGAGATCGACCGCGTGCCGATCGAGGAACTCGAAGGCCGCATCACGGCGGTGCTGCTGACGCCCTATCCGCCGGGCATCCCGCTGCTGATCCCCGGCGAGCGCTTCAACAAGACCATCGTCCGCTACCTGAAATTCGCCCGCGAGTTCAACGACAAGTTCCCCGGCTTCGAGACCGACATCCACGGCCTGGTCAAGGACGCCGGCAACGGCAAGCCCGGCTACTACGTCGACTGCGTGGCGAATTGACGTACCGGCGGGCGCGTCTGCCGGCGACGGCGTCAGCGTCCGCTTTCCCCTGGCGCCGTGTCGCGCCGGTAAGTGACGAAAGCGTAGTCGAGGCCGGTCGCGGAGCGGTGATGCTCGCGCGCCGTCTCGTGCCATGCGGAGCGATCGAAGGCGGGGAAGAAGGCGTCGCCCGCATAGGTCGCGTCGACCTCGGTCAATTCGAGCCGGTCGGCCAGCGGCAGCGCCTGGGCATAGATTTCCGCGCCGCCGATGACGTATGCGCTGCGGCCGGCGGTCGCCGCCAGGGCTTCCGGCAGCGAGTGCACCACCGTGGCGCCCGCGGCGCGGTAGCCCGCGGTGCGCGTGACGACGATGTTGGTGCGGTCGGGCAGCGGCCGGAAATTCGGCGGCAGCGATTCCCAGGTCTTGCGGCCCATGACGACGGCCTGGCCGGTGGTCAGCGCCTTGAAATGTTTGAGATCCTCGGGCAGCCGCCAGGGCAGGCGGTTGTCGATGCCGATGACGCCGTCGCGGGCGACGGCGGCGATGAGGATGAGGGCAGTTGCGGTCATGGGGCGGGGGAAAGGTTCTATAGCCGTGCGTAAAGTTCCGCGTAGCGGCGTGCCGGCGCGGCCCAGGAGAAGTCGCCGGCCATGCCGTTCTCCTGCAGGCGTCGCCAGCGGGCCTGGTCGTGCCAGGCGGCCACCGCGCGGCCGATGGCGGCATACAGCGCTTCCGCGGTCGGTTCGGCGAACACGAAGCCGTTGCCGCGTTCGGCATCGGCGGCGTCGATGACGGTGTCGGCCAGGCCGCCGGTGGCGCGGACGACGGGCGGCGTGCCGTAGCGCAGGCTGTACATCTGGTTCAGGCCGCAGGGCTCGAAGCGCGAGGGCATGAGGAAGATGTCGGCGCCGGCTTCGATGCGGTGCGCCTGCGTTTCGCTGAAGCCGATATCGACGGCGCACTGGCCCGGATGGTTGCGCGCCAGGGCGCGAAACGCGTTTTCCAGGCTGTGCTCGCCGTTGCCCAGTACCGCCAGCTGCACGGGCAGGGCGAGCAGGTTGACGGCGATGTCGGCCAGCAGGTCGAGCCCCTTCTGGTGCGTGAGCCGGCTCACCACGCCGAGCAGCGGCAGGCTGGCGTCGACGGCCAGCCCCATCTGTTTCTGTAAGGCCATCTTGTTGCCGGCCTTGGCGGCGAGCCGCGTTGCATCGTAGTGCTTGAAGGGTTTCGTCAGACGGGAGTCCGTCGCCGGATTCCAGGCGGCGGTGTCGATGCCGTTGAGGATGCCGGTGAGCGCGTCGGTGCGATGGCGCAGCAGGCCGGCCATGCCCATGCCCTCCGCATCGGTCTGGATTTCGCGCGCATAGGTCGGACTGACGGTGGTGATCGCATCGGCCAGGCGCAGGCCGGCCTTGAGGAAGGACAGGTAGCCGTAGTACTCGACGCCGTCGAGGCCCCAGGCCGTGTCCGGCAAGCCCAGTTCGAACAGCGAGGCGTGGTCGAACAGGCCCTGGAAGGCGAGGTTATGCACCGTCACCAGCGTCTTCGCCGTGCCGTTCTGCAGGTAGTGCAGGTAGGCCGGCGCGAGCGCGGTCTGCCAGTCGTTGCAATGGACGACGTCGGGGCGCCAGTCGAGCGTGCTGGCTTCCGAACCGATCCAGGCGGCGACGCGCGAGAGCAGGCCGAAGCGCAGGTGGTTGTCGAGCCAGTCGCCGCCTTCCGGGCCGAGATAGGGATTGCCCTCGCGCGCGAAGTAGGGCGGAAAATCGAGCAGCAGCAGCGGCGTGCCGTCGGGCGTCGTCGCCTGCAGCAGCGCGGCGGTCGGCAGCAGGCCGCCGAGCCAGTGCGGACGGGCGATCTCGCGGGCCTGCGGGAAGGCCGCGCGCAGCGCCGGATAGGCGGGCACCAGCACGCGCACGTCCAGCCCCTGCGCGCGCAACGCGGGCGGCAGCGCCGCCGCGACATCGCCCAGCCCGCCGGTCTTGACCCACGGCGCAATCTCGGATGTTGCGAACAATACTTTCATATGCCGATTCGTTGCGTCACTTCCGGCACGCCGCGATCAGCCCAGCGGTGGAACTGTCGAGCCCGTCGGTTCCGCTCTTGCCTTCGATCACCGGCAGCAGGCGGTTGGCGAGCTGCTTGCCGTATTCGACGCCCCATTGGTCGAAGGGGTTGATGTTCCAGACGATGCTTTGCACGAAGACCTTGTGCTCGTAGAGGGCGATCAGGGCGCCGAGGTTGTATGGATCGAGGCGCGGCAACAGCAGCGTGGTCGACGGCTGGTTGCCGGGGAACACCTTGTAGGCGGCGAGACATTCGGCCACCACGGCGGGCATGCGGTTGGCCTGTAGTTCGGCGCGGACTTCTTCCAGCGTCTTGCCGCGCATCAGCGCCTCGGCCTGGGCGAAGCAGTTGGCGAGCAGCTTTTCGTGATGCCCCGGCAGGGCGAAGTCGGCCTCCTTGCAGGCGATGAATTCGCAGGGGACGAGCCGTCCGCCCTGGTGGATCAACTGGTAGAAGGCGTGCTGGCCGTTGGTGCCGGCCTCGCCCCAGAGTACCGGGGCCGTGGCGCAGGCCATCGGCTTGCCGACACGGTCGACCTGCTTGCCGTTGGATTCCATTTCGAGCTGCTGCAAGTAGCGCGGCAGCAGTCCGAGCGACTGGCTGTAGGGCAGCAGGGCGCGGTTGTCGGCGCCGAGGAAATTCGTGTTCCAGATTTCGAGCAGGGCCAGGAGGCCCGGCAGGTTCTCCGCCGCCGGCGCGGTGAAGAAATGCTCGTCCATGGCGTGGGCGCCGGCGAGCAGTTCGCGGAAATTCTTGAAGCCGACGGCCAGCGCCAGCGGCAGGCCGATGGCCGACCACAGCGAATAGCGGCCGCCGACCCAGTCCCAGAAG
>CAZWFC010000237.1:0-3444 GCA_964632965.1 uncultured Rhodocyclaceae bacterium
TCAAAAAGTTGCGCAGCATGTCGTGCCCGTGTTCGGTCAAGATCGACTCGGGATGGAACTGCACGCCATGCACCGCAAGCGTCTTGTGGCGCACGCCCATGATCTCGCCATCCTCGGTCCAGGCCGTGATCTCCAGGCAATCGGGCAGCGTCGCGCGCTCGATGACCAGCGAGTGGTAGCGCGTTGCCGTCAGCGGATTCGGCAGCCCCTTGAAGACGCCCTTGTCGAGGTGATGCACCGGAGACAGTTTGCCGTGCATGGGCTTCTGCGCATGCACGATGCGCCCGCCGAAGGCCTCGCCGATGGCCTGGTGGCCGAGGCAGACGCCGAGCAGCGGAATCCTGCCGGCGAACTCCCTGATCGTCGCCACCGAAATGCCCGCCTGCGCCGGCGCGCAGGGGCCGGGGGAAATGACGATGCGGTCCGGCTGCATCGCCGCGATTTCCTTCAGCGTGATGGCGTCGTTGCGATAGACGCGCACGTCCTCGCCGAGCTCGCCGAAGTACTGCACCAGGTTGTAGGTGAAGGAGTCGTAGTTGTCGATCATCAATAGCATGATGGGAACCTCTTTTGACGCAGAGGGCGCCGAGGCGCAGAGATCGCAGAGGAAAGTCTATAGTTCATTGGCGACCCTCTTTATGCCCGTTTTCAGGATGGGGACGTTGAAGTTGATGAGCAGGCCAAGGGGGGTTCGGGAGAGGCGTAGATAGGTTAGCAGTTGTGCCTCATGAATCGGCAGGATACGGTCGATGGCCTTGATTTCGACGACCAGCCTGTCGTTGATAAGCAGGTCCAGACGAAACCCGTCTCCCAGTGCGGCGCCTTTGTAGTTCAGTGCAATGGCCTTCTGTCGCTCGACCGGAATATTGCGCATCCGTAGTTCGTGCTCCAGTGCGAGTTCGTAAGCGGACTCCAGCAGGCCCGGCCCGAGACAGCGATGTACCTCAATCGCTGCCCCGATCACCTCCCCGGAAAGCTTGCTTTCATCCATCTCTGCGTCCTCTGCGCCTCCGCGCCCTCTGCGTTGAATGCGGTTGAATTCTTAGTCAAGTCGCGTATCGAGGCCGCCTTCGGCCATCTCGGCGGCACGCAGCAGGGCCTTGGCCTTGTTCTGCGTCTCGATCCATTCGGCGTCGGGGTCGGAGTCGGCGACGATGCCGGCGCCGGCCTGAACGTAGATGCGGCCGTCTTTGAGCACGGCGGTGCGGATGGCGATGGCCAGGTCCATGTCGCCGTTGAAGCCGAGGTAGCCGACGGCGCCGGCGTAGATGCCGCGCTTGGTCGGCTCCAGCTCGTCGATGATTTCCATCGCCCGCACCTTGGGCGCGCCCGAAACCGTGCCGGCCGGGAAAGTGGCCTTGAGCACCGACACCGGGCCTTCGTCGTCCTTGAGCCGGCCTTCGACGTTGGAGACGATGTGCATCACATGCGAGTAGCGTTCGATGATGTATTGCTCCGTGACCTTGACCGTGCCGGTCTTGGCGACGCGGCCGACGTCGTTGCGGCCGAGGTCGAGCAGCTGGAGGTGCTCGGCGCGCTCCTTGGGGTCGGCGAGCAGTTCGGCGGCCAGCGCGGCGTCTTCTTCGGGCGTGGCGCCGCGCTTGCGCGTGCCGGCAATCGGGCGGCCGGTGACGGTGCCGTCTTCGAGGCGCACCAGGATCTCCGGCGAGGCGCCGACGACGTGAAAGTCCTCGAAATCGAAATAGAACATGTAGGGCGAGGGGTTCAGCGTGCGCAGCGCGCGGTAGAGCGCCAGCGGATGCGCCTTGAAGGGCTTGCTCATGCGCTGGCTCAGAACCACCTGCATCACGTCGCCGTCGACGATGTACTGCTTGGCGCGGCGCACTGCGGCCTTGAAGGCCTCTTCGCCGAATTCGGAGGTGGCCGGCTCGCTGGCGACGGTGGCGTCGTCCGGAATCTTCGCCGGTTCGCGCAGCTTGGCGAGCAGTTCCTTCAGCCGCACCTGCGCCTGCTTCCAGGCGCCGGGGAAGCCCGGTTCCGCGAACACCACCAAGGTCAGCTTGCCCGAGAGGTTGTCGACGATGGCGATTTCTTCCGACAGTGTCAGCAGGATGTCGGGCACGCCGAGCGGATCGGGCTTGGATACGCCGGCCAGCTTCGGTTCGATGGCGCGCACCGTGTCGTAGCCGAAGGCGCCGACCAGGCCGCCGCAGAAGCGCGGCAGGCCCTTGAGGTCGGGCACTTTGAAGCGGGCCATGAACTCGGAGATGAAGGACATCGGATTGGTGTGCTCGCGCCGCTCGGCGACGCGGTTGCCGGTCAGCAGCAGGATGGTCGAGCCGCTGATGGAAATGCGCGTGCTGCTGGACAAACCGATGAAGGAATAACGGCCGAAGCGCTCGCCGCCCTGCACGGATTCCAGCAGGTAGGAATAGGGGCCGCCGGCCAGTTTCAGGTAGATGGACAGCGGCGTGTCCAGGTCGGCGAAGGTGGCGAGGGTAACGGGGATGCGGTTATAGCCTTCGGCGGCCAACCGGTTGAATTCGGATTCGTTCATGACTGCTCCACGGAGGTATTGCGACGACGGCGCGCCCGCAGCGGGGCGCGCGAAAATCAGACCCGGTGCCAGGGGCGCCAGGGCCAGGCCTCCGCCCAGGCGGGTCGGGGTGTCGTCGGTCCGTATAGCTTCATTGTGCGGGAGTGATCAGGTTTGCCGCGTCGAAAACGGTGGCAACTATAGCATCGCAATCGAGGCCGCGCACGTCCTGGCCCTCGTTGTAGCCGTAGGGGACGAGGAAGACGCGGCAGCCGGCGGCCCGCCCCGCCTTGAAGTCGTGCACCGAGTCGCCGATCAGCAGCGTGTCGGCCGGCGAGACGCCGAGGCGGCCGCAGGCCCAGACCACCGGCATGGGATCGGGCTTGGGTTTCGGCAACTGGTCGCCGCTGACGACCACGTCGAAGTAGGGGGCGAGGCCTGTGCGTTCGAGCAGGGGGCCGGTGAAGGCGGCCGCCTTGTTGGTGATGACGCCCAGGGGCAGGCCCATGGCCTTGAAGGCCTTGAGCCCCGCGACGACGCCGGGATAGGGCGCCGCGCTGCGGCCGTTGGATTCCGCGTAATGGCGGCGGAAGCTCGCCAGGGCGTCGGCCGGCGCCGGCGCCGGATCGTCGGCCGCTTCCAGGGCGCCGGCCAGCACGCGCTTGACGAGGTTCGGGATGCCGCGGCCGACGTAGGCGCGGATGTCTTCCACCGGGATTTCGGGCCGGCCCAGGTCGCGCAGCATGCCGCAGGCGGCGGCATGCAGGTCGAGGACGGTGTCGAGCAGGGTGCCGTCCAGGTCCAGCAGGACGGCTTTTGCCGGGAAGCTCAAGCCTTGGCCAGCTCCGAGCGCAGGGCGGCGATCACGCTGTTGTAGCGCTGCGGATCGGAATCCTTGCCGGCGCCGAAGACGGCCGAGCCGGCGACGAAGGTATCCACGCCGGCCT
>CAZWFC010000238.1:0-3333 GCA_964632965.1 uncultured Rhodocyclaceae bacterium
CCGCCTGCGCGACACGCCCATCCTCACCTTCATCAACAAGCTCGACCGCGAAGGCCGCGAGCCCATCGACCTGCTCGACGAAATCGAGGACGTGCTGAAGATCCAGTGCGCGCCGATCACCTGGCCCATCGGCATGGGCAAGGGCTTCCGCGGCGTCTATCACCTCTACGACGACAGCATCGCCTTCTTCAATCCGCAGGCCGAGAAGGGCACGGCCGAGATCATCAACGGCCTCGACAATCCGCGCCTCGACGAACTCATCGGCGCGCAGGCCGCCGAGTTGCGCGCCGACATCGAACTGGTGCGCGGCGCCTCGCACACCTTCGACCGCGAGGAATACCTCGCCGGCCGGCAGACGCCGGTATTCTTCGGCTCGGCGATCAACAACTTCGGCGTGCAGTCCCTGCTCGACGCCGTCGTCGACCTCTCCCCCGCGCCGCTGCACCGCACCGCCGCCACGCGCCAGGTGGAACCCAACGAGCCGAAGTTCTCCGGCTTCGTCTTCAAGATCCAGGCCAACATGGACCCCAAGCACCGCGACCGCATCGCCTTCGTGCGCGTGTGCTCCGGCCGCTTCGAGCGCGGCATCAAACTCAAGCAACTGTCCACCGGCAAGACGCTGGCGGTGAACAACGCCATCACCTTCATGGCGCAGGACCGCAACACCACCGACGAGGCCTATCCCGGCGACATCATCGGCATTCCCAACCACGGCACCGTGGTGCTCGGCGATACGTTCAGCGAGGGCGAGGACCTGAAGTTCACCGGCATTCCCTGTTTCGCGCCCGAGCATTTCCGCCGCGCGCAGATCCGCAATCCGATGAAGATGAAGGCGCTGCAGAAGGGTTTGCAACAACTCGCCGAGGAAGGTGCGACCCAGCTCTTCAAGCCGCTGATCTCCAACGACCTGATTCTCGGTGCCGTCGGCACGTTGCAGTTCGACGTCGTCGCCCACCGGCTGGAATTCGAATACGGCGTCGATGTCTTCTTCGAGGCCTATCCCGTGGCCACGGCGCGCTGGCTGCGCGGCACGGACGCCGACATCAAGGCCCTGGCCGACAAGGCCGGCGTGAACCTCGCGCTCGACGGCGCCGGCGACTACGTCTATCTGGCTCCGAACCGCGTCAACCTCAACATGACGCAGGAGCGTCACCCCAACATCCGTTTTCTGGAAACGCGCGAAATCCACTGAAGCGTGTCCGGCCATGGCGTCGTGCCGCGCGGGCTCGCGGCGCGGGCGACGGCGTCTGCGGAGGGGCAAACGCGAACCCAGCCTAAACCAAACGCGCCGCGACGCGTTTGCGCCAGCGCAAATTGCCCCGGCTGAATATTGTTGCGGCGCAGGAAGACCGGAGGGAACGACACGGCGCATAATCGGTCCACTTCTGCACGCCGCCATACCCCGGCTTGGGGGATTTCGATGCCAACCGTTCCCGATCATCTGAAAACCGGCCTGTCGCTCATCGACCATGAGCATCAGACCCTGCTCGACCTGCTGCAACGGACACGCGGCGTCTGCCTCGAACGGACGGCCGCCGACTGCTACAGCTGTCCGCCGGAACGGGCGCGCCAGTGCTTCGCGGCCTTCGAACGGGTGCTGAACGAATCCATCAACTACATGCTCGAACATTTCGCGCACGAAGAGCGCCTGATGGATAACGGCGTGCCCATGGAACACGCCGACCGGCACCAGGCCGCGCACGCCGACATCGCCAACGCGGTGATGCGCCTGACGACCTACCTCGACAGCGGCAACACGGTCGCCACGTCGAAGAAACTGGCCGACATCTTCGAAGGATGGATGGTCAGGCACATCGAGGACTGCGACATCGAACTGGCGCAATTCGTCACCGCGCAGGACCCGGTGCGCGACTGATCACTCCGCGCCGTCGTCCGGCACGGCCGGAATCCACACCGTAAATATCGAGCCCTGCCCCGGTTCGCTGGCGACGGTGATCCGGCCGCCGTAGCGCGCGATCAGCGTGTAGCTGATCGACAGGCCGAGCCCCGTGCCGTGCTCCGTCTTGGTGGTGAAGAAGGCGTCGAAGATGCGGTCGAGGTGTTCGGGAGCGATGCCCTGCCCGGTGTCGACGACCTCGACGGCGACACCGGCGACGCCGCCCTCCTCCCGGTCCCGCGTGCGCAGCGTCAGCGTGCCGCCCTGCGGCATGGCATGAATGGCGTTCACCATCAGGTTGATCAACACCTGCTGCAACTCGTTGCGATTGAGCGTGACGGCGCCGCTCGCCGCGTCCTCGCGGGCGACCGCCACCTGCGCGCGGCCGAGCAGGTGGCGCACCAGCACCAGGCAGTCGGCGACGACGTCGCCGGGCGCCACGGTTTCCATGTAGCCGGCGAACTCGCTGGGCCGGGCGAATTGCAGCAGCTTGGTGACGATGGTGTTGATGCGGCCGACCTGCTGGTCGATCAGCGCCAGCTCCGTCTTGACGGCGCCGGCCTGCGGGCCGAGCAGTTCGCGCGCGAGGTCGAGGTTGCCCTGGATCACCGCCACCGGATTGTTGATCTCGTGGGCGACGCCGGCGGTGATCTCGCCGATGGCGGCGAGCTTGTCGGACAGCGCGAGCTGCTTGTGCGCTTCGCGCAGCAGGCGGTTGGCCTCTTCGAGGTCGTGGGTACGCGCGGCAACCTTGCGGTCGAGTTCGTCGGCCCAGGCCTGGAGCTGGCGGTTGCGGTCCTGCAACTGGTCGAGCAGTTCGTCGAAATGGCGCGCCAGACGGCCGATCTCGTCGGCGCCGGCGCCGGCGCCGGCGCCGGTGCGCGCCGCGAGGTCGCCGGCCTCGACGGCGCTCATGGTGTCGTTCATGCGTTCGAGCGGCCGGAAGATGCCGCGCGCCCAGCGCAGGAACAGCGGCGTCGCCAGCAGCGCGACGGCGGCGAAGAGCGCGACGATGGCGAGCGCCGCATTGCGCCGCGCGGCGGCGAAGGGCGCTTCGAGATAGCCGACATAGAGCATGCCGACGCGGCGGCCGAAGCTGTCGGCCACCGGCTCGTAGCCCGAGATGTACCAGTTGTTGACGACGAAGGCGCGGTCGAGCCAGGTGCGCCCTTCGCCGAGCACGCGGTCGCGCACCGCCTGCGAGACGCGCGTGCCGAGCGCGCGCGCGTCGCCGAACAGGCGCACGTTGGTGGCGATGCGCACGTCGTCGAGGAACAGCGTCGCCGTGCCGTGGCTGCCCTCGGGCAGCGAACCCTCGGTGTAGATCAGGCCGTTGATGTTGTCGACGAAGCCGAGGTTCTGGTTGAGCAGCGTGCCGCCGACCAGCGCGCCGGCCGGCCGGCCGCGCGCATCGACGAGCGGCCAGGCGGCGTGGG
>CAZWFC010000239.1:0-3300 GCA_964632965.1 uncultured Rhodocyclaceae bacterium
GGTCGGCGTCGAGCAGCACCAGCGTGTGCGGCAGGTAGTTGGCGACGGCGACGTACTTGCCGTCGCCGGAGACGGCGACGTTGCGCGTGTTGATGCCGGCGCGGATCTCGGCCACCACCTGGAGGTTCCAGATGTCGTACTTGGTGATCCAGCCGTCGCGCGAGGCGAAGAAAACGTAGCGGCCGTCCGGGGTGAACTTCGGCCCGCCGTGCAGCGCGTAGCGGCTGGGGAAGCGGTGGATGGGTTCGAGCTTGTCGCCGTCGAGGACGGTGACGTGATGATCGCCGGTCTCGACGACGAGGAAGAGATTCATCATGTCGACGCCGTCGAAGGCGGCGACGGGCCGCGCCGGCAGGCTGCCGGGGGCGTGGCCGACGATGCGCGAGGCCTTGATGTCGGCCTCGCTCCAGTTCGGCTTGGGGCTGACCGGCGTGTAGATCCAGTTCACCAGCGCCTCGATTTCGGCGGCGGCGAGCTTGTCGGCGAAGCCGGCCATCTGCGTGGCGGCGCGGCCGTCGCGCACGGTGGCGAGCGCCTGCGGCTTCTTCAGGCGTTCCAGGCTTTCCGGCAGCAGCGCCGGGCCGGTGCCGCCGAGGCGGTCGGCACCGTGGCAGCTGGCGCAGTGCTGCTGGAAGAGCGGCTGCGGCTCGGCCGCGGCGAAGGCCGCCCACGCCAGCAGGGCAACGGCGAAAAGCTTCTTCATGCGATTTCCTCGTCGGTGAGGTAGCAGCCGGGATCTTCGGCCCAGGGGTCGCCGCTGGTCTGCTGGGCGCGCACGCGCGTGTTGCCGCCGCAGATGTCGAAATGCGCGCAGCTGCCGCAGCGCCCGCCCACCTGGCGCGGCAGGCGCTTGAGGCCGGCCATCAGCGGGTCGGAGGTGTCCGTCCAGATGGCGGAGAACGGCCGCTGGCGCACGTTGCCGAGCGTGTGGTGCCACCACATGGTGTCGGGATGCACGTTGCCGAGGTTGTCGATGTTGGCGACGTTGATGCCGCTGGAATTGCCGCCCCACAGCGCCAGCTTGGCGCGGATGTGGGCGGCGCGCTCGGGGAACTTCCGTTCGACCCAGTGCAGCAGGTAGACGCCGTCGGCGTCGTTGTTGCCGGTGGTGAATTCCTTGTGCAGGCCGCGCTGCTGGTGATCCCAGCAGGTGTCGAACAGCAGGTCCATCGCCTGCCGCGTCATCTGGTGGTGGGCGTCGTCCTTGCGGTTCTTGTTGCCGCGGCCGGCGTAGTTGAGGTGCGAGAAGTAGAAGCGGTCGATGCCCTCGTCCTCGACCAGTTGCAGCAGGCCCGGCAGATCGGCGAAGTTGTCCTGCGTCAGCGTGAAGCGCACGCCGACCTTCATGCCCTTGTCGCGGCAGAGGCGGATGCCGGCCAGCGAGGCGTCGAAGGCGCCCTGCAAACGGCGGAACTTGTCGTGCACGGCGGCGAGGCCGTCGAGGCTGACACCGACGTAGTCGAAGTCGACGGCGGCGATCCTGTCCGCCATGGCGGCGTCGATCAGCGTGCCGTTCGACGACAGCGCGGTGTAGAAGCCCATGGCCTTGGCGCGCGTGCCGATGTCGAAGATGTCGGGCCGCAGCAGCGGTTCGCCGCCGGACAGGATCAGGCAGGGCACGCGGAAGCCCTTGAGGTCGTCCATGACGCCGTAGACCTCGGCGGTGGACAACTCGCCGGCGAAATCCTTGTCGGCGGAAATCGAGTAGCAGTGCTTGCAGGTGAGGTTGCAGCGGCGCACCAGGTTCCAGATCACCACCGGGCCCGGCGGATTGCGCTTCGGCCCGAGCGGCGAAGGCTGAGCGATTTCCTGCATGAACTGCGAGACGCGGAACACGGCGCCGGGCCTCAGGGTTTGGCGGCGGCGGCGAAAGCCGCCTCGACGTCGGCCGCCTTCATGCCGCCGAGCTTGAGGTAGACCACCTTGCCGCCGCGGTCGACGGCCAGGGTGAAGGGCAAGCCCGCCTTCGGATTGCCGAGCGCCTGCATCAGCGCGATGCCGTTGTCCTTGGCCAGCAGCACCGGGTAATCCATGTCGTAGGCCTTGGCGAACTCGCGCACCGCGTCGGGCTTGTCTTCGAGGCCGATGCCGAGCACTTCGACGCCGCGCGCCTTGTATTTCGCGCGCGCGGCGACGAGCTCGGGAATCTCGGCGCGGCAGGGGCCGCACCAGCGCGCCCAGAAATTGACGACCAGCGGCCGGCCCTTGTAGCCAGCCACGGCGACCGGCTTGTCGTCGAGGTCGGTGAGCGTCGCGGCGAACAGCGGCGCCGCCGCCGGCATGTCGGCGACGGCGTTGCCGGCGACGAACAGCAGCGCCAGCAGCCAGGCCCTCACGGCAGGTCCCCGCGCCGGAACAGGTGGTAGCCGAGCGTGGCGGCGCCTATGCCGAGCGCGGTCGGGTAGACCAGGGCGAAAATCTTGTAGCCCAGGGTGCCGAAGGTATCGAGGATGACGAAGGCCGAGGGACCGAGGACGATGAGCTGCGGGTCGAACAGGGCCAGGGCCGCCGTGCGGAAGACCTGGAGCGGATTGGCCAGGGCGATGGAAACCGCGACCTCGGGCGAGACCTTGCCCTGGATCATGACGCCGAGCAGGATCAGGTCGAGGAACAGCAGCAGCGTCAGCCAGACCATGAAGGCCGCGCCCTGCGCCATGTCGGTGCTGCGCGCCAGGGCCGAAATCAGCATGCCCAGGCCGAGGAAGCAGGCGGCCATGGCCGCCAGCAGCGCCGTGTAGTAGCCGAACATGTCCCAGGGGATTTCGAGGCCCATGAACAGGGCGATGACCACCGAGGCCAGCATCGCCAGGAACACCGGCGCGAAGATGACGATGTAGCGGCCGAGGATCTTGCCCCAGAACCAGGCGGCGAGCGACACCGGCAGGGACAGCAGGTACTCGAAGACGCCGGCCTCGCGGTCGCCGGCGACGGAACGCACCGTGGTGACGAGGACGAAGATCGGCAGGATCGCCATGGTCAGCTGGATGTAGGTGACGAGCAGGCGCGACAGGCCGATGAAGCCCAGCACGCGCGATTCGGTCAGGCCGAACAGGAACAGCAGGGCGACGATGCCGCCGAAGACCAGGGTGTAGATCTGGAACCAGCGCGCACGCAGGGATTCGACGATGTCGAGTTTAGCTGTGAGCCAGAGTTGTTTCATAGCCTACTTCCCCTTGGCGAGCACATGCTCGCGCATGGTCTCGAAATCGAAACTGCCGGGCTGCGCGGCGGCGACCGCCCCGTAATTGTAGCCCATCGGCGAGGTCTTGCCGCCGATGTACTGCGCCTTCTTCGCGTCGA
>CAZWFC010000240.1:0-3284 GCA_964632965.1 uncultured Rhodocyclaceae bacterium
TGGTCACGGCCGGCATCTTCATGGTGGCGCGCATGTCGCCGCTGTTCGAGCTGTCCGAGGCGGCGCTGTCCTTCGTCATCGTCATCGGCGCCATCACCGCCCTGTTCATGGCCCTGATCGCCATCGTCCAGACCGACATCAAGCGCGTCGTCGCCTACTCGACGCTGTCGCAGCTGGGCTACATGACGGTCGCGCTGGGCGCCTCGGCCTACTCGGTGGCGATCTTCCACCTGATGACCCACGCTTTCTTCAAGGCCGTGCTCTTCCTCGGTGCCGGCTCGGTCATCATCGCCATGCACCACGAGCAGGACATGCGCCGCATGGGCGGTTTGAAGAAGTACTTGCCGATCACCTATTTCACGGTGCTGATCGGCGCCCTCGCCAACGCCGGCCTGCCGCCGTTCGCCGGCTTCTTCTCGAAGGACTCGATCATCGAGGCGGTGCAGCTGTCCCACATTCCCGGCGCCACCTTCGCCTACCTGGCGATCCTGGCGGGCGTTTTCGTCGGCGGCTTCTATTCCTTCCGCCTCGTCTTCTTCGCCTTCCACGGCGAGGAGCGTTTCCGCCACGCGGCCCACGACAGCCATGGCCACGATGCGCATGACGCGGCCCATGACGATCACGCCCACGACGACCACGGTCACCATGGTCCCGTCGAGCCGCATGAGTCGCCCGCCGTGGTGACGGTGCCGCTGATTCTCCTGGCGATCCCGGCCGTCGCGGCCGGCTGGCTGATCGGCCCGATGCTGTTCGGCGGCTATTTCGGCGACTCGATCTATATCGCTCACGAGCATCATGGCCTGGCGCACATGGCCGAGGAGTTCCACGGCGTCGTGCCGATGATCCTCCACGGCCTGACCTCGATCCCCTTCTGGCTCGCCGTATCGGGTGCCGCCACGGCGTATTTCCTCTATATCGTGCGGCCCGACCTGCCGGCGGTCATCAAGCAGAAGCTCGCCTTCCCGGCGATGATCCTGGAAAAGAAATACGGCTTCGACGAATTCAACGAATGGTTTTTCGCCGGCGGCGCGCGCATGCTGGGCCGCGGTCTGTGGAAGGGCGGCGACCAGACGATTATCGATGGCGTTATGGTGAACGGCTCCGCCAAGGCGGTGGGCGCTTTCGCCGGCATCGTGCGCCTGTTCCAGACCGGACACATCTACCAGTACGCCTTCTCCATGATCATCGGCGTCTTCGTGCTGCTGACGCTCTGGTTCAACCGCGTTTGACCGACGACCGATAGGAATACAGACAGAAATGAGTTCTTACCTGCTGAGCCTTGCGATCTGGGTGCCGATCATCGGTGCTTTGCTCGTGTTCGCCGTCGGCTCCGAGCGCCGTAGCGCTGCGCGCTGGCTTGCCCTCAACGTCGCGCTGGCGGGTTTCGCCGTCACGATCCCGCTGATCGCCAACTTCGATGCGTCTTTCCTCGGCTTCCAGTTCGTCGAGAAGATGCCGTGGATTCCGCGCTTCAACGTCAATTACTTCCTCGGCGTGGACGGCATCTCGGTGCTGTTCATCGCCCTGAACAGCTTTGTCACGATTCTCGTCGTGCTGGCCGGCTGGGAAGTGATCGAGGAGAAGACGGCCCAGTACATGGGCGCCTTCCTCATCATGTCGGGTCTGATGAACGGCATCTTCGCCTCGCTCGACGCGATGTTGTTCTACGTCTTCTTCGAGGCCTCGCTGATCCCGATGTACATCATCATCGGCGTCTGGGGCGGACCGAACCGCGTCTATGCGGCCTTCAAGTTCTTCCTCTACACGCTGCTCGGTTCGCTGCTGATGCTGGTCTCGCTGATCTTCCTGTTCCTGGAAGCCGGCGGCAGCTTCAACCTGATGGACTGGCACGCGCTCAAGCTCGGCATGCCGCCGCAGATCCTGCTGTTCCTTGCCTTCCTCGTCGCCTTCGCCGTCAAGGTGCCGATGTGGCCGGTGCACACCTGGCTGCCGGATGCCCACGTCGAGGCGCCCACCGGCGGCTCGGTGGTGCTGGCGGCCATCATGCTGAAGCTCGGCGCCTACGGCTTCCTGCGGTTCTCGCTGCCGATCGCCCCGGACGCCAGCCACGCCCTGGCGCCGATGATGATCGCCCTGTCGCTGATCGCCGTCATCTACATCGGCTTCGTCGCGCTGGTGCAGTCGGACATGAAGAAACTGATCGCCTATTCGTCGATCTCGCACATGGGCTTCGTCACGCTCGGCTTCTTCATCTTCAACCAGATCGGCGTCGAGGGCGCGCTGGTGCAGATGATTTCCCACGGCTTCGTCTCCGCGGCGATGTTCCTTTGCGTCGGCGTCATGTACGACCGCATGCACAGCCGCGAGATTTCGTCCTACGGCGGCGTGGTGAACACCATGCCGAAGTTCGCCGCCTTCTTCGTCTTCTTCGCCATGGCGAACTCCGGCCTGCCGGCGACCTTCGGCTTCGTCGGCGAGTTCATGGTGGTGCTGGGCGCCATCAAGGCCAACTTCTGGGTCGGTTTCGCCGCCGCGACGACGCTGATACTCGGCGCCGCCTATACTTTGTGGATGGTCAAGCGCGTCGTCTTCGGCGCCGTCGCCAACAAGCACGTCGCCGAACTGACCGACCTCAATACCCGCGAATTCGTTGTCATGGCCCTGCTTGCACTGAGCGTGCTCGGCATGGGTCTTTATCCTTTCCCCTTCACCGACGTCATGCATGTTTCAGTGGATAACCTGCTGAAGCACGTCGCGGTGAGCAAGCTGTAGGCCGAGAGATACGATGCTGAACCAGTTCGTTTTGCCCGATCTCCAGCCGGCCGCGCCGGAGATTTTCCTGCTGATCATGTCCTGCGTGATCCTGTTCGCCGACCTCGTCGTCGGCAAGGTGCAGCGCTGGATGATGTCGGCCCTGACGGTCGTCGCTCTTGCCGGTTGCGCGCTCATCACCTACACGTCGATGGACGGGCAGGTGGTGCTCACCTTCAGCAACATGTTCGTCGACGACCTGCTGGCCGACTTCCTCAAGCTGGTCGTCTACTTCGCCGTCATCGCCGTCCTCATCTACAGCCGCAGCTACCTCGTTGCCCGCGATCTCGACAAGGGCGAGTACTACCTGCTGGTGCTGTTCGCCACGCTGGGCATGATGGTGATGATCTCGGCGGCGCATTTCCTGACCCTCTATCTGGGCCTGGAGTTGATGTCCCTCTCGCTCTACGCGCTGGTCGCCATCGACCGCGATTCCGTGCGTTCGACCGAAGCGGCAATGAAGTATTTCGTCCTCGGCGCGCTGGCTTCCGGCCTGCTGCTGTATGGCATGT
>CAZWFC010000241.1:0-3176 GCA_964632965.1 uncultured Rhodocyclaceae bacterium
CAAGGTGGCCGGCCGCGCCGACATGGGCGAGATTTCGAAGCTCGTCAAGGCGAAACTCGCTTCCATCTGAGCGGCGCATAATCGCGTCGTGATCCCCGAAAGCTTCATCCAGGAACTCTTGGCCCGCGTCGACATCGTCGACGTGGTCGAGCGCTATGTCACCCTGCGCAAGGCGGGCGCGAACTACTCGGCCTGCTGCCCCTTCCATTCCGAGAAAACACCGTCGTTCACGGTGAGTCCGTCGAAGCAGTTCTATCACTGCTTCGGCTGCGGCGCCCACGGCAGCGCCATCGGCTTTCTCATGCAGTACTCGGGCATCGGCTTCATCGAGGCCGTCGAGGACCTCGCCCAGAACGCCGGCATGCAGGTGCCGCAGGTGTCCGAGCGCGTCCAGATGGAACGCGCCAGGAAAGCGCCATTGACGGAGCTCATGGCCCGCGCCGCGCGCTTCTACAAGGACCAGTTGAAGGCCTCGCCGAAGGCGATCGACTACTTCAAGAGCCGCGGCCTGACCGGGGAAATTGCCGCGCGCTTCGGTCTCGGCTACGCGCCCGACGAGTGGCAGGGCCTGCAAGCAGTCTTCCCCGACTACAACGATACGGCGCTGGTCGAATGCGGGCTGGTCATCGAGAACGAGCAGGGCCGCCGCTATGACCGCTTCCGCGACCGCGTCATGTTCCCGATTGTCGATCAGCGCGGCAACGTCATCGGCTTCGGCGGGCGCTTCATCGGCGACCACAAGGCGGCAGCCGGCGACAACGGCGCCGCCGGACCCAAGTATCTCAACTCGCCGGAGACGCCGCTGTTCGAGAAAGGCCGCGAGGTCTATGGCCTGCCGCAGGCGCGGAAAGCCATACACGAGACCGATACCGTCATCGTCGTCGAGGGCTACATGGACGTCGTCGGCCTGGCGCAGCTCGGCGTCGAAAACGCCGTCGCCACCCTCGGTACCGCAACCACCGGCATGAACGTCCAGAAGCTGCTCAAGCAGGCCGACCGCATCGTCTTCTGCTTCGACCGCGACGCGGCCGGCGACAAGGCGGCCTGGCGCGCGATGGAGGCCAGTCTCGAACACCTCGCCGACAACAAGCGCATCGAAATCCTGCAAATGCCCGGCAACCAGGATCCGGACGAATACATACGCGAATACGGCAAGGACCAGTTCCTGCACCATGCCAACAACGCCACTCCCCTCAGCCAATTCATACTGCGGGAACTGAAGAAGCGGACGAATCCCTCCACCCCGGAAGGACGGGCGCTGCTGATCCACGAGGCCAAGCCGCTGCTGCAGCGGATCACCGCGCCGAACTTCCGTACCCTGCTGGCCAAGGAAATCGGCGAGGCGGCAAAACTGTCGCTCGACGAAATCCGCGCACAATGCGGACTCACCGCCCCGACACGCGGCCGCTACGGGATGCCGCCGGCCAAGGGCCGGTTCGCGGCGCGAACCATCGAGCACTCGCTGCTGGAAGCCGTGCTGCAAAAGCCGGTGCGGTCGGCGCGCATTCCGTTGGAACGCGTTTCGGCCAGCAGCCCGGAAGGCGCCCTTATCCACGCCATCGCCAATGCCGTCGATCACGGCGAACTGCCGGCCGGCGGCATCGGCATCCTGATCGAATTCTTCCGCGGCACGCCGCACGAAACATTGCTGTCGACGCAGATGTCCGCCCTCGCCGAAGACGGCGCCGACGAAGCCGAACTCGAAACCGTCTTTGTCGATGCGCTCGAACGCCTGCGCGAAAAGGACCTGACGCGCGAAATCGCCGCCTTCAACGAAAAGGCCCGCAGCGGGAGCATCGGCGCCGAAGAACTCCGCGACCTGCTGGCGCGCAAGGCGCAAAGCCAAAAAACCCAGCCAAGCGAGTGATTTGTCAGATATAATGTATGGTTTCCCCCGACCCCAAACCGGCCGGGGTGTCGCTGTTTTCAGCGCCATACAGATATCGCAGATATCCGCCTGATTCCGAGGAACATCATGCCGAAGGAAACCGCAAAGCAGTCCAAGTCGAAAGCCGCCGCCAAGCCAGCGCCCAAGAAGGCGGTTGCGGTCAAGGCCCCGGTCAGGGCGGCTGCGGCCAAAGTCCAAGCTGCCAAGGCGCCCGCGGTGAAGGCTCAGGTGCATGCCCCGAAGTCTCCCGTCGCAGCGGCCAAGCCCGCCGCCAAGGCACAGGCCGCCGTCAAGTCCGCTGCCGCCACCAAGGCTGCTCCGCCGGTAGCCGCTCCGGAAGCGCCGCCGGCGCCGGCCAAGGCCGTACCGAAGGCGCCCGAAGCCAAGGGCAAGCGCAAGGACAAGCATCCGCCGCTGTCGGCCGCCCCGCTGGCGCCGGTTGACCTCGAAACCAAGCGCACCCGTCTCAAGACCCTGATCGCGCTGGGCAAGGAGCGCGGCTTCCTGACCTACGCCGAGATCAACGACCACCTGCCCGACGATCTCGTCGATGCGGAGCAGATAGAGTCGATCATCTCCACCTTCAACGACATGGGCATCCAGGTCTTCGACCAGGCTCCGGCCGCCGAAGAAATGCTGCTCAACGAAGCCACGCCGGCCGCCGTCGACGAAGAAGAGGTCGAAGAGGAAACCGAGCAGGCGTTGTCCACCGTCGAATCCGAATTCGGCCGCACCACCGACCCGGTGCGCATGTACATGCGCGAGATGGGCTCGGTGGAACTTCTCACGCGCGAGGGCGAAATCGAAATCGCCAAGCGCATCGAGGACGGCCTCAAGCACATGATCCAGGCCATCTCGGCCTGCCCGACGACGATCGCCGAAATCCTCGAACTCGCCGGCAAGGTGGCGCGCGACGAAATGCGCATCGACGAAGTCATCGACGGCCTCATCGATCCGAACGCCGAGGACGAGATCGAAGATCTGGCCGAGGACGAGGAAGCCGCCATCGAGGAAGACGAAGGCGACGACGAGGACGACGACGGCAGCGCCAAGGTTTCAGCCTCTTTGCTGCAACTGAAGCAGGATGCGCTCGAACGCTTCTCGCTGATCCACGAGTTCTACGGCAAGCAGATGACGGCCCTGTCGAAGAAGGGCTCGCAGGACAAGGGCTACCTGCGCATCCAGAAGCAGATTTCCGGCGAACTGATGAACATCCGCTTCACCGCCCGCACCATCGAGCGCCTGTGCGACTCGGTGCGCGGCATGGTCGAGGCGGCGCGCAGCCACG
>CAZWFC010000242.1:0-3168 GCA_964632965.1 uncultured Rhodocyclaceae bacterium
GATCATGTGGCCGCCGGTTTCGGTCTGCCAGAAGGTGTCGACAATCGGGCAGCGCGCTCCGCCCACCTGGTTGTAGTACCACATCCAGGCTTCCGGATTGATCGGCTCGCCCACCGAACCCAGCAGCCGCAGGCTGGAGAGGTCGTAGTTCTTGGGATGGGTGGTGGGGTCGGTGTCGCAGGCCTTGATCAGCGAGCGGATGGCCGTGGGCGCGGTGTAGAAGATCGTCGCCTTGCGCTTGGCGATCATGCTCCAGAAGCGGCCGGCATTCGGGTAGGTGGGCACGCCCTCGAAGACGATCTCGGTCGCGCCGCAGGCCAGCGGGCCGTAGGTGATGTAGGTGTGGCCGGTGACCCAGCCGATGTCGGCCGTGCACCAGAAGACATCGTCGGGCTTGATGTCGAAGGTCCACTTCATCGTCAGCGCCGCATGCAGCAGATAGCCGCCGGACGAATGCTGGACGCCCTTGGGCTTGCCGGTGGAGCCGGAGGTGTAGAGCAGGAACAGCGGATGCTCGGCCTCGACCCACTCCGGCTCGCAGGTGGTGGACTGGCTGGCGGCAACGTCGTGCCACCAGACGTCGCGACCGGCGACCATGTTGCAGGCGCCGCCGGTGCGCTTGAAGACGATGACCGACTTGATCGATTCGCAGCCGCCCATGGCGATGCCTTCGTCGACGGCGGGCTTGAGCGGGATGTGCTTGCCGCCGCGGGCTTGCTCGTCGGCGGTGATGACGGCGACGGCGCCGGCATCCTGGATACGCTCCTGCACCGACTTGGCGGAGAAGCCGCCGAAGACGACGGAGTGGATGGCGCCGATGCGGGCGCAGGCCTGCATGGCGACGACGCCCTCGACGGACATCGGCATGTAGATGAGGACGCGGTCGCCCTTCTTGATGCCCTGAGCCTTCAGGGCGTTGGCGAACTGGGCGGTCTTGTCCAGCAGCTGCTTGTAGGTGATCTGGGAGACCTGGCCGCCGTCGGCTTCGAAGATGATGGCGACCTTGTCGCCGAGGCCGGCTTCGACGTTCTTGTCGAGGCAGTTGTAGGAAACGTTGAGCTTGCCGTCGGCAAACCACTTGTAGAACGGCGCAGCGGATTCATCGAGCGACTGTGTGAACGGCTGCTTCCAGACGATATGTTCCCTGGCCAAGCGCGCCCAGAAGCCGGCATAGTCCTGTTCGGCTTCCTTGCACAGCGCCTGATACGCGGCCATGCCGGAAATCGTGGCCTTCTTGACGGTTTCTTCGGAAGGATTGAATACGCGGTTTTCTTGGAGAACCGACTCGATCGATGATGACATCTACACCTCTCCTCTAGCGTGAAACATTGGTATCGAAAAGATAGATACGTGCGGCTTGGACCACGAACACAGGCTCCCTGCGGGTGTCGGCGATGCGTGGGTGGAACAGTGGATTTTATCCCCTAATTAGAGTCCAAGTATCTTACATCGCACTTACGTCGGGCTTACACACCCGCTTGCCGCTCCGCAGCGGGGATAAAGGCGAATGATAGAATTATCAATCCTACTCCCGCTTACCGAGGTTTATTCATTTCATGGGCAAAAGCATCAAGGCGCTGGAAGCATTCATTTTCTGGAGCCGCTGGCTCCAGGCTCCGCTCTATATCGGCCTGATCGCCGCCCAGGGCGTCTATGTCTACCAGTTCATGCACGAACTGGCGCACCTGATAACCAAGGCCGGTTCGCTGGGCGAGGCGGAAGTCATGCTGATCGTGCTCGGCCTGATCGACGTGGTGATGATCGCCAACCTGCTGGTGATGGTCATCGTCGGCGGCTACGAGACCTTCGTCTCCCGCCTCGACCTCGAAGACCATCCGGACCAGCCGGAGTGGCTGTCCCACGTCAACGCCGGCGTGCTCAAGGTCAAGCTGGCCGTGGCCCTGATCAGCATTTCCTCGATCCACTTGCTGCGTACCTTCATCAATGCCGGCCAGGTCGAGGACCGCGTCGTGATCGCCCAGATCGCGATCCATGCCTCCTTCCTGCTGTCGGCCATCGCCATCGCCTACACCGACAAGATCATGATGCAGACGCTGGCCGTCGGCACCCACGCCAAGCACTAAACCCGGAGCAAACCATGACCACCATCCGCCAGGACGATTTCATCCAGTCCATCGCCGACGCCTTCCAGTTCATCAGTTGCTATCACCCGCTCGACTACATCCAGGCCCTCGGCCGCGCCTACGAACGCGAGGAAAGCCCGGCGGCGAAGGACGCCATCGCGCAGATCCTTACCAACAGCCGCATGTGCGCCGAAGGCAAGCGCCCGATCTGCCAGGACACCGGCATTGCCGTGGTTTTCCTCAAGATCGGCATGGACCTCAAGTGGGACGCCAGACTCTCGGTGCAGGAAATGGTCGACGAAGGCGTGCGCCGCGCCTATAACCATCCGGACAACAAGCTGCGCGCTTCCGTGCTGCTCGATCCGGCCGGTGCACGCAAGAACTCCAAGGACAATACGCCGGCCGTCGTCCATTACGAGGTCGTCCCCGGTCACCACCTCGAAGTCATCTGCGCCGCCAAGGGCGGCGGCTCGGAGAACAAGTCGAAGTTCTACGCCCTGAATCCGTCGGACTCGATCGTCGACTGGGTGCTGAAGACCGTGCCGACCATGGGCGCCGGCTGGTGCCCGCCGGGCATCCTTGGGCTAGGCATCGGCGGCACGCCGGAAAAGGCCATGCTGCTGGCCAAGGAATCGCTGATGGCGCCGGTGGACATCCAGGAACTGCAGGCGCGCGGCGCGAAGAACCGCGTCGAGGAACTGCGCCTCGAACTCTACGAGAAGGTCAATGCGCTCGGCATCGGCGCCCAGGGCCTCGGCGGCCTGACCACGGTGCTCGACGTCAAGATCCTCGACTACCCGACCCATGCCGCCTCGCTGCCGGTGGCGATGATCCCCAATTGCGCGGCGACGCGCCACGTGCATTTCCACCTCGACGGCTCCGGACCGGCCGTGCTGACGCCGCCCTCGCTCGACGACTGGCCCAAGGTCACCTGGCAGGCCGACACCAATGTTGCCACGCGCGTCGATCTCAATACCCTGACGCCGCAGGAAGTCGCGTCGTGGAAACCCGGCCAGGTGCTGCTGCTCAACGGCAAGATGCTCACCGGCCGCGACGCCGCGCACAAGCGCATCCAGGACATGCT
>CAZWFC010000243.1:0-2315 GCA_964632965.1 uncultured Rhodocyclaceae bacterium
CACATGCGGCAGTTGGCCGCGATGGACAGCTTCTTGTGATAGCAGAAGTGCGGGACGTAGCTGCCGATCAGGTGGGCAGCCTCGATGATGGTGCTGCCTTCCTCGACCTGGAGGGTCTTGCCGTCGATTTCGATCTCTAGCATGACGCCCCCGCCATCATCCGCGTGTGGAAAGTGCTGCCCGCCTTCTGGACTTCCGGCGGCACCAGGCACTTCTTGTTCTCGATGTGATATTCGAATTCGCTGCGAAAATGCTTGAGCATGCCCTGCACTGGCAGCACCGCGGCGTCGCCCAGCGCACAGATCGTGCGACCGGCGATGTTGCCGCCGAGGTCGAGCAGGAGATCCAGATCGTCCGGACGGCCTTCGCCGTGCTCGATGCGATGCACGATCTTGTACAGCCAGCCCGTGCCCTCGCGGCAGGGCGTGCATTGCCCGCAGGATTCTTCGTAGTAGAACCAGGACAGACGCTCCAGCGCCTTGACCATGCAGACCGTCTCGTCCATGACGATGACGGCGCCGGAACCGAGCATGGAGCCGGCCTTGGCGATGGAATCGTAGTCCATCGTGCAGTCCATCATGACGTCGGCGGACAGCACGGGGGCCGAGGAGCCGCCGGGAATCACCGCCTTCAGCTTGCGGCCGCCGCGCATGCCGCCGGCCATTTCCAGCAGCTTGGCGAAGGGCGTGCCGAGCGGAATCTCGTAGTTGCCGGGCTTGTTAACCTGGCCGGACACGGAGAACAGTTTGGTACCGCCGTTGTTCGGCTTGCCCAGATCCAGGAAGGACTGGCCGCCCATGCGCAGGATGAACGGAATGGCCGCGAAGGTCTCGGTGTTGTTGATCGTGGTCGGCTTGCCGTAGAGGCCGAAGCTGGCCGGGAACGGCGGCTTGAAGCGCGGCTGGCCCTTCTTGCCTTCGATGGATTCGAGCAGCGCCGATTCCTCGCCGCAGATGTAGGCGCCCCAGCCATGGTGCGCAAACAGGTCGAAGTTGAAGCCGGAGCCGAGGATGTTCGCGCCGAGAAGGCCGGCCGCACGGGCTTCGGCCAGCGCCTGCTCGAAACGGTCGTAGATCTCGAAGATCTCGCCGTGGATGTAGTTGTAGCCGCGCGCGGCACCGACGGTGTAGCCGGCGATGATCATGCCTTCGATCACCGCGTGCGGGTCGTAGCGCAGGATGTCGCGATCTTTGAACGTGCCCGGCTCGCCTTCGTCGGTGTTGCAGACGACGTACTTGTCGCCGGGGAAGGCGCGCGGCATGAAGCTCCACTTCAGGCCGGTCGGGAAACCCGCGCCGCCGCGGCCACGCAGCACCGAGGTCTTGACCTCGGCGATGATCTGGTCCTGGGTCAGCTTTTCATTGAGAATACGGCGCAGCACCTGGTAGCCGCCGCGCGCCTCGTATTCCTTGATGCCCCAGCCGGCATCGCCCTTGCCCCAGCCGGCGGACAGTACGGGATTGATCGCGTCGATGAGGGCCATCTTATTTGCACTCCGCGAGCAATTTATCGATCTCTTCGGGCGTCATGAAGCAGCGCATGTGCTTGTTGTTCATCAGCATCACCGGCGCGTCGCCGCAGGCTCCCATGCACTCGCCCTCCTTGAGGGTGAACTTGCCGTCGGGCGTGGTTTCGTTGAAGTCGATGCCGAGCTTCTGCTTGAGGTAGTCGGCGGCATGGACACCGCCGGACAGGGCGCACGGCAGGTTGGTGCAGACCGTCAGCTTGTACCTGCCGACCGGATGCAGGTCGTACATATTGTAGAAGCTGGCCACCTCGAAGACGGCCATCGGCGCCATGTCGAGGGCTTGCGCCACGTCGGCGATGGTCTCGCTGGACAGCCAGCCCTTCTCTTCCTGGGCGATGCGCAGGGCGGCCATCGCGGCCGACTGCGTCTGTTCGGCCGGGTACTTGGCGACTTCGCGCGCGATTAGTTTCAGTGACTCTTGACTCAGCATGGCCTCGGTTGCCTATCTATCTGTCCGTATCGCCCAGCACCAGATCGATGGTGCCGATGATGGCCGTGACGTCGGCGAGCATATGACCCTGCGCCATCTCGTGCGTCGCGGCGAGATGCGGGAAGCCCGGCGAACGCAGCTTGAGGCGGTAAGGCTTGTTGGCACCGTCGGAAACGGCCCAGACGCCGAACTCGCCCTTCGGGTGTTCGATGGCGGCATAGGCTTCGCCGGCCGGTACGTGCATGCCTTCGGAGAAGAGCTTGAAGTGGTGGATCAGCTCCTCCATGTTGGCCTTCATGCCTTCGCGCGGCGGCGGCGCCACCTTGTGGTTGTCGGAAATCACCGGACCGGGATTCG
>CAZWFC010000243.1:2325-3124 GCA_964632965.1 uncultured Rhodocyclaceae bacterium
TGGCCTGGCGCATTTCTTCCATGCGCACCAGGTAACGGTCGTAGCAGTCGCCATTGGTGCCGACGGGGATGTCGAATTCCATCTGGTCGTAAACTTCGTAGGGCTGCTTTTTGCGCAGGTCCCACTCGATGCCGGAACCGCGCAGCATCGCGCCGGTGAAGCCGAGTTGCAGTGCACGCTCGGGCGACACGACGCCGACGTCCACCGTGCGCTGCTTCCAGATGCGGTTGTCGGTCAGCAGCGTGTGGTACTCGTCGAGATAGCCATCGAAGCGGTTGCAGAAGTCCTCGACGAAATCCAGCAGCGAACCCTCGCGCGCGGCGTTGAGGCGTTTGACGGTCTCGGCGTTCTTGAACTTGTTTTCGGTATACGCCGGCATGCTCTCGGGCAGGTCGCGATAGACGCCACCGGGCCGGTAGTAGGCGGCGTGCAGGCGCGCACCGGAAATCGCCTCGTACACATCGAGCAAGTCTTCGCGCTCGCGGAAGGTGTAGAGCACCATCGTCATGGCGCCGATGTCGAGCGCGTGCGTGCCGATGTTGAGCAGGTGATTCAGGATGCGCGTCACTTCGTCCATGAAGACGCGGATGTACTGGGCGCGCAGCGGCACCTCGACGCCGAGC
This sequence comes from uncultured Rhodocyclaceae bacterium, assembly GCA_964632965.1. Taxonomy (GTDB): domain Bacteria; phylum Pseudomonadota; class Gammaproteobacteria; order Burkholderiales; family Rhodocyclaceae; genus Nitricoxidireducens. Next base: position 2,949 of record CAZWFC010000243.1, read on the forward strand.
AGCTTCTCGACAGCCAGGCAGTAGGCGTGCTCGTTGCACATCATCGACACGTAGTCGAGGCGGTCCATATAGGGCACGGACTGCAGCCAGGTGCGGGTTTCAATCAGCTTCTCGGTGCCGCGATGCAGCAGGCCGATGTGCGGATCGGCGCGGACCACGACTTCGCCGTCGAGTTC
>CAZWFC010000244.1:0-3091 GCA_964632965.1 uncultured Rhodocyclaceae bacterium
GCATCGCCGAAGAGCATGCGGTTGTTCTCCTTGTAGAACAGCGGATTGTCCACCCCGGCATAACCCGAGGCCATGCTGCGCTTCATCACGATGGAGGTCTTCGCCTTCCACACTTCGAGCACCGGCATGCCCGCGATCGGGCTGCCCGGATCGTCCTGGGCGCTCGGATTGACGATATCGTTGGCGCCGATCACCATCGTCACGTCCGTGGCCGGGAAATCCGCATTGATCTCGTCCATCTCCATCACGATGTCGTAGGGCACCTTCGCCTCCGCCAAGAGCACGTTCATGTGCCCCGGCATGCGTCCCGCCACCGGGTGGATGCCGAACCGGACGTTGACGCCCTTCTCCCGAAGATGCTTCGTGATCTCGAAGACCGTATGCTGCGCCTGCGCCACCGCCATGCCGTAGCCCGGCACGATGATCACGCTCTTCGCGTCCTTCAACAGCTCCGCCGTCTCGCCGGCGCTGATCGGCACCACCTCCCCGGCCGGCTCCCCGTCCGCCTTCTTGACCACCGTCCCGCCGCCGCTGCCGAAGCCGCCCGCGATCACGCTGATGAAATTGCGGTTCATCGCGTTGCACATGATGTAGGACAGGATCGCCCCGCTGGAGCCCACCAGGGCCCCGGTCACGATCAACAGATCGTTGGAGAGCATGAAACCCGTCGCCGCCGCCGCCCAGCCCGAATAGCTGTTCAACATCGACACGACCACCGGCATGTCCGCCCCGCCGATGGCCATCACCATGTGGATACCGAACAGCAGTGCGATGACCGTCATCACGATCAGGGGCGTCATCCCCGCCGCGATGGACTCGGCGTGCAGGAACTCGCGCCCGAACCAGATCACCACCAGCAGCCCGGCCAGGTTCAGCCAATGGCGGGCCGGCAGCAAGAGCGGCTTGCCGCCGATCTTGCCCGACAGCTTGCCGAAGGCGACGATCGAACCGGAGAAGGTGATGGCGCCGATGAGGATGCCGATATAGATCTCGATCTCGTGGATCGCCTTCTCGGCGCCATTGAACTCGGCGGACGCCGCCGGATCGATGAAGCTGGCGAAGCCGACCACCATGGCGGCCAGACCCACCAGGCTGTGCATCAGGGCGACGAGTTCCGGCATCTGGGTCATCTGCACGGTGCGCGCCGCGTAGAGGCCGATGCTGCCGCCCACGGCCATGGCCCCGACGATCCAGGGAATGCCGGCCAAGGTGACGCGCGGGCCGAGGATGGTGGCCAGCACGGCGAGCGCCATGCCGATCATGCCGTAGAGGTTGCCGCGGCGGGAACTCTCGGGGTTGGACAGGCCCCCGAGGCTGAGGATGAAGAGGATGGTGGCGCCGATATAGGCGACGGTGGCGAGGCTGGCGGACATGGGGTTCCTTTATCCTAGGTATTAATCGCTCTCGACGCAGAGGGCGCAGAGATCGCAGAGGAAATGCAAGGCCGGCCGATGAGGGGTGCCCGAAATCTTCTCTCTGTGTCCTCTGCGTCTCTGCGCCCTCTGCGTTGAAAGCGTTTGCATCTGCGGTTTCGTTACTTCCGGAACATGGCCAGCATGCGCTGGGTGACGGCGAAGCCGCCGGCCATGTTGATCGTGGTGAGGACGATGCCGGCGAAGGCCAGGCCGCGGATCCAGTCGTCGGGCCGGGCGGCGCCGCCGCCCAGGAGCGGCGGGGCGATCTGCACCAGGGCGCCGATGGCGATGATGCTGGAAATGGCGTTGGTGACGCTCATCAGCGGGGTGTGCAGGGCCGGGGTGACGTTCCAGACCACCATGTAGCCGACGAAGCAGGCCAGCACGAACACGGTGAAGTGGGCGAGGAAGGCCGCCGGGGCGTGGGCGCCGATGAACCAGAAGACGGCGGCGCAGACGCCGAAGAGGATGGCCAGGCGGTTGCCGGCCATCGGGGCGCCCTGGCCGTGGCCGTGACCCTTGGGTGCCGGGGGCGGAGCCGCCGGTTTGGCGGCCTTGGGCGCCGGCAGCGTCAGCGGGGGCGGCGGCCAGGTGATGTTGCCTTCCTTGACGACGGTGAGGCCGCGCAGGGCGTCGTCGGCCATGTTGACGTCGATGATCCCGTCCTTGGTCTTGCACAGCTCCTCGGTGAGGCGGAACAGGTTGGTGGCGTAGAGCGTCGAGGCCTGCTTGGCGAGGCGGCTGACGAGGTCGGTGTAGCCGACGAGGGTGACGCCGTGGCGCACGACGACTTCGCCGGGGACGGTGAGTTCGCAGTTGCCGCCGCGCTCGGCTGCCATGTCGACGATGACGCTGCCCGGGCGCATGCTCTGCACCATCTCGGCGGTGATGAGCCGGGGGGCGGGTTTGCCGGGAATGAGGGCGGTGGTGATGATGATGTCGACTTCCCGGGCCTGCCGGGCATACATTTCGCGCTGGGCGGCCTGGAAGCCCTCGCTCATCACTTTGGCGTAGCCGCCGCCGCCGCTGCCTTCCTCTTCGTAGTCGACCTTGACGAATTCGCCGCCGAGCGACACGACCTGGTCGGCGACTTCGGCGCGGGTATCGTTGGCGCGGACGATGGCGCCCAGACCCGCGGCGGTGCCGATGGCGGCCAGGCCGGCGACGCCGGCGCCGGCGATGAAGACCTTGGCGGGGGGGACTTTGCCGGCCGCCGTGATCTGGCCGTTGAAGAAGCGGCCGAAGGCGTTGGCGGCTTCGATGACGGCGCGGTAGCCGGCGATGCCGGCCATGGAGGTCAGGGCGTCCATCTTCTGGGCGCGGGAGAGCTGGCGCGGCAGGGCGTCGATGGCCAGGACGGTGACTTTGCGGGCGGCCAGCGCTTGCAGCAGCTCGGGGTTCTGGGCCGGCCAGAGGAAGCTGACCAGGGTGGCGCCTTCCTTGAGCAGGGCGACCTCGGCGAGGCTGGGGGCGCGGACTTTGAAGACGATGTCGGCGCTGCTCCACAGGTCGGCGGCGCTGTCGGCGATCGTGGCGCCGGCGGCTACGTAGGTGGCGTCGGCGAAGTTGGCGGCGTCGCCGGCGCCGGTTTCGACGGCGACGCTAAAGCCGAGCTTCAGCAGCTTCTCGACGACCTCGGGGACGGTCGCGACGCGTTTCTCGGCGGCATGGGTTTC
>CAZWFC010000245.1:0-1346 GCA_964632965.1 uncultured Rhodocyclaceae bacterium
CACGGCGGCAACGATGCCCAGAAGACCATGGGCATCATCTGGATGCTGCTGATCGCCGCCGGCATGTCGAAGAGTGGCGAGTCCGTTCCCGTCTGGGTCATCGTCAGTTGTTATCTGTCGATCGGACTGGGCACGATGTTCGGCGGCTGGCGTATCGTCAAGACCATGGGGCAGCGCATTACGAAACTCAAGCCCGTGGGGGGGTTCTGTGCCGAAACCGGCGGTGCGATTACCCTGTTCATGGCCACCGGCCTGGGTATCCCGGTATCGACGACGCATACCATCACCGGCTCCATCGTCGGCGTCGGCTCCACCGCCGGCGCGCGCAATGTCCGCTGGGGCGTGGCCGGCGGCATCGTCTGGGCCTGGATACTCACCATTCCGGCGAGCGCCCTGATGGCGGCCGTCGCCTGGTACATCGGCCGGCTCGTTCTCTGACGGCGTGAGCAGTTCCTGCCAGTCCTGCGGTGCCTGCTGCGCGACGTTTCCGGTTTCCTTCCACTGCGGCGAAATCGACGAAGAGCCCGGCGGCCATGTGCCCGCCGGCCTCGTCGACCGGGTGACGGCAGTCATGGCCAGCATGCGCGGCACCGACCGCCAGCCGCCGCGCTGCGTCGCCCTGCGCGGCACCATCGGCGCGTCGGTTTCCTGTGCCATCTACGAGTTTCGTCCCAGTCCCTGCCGCGAATTTTCGCCGCTGGCCGCCGTCGGCAGCGGCACCGATGCCTGCAACGACGCGCGCCGCCGCCATCGCCTGCCACCCCTGTGACCATGACCCAGACCCGCTTCCCGGATTTTTTCACCCAGGCTCCCGCCGTCGTCATGCACGACCCGCTTGCCGGCTTCCTCGGCGCGGCCGCTGACGGCATCATCGAGTACCGCTTCGAGGACGCCGTGCGGCTCGCCGGCCATTCCTGCCCGACCGTGGCCTCGGCTTTCCTCATGGTGCGCGCCGGGCTGAAGGCGCTCTACGGCGCCGACTTGCCGCGCCGTGGCGAAATCCGCGTCGACATGCGCGAGGCGAGCGACGCGGGCGTCGCCGGCGTCATCGCCGCCGTCGCCACGCTGATCACCGGGGCGGCCGAGGAGGGCGGATTCCGCGGCCTCGGCGGACAGTTCAGTCGTCGCCACCTGCTGTTCTTCGGCCAGGCGGTGGCCGGCACGCTGCGCCTGACGCGGCTCGACACGGGAGCGGCGGTGTCGGTTACGGCCCGCCTCGACGGCATTCCCGGCGATCCGCGCATCGGCGAGTTGCTGCCGCCCTGCCTCGAAGGCTCCGCCACGGCGGAGGAAATGGCGCTGTTCGGCGCGCTCTGGCAGGATCGCGTGCGCCGGCTGCTGCTCGA
>CAZWFC010000245.1:1446-3083 GCA_964632965.1 uncultured Rhodocyclaceae bacterium
CTTACCCCGCGCCAGCGGGAAATTCTCGACTTCATCCGCAACACCCTGGAAATCCTCGGTGCGCCGCCGACACGCGCCGAAATCGCCGGCGCTTTCGGTTTCGCCTCGGCCAACGCGGCCGAGCAGCACCTGAGGGCGCTGGCCAAGAAGGGCTCCATCGTCCTCGACCCGCGTTCGGCGCGCGGTATCCGGCTGGTCGAGCAACTCGGCTTGCCCCTGGTCGGCTCGGTCGCCGCCGGCAGCCCCCTGCTGGCGGTCGAGAACCAGCTCGGTCGGGTGCAACTCGACTCCGCCTTGTTCGCACCCCGCGCCGACTACCTGCTCAAGGTACGCGGCAACAGCATGACCGGTGCCGGCATCCTCGACGGCGACCTCCTCGCCGTGCACAAGACGGCGGAAGCGCGCAGCGGCCAGATCGTCGTCGCCCGCCTGGGCGACGAGGTCACAGTCAAACGCCTGCGGCGCAAGGGTTCCCGCATCGAACTGGTGGCCGAGAACCCCGACTACGCGCCCATCGTCGTCGAAGGCCCACTCGCCATCGAAGGGCTGGCGGTCGGCCTCATCCGCAACGGCGGTGCGCTGTGAATACGAGCGCAAGCGACGCTGTCGCCGCCGTGCTGGCGCGGCCCGATATCTGGCGCGGCGACGGCGTGGCCAGCGCACCGCTGCCGTCGGTGCCCAGCGGCTTCGCCGCCCTCGATGCCGAACTGCCGGGCGGCGGCTGGCCGCGCGGCGCCTTGAGCGAACTGCTGATCGACGGCGCCGGCCTCGGCGAACTCTCGCTGCTGATGCCGGCCCTGCGCGCCATCCGAAGCGAGGGCGGCTGGTCGCTGGTGGTCGGCGCGCCTTACCCCTTGCATGCGCCGGCCTGGGCGGCGGCCGGCGTCGATCTGGCGCGCCTGGTCGCCGTCTCGCCGGCGGCGGAACGCGATGCGCTGTGGGCCGCCGAGCAGGCCTTGCTGAGCGGTGCGCCCCGTGCCGTGCTGTGCTGGACGGCGCACGCCGATGCCCGTGCCGTGCGGCGCCTGCAAGTCGCGGCCGCCGCCGGCGGGGCCGCCGCTTTCCTGTTGCGGCCGACACGCGCGGCCGCCGAGGCTTCGGTGGCGCCGTTGCGGCTGGCGCTGGCCGCCGGCCCGGCCGGGCGGCTTGCCGTTTCCATCCTCAAACGGCGCGGGCCGCCGCTGACGGTACCGCTCCACCTCGACCTGTCCCGTCCGGCGCAATGGCGCGACCATGAATCCGCTCTGGCTGGCGCTCGACCTGCCCCGGCTGCCGCTCGAAGCGCATTCCGGCCTGCCTGGGCCTAGCGCCGTCGTTGCGTCGGCCGCCGCCGCGTGCATCCTCGCCTGCGACGACCTGGCCCTGGCGGCCGGTGTCGCGCCGGGCATGGGTGTCGCCGCCGCACGCGCCATCGAACCTCAGTTGGCCGTGGTGGCGCGCGACCCGGTGCGCGAGAACGATGTAGCCCGTGAACAGTGCGGCGTTTGCAAACGCGAACGCGACACCAATCGGCTCGCCGCCGAAGCGCACGCCGGTCAGTAGGAAGACGCCGAAGGCGGCTGCGACGATGGCCATGAGGTTCCGAGAGGTTCGCGCGCCGGCGACCGCCAACACGATCGGGCCGATGAACTCGATCC
>CAZWFC010000246.1:0-3080 GCA_964632965.1 uncultured Rhodocyclaceae bacterium
CCGCCGCAGGCGCGGCCGGCGCGGCGCGCTCGACGTCTTCGAGCGTCACCGCGCCATGCGGGCCGGTGCCGACGACGGTCTCGATGTCGACGCCGATTTCGTGCGCATGCTTGCGCGCCGCCGGGGATACCATGCGGCGTGCCGCGGGCGCAGCGGCAAGCGGCGTGGCGGGGACTGCGGCCCTGGGGGCGGGACGCCCGGCCCCGGGCTTCTCGCCGGGTTCGAGCAAGGTCGCCAGCACCGTGCCGACGGGAATCTTCTCGCCGGGCGCAACGATCAGTTCGGCCACGGTGCCCTCCTGCCAGCTCTCCACATCCACCGCCGCCTTGCTGGTATCGACGACGGCGACGACCTGGCCTTTCTTCACGGCATCGCCGGGCTTGACCTTCCATTCGAGCAGCGTGCCCTCGTCCATGTCGGCGCCCAGCGACGGGAGCTTGAAATCGATCATGCGAACAATCCTTTCACGGCGGCGACGATTTTCTCCGGCTGCGGCAGGGCCGCCTCCTCCATATGCCGGGCATAGGGCACCGGCACCTCCGCCGAGCAGACGCGGACCAGCGGTGCGTCGAGCTCGAAGAAAGCCTGTTCGACGATGCGCGCCATGACCTCGGCGGCGAGGCCGACGCTGCGCCAGCCCTCGTCGACGATCACCGCGCGGCGGCACTTGGCGACCGACGCCATGATCGCGGCGTCGTCGAGCGGGCGCAGCACGCGCAGGTCGAGCACCTCGGCGGCGATGCCGTCGGCGGCAAGGGTTTCCGCCGCCGCCAGCGCCTTGGACAGCGAGCCGCCGTAGGTGATGATCGCCACGTCCTTGCCGGCGCGCCTGACCTTCGCCGAGCGGATGTCGACGCCGGCCGTATCGGGCAGCTCGCCTTCCATGTTGTACAGCCCGGCGTGCTCGAAGATCAGCACCGGGTCGGGATCGGCCAGCGCCGGCCGAAGCATGTGGCGCGCGTCCTCGACGGTGGCGGGCGCCAGCACCTTGATGCCGGGAATGCCGGCGTACCAGCCCTCGAAGCTGTGCGAATGCTGGGCCGCGACCTGGCGCCCGGCGCCCGTGGCCATGCGGATCACCAGCGGTACCGAGAACTGGCCGCCGGACATGTGGCGGTAGAGCGCGGCGGTGTTCACGATCTGGTCGAGCGCCAGCAGGCTGAAGTTGACCGTCATCACCTCGACGATGGGGCGCATGCCGCCGAGCGCCGCGCCGATGCCGGCGCCGGTGAAGCCGAGCTCGGACAGCGGCGTGTCGCGGATGCGCTCGGGACCGAACTCGGCGAGCAGCCCCTTCGACACGGCGTAGGTGCCGCCGTAGCGGCCGACGTCCTCGCCCATCAGGAACACGCGCGGATCGTTGCGCAGGGCTTCCTGCAGCGCTTCGCGCAGGGCTTCGCGGTAGGAAAGCTTGCGGCTCATGCGGCACCCTCCGGCGTATGCACGTCGCGCAGCAGATCCGCGACCGGCTCCCAACTGCCGGCTTCGGCGAAGGCGACGGCCTTGTCGACCTCGGCCTGCGCCGCGGCGTCGAGCGCCAGGAACTCCGCTTCGGTCAGCTTGCCCTCGGCCTTGAGGCGCGCGGTGTAAGTGTGGATGGGGCCGCGCGTCTTCCATTCATCGACCTCGGCCTTCTGGCGGTAGAGCTCGGCATCGAACATCGAGTGCGCGCGGAAGCGGTAGGTGCGCAATTCGAGGAACACCGGCCCCGCGCCGGCGCGCACGCGCGCCGCCGCGTCCTGCGCCGCCGCATGCACGGCGACGATGTCCATGCCGTCCACGCTGACCGCCGGCATGTTGTAGGACGCCGCCTTGGCGCACAGGTCGGTCTGCGATTCGTAGCGGTCTATCGCCGTGCCCATGGCATATAGGTTGTTCTCGCAGCAGAACAGCACCGGCAGCTTCCAAAGCGCCGCGAGGTTCATCGATTCGTGGAACGCGCCCTCGGCCACGGCGCCGTCGCCGAAGAAGCAGGCGGTGACGCGGTTCTCCTGCCGCATCCTGGCGGCGAGAGCGAGCCCGACGGCCAGCGGCAGGCCGCCGCCGACGATGGCGTTGCCGCCGAACAGCCGCGTCCCGGCGTCGAACAGGTGCATCGAACCGCCGCGGCCGCGCGCGCAGCCTTCCTGCTTGCCGTACATCTCGGCCATCAGCACGCCCATGTCCATGCCGCGCACCAGCGCGTGGCCGTGCTCGCGGTAGGTGGCGACGATGTTGTCCTCGGGCGCGAGCGCGTGCAGCGTGCCGACGCCGACCGCCTCCTCGCCGATATAGAGGTGCAGGAAGCCGCGAATCTTGCCGGCGCCGTAGAGCTCGGCCGCCTTTTCTTCGAGGCGGCGGATGCGCAGCATGTCGGCGAGCAGCGCCAGCGCGAAGGGCTTGTCGTAAGGCACCGGGCCGGAGGGCGGCGGCGGGGCCGGATGGTCTACGTTGGTCATGCTCCCCCTTCCAATGTCGGGGTATCGCCCTCGGGCAGCCCGAGCTCGCGCGCCTTCAGCAGCCGGCGCATGATCTTGCCGCTGCGCGTGCGCGGCAGACTCGCGAGGAAGGCGATCTCCTTCGGCGCCACGGCGGCGCCGAGACGCTTCCGGGCATGGCCGAGCAGTTCCATGCGCAGCGCCTCGCTCTGCTCGAAGCCCTTCTTCAGCGAGACGAAGGCCTTGACGACTTCGCCCACCACCGGGTCGGGCTTGCCGATGACGCCGGCCTCGGCCACCGCCGGGTGCTCCATCAGCGCGCTTTCGACCTCGAAGGGGCCGATCAGGTGGCCGGCCGACTTGATGACGTCGTCGGCGCGGCCGACGAACCAGTAGTAGCCGTCGGCGTCGCGCTGCGCGAGATCGCCGGTCAGGTACCACGCGTTGTCCGGGCCGGCGAAGCTCTTGCGGTAGCGCTCCTCGTTGTTGAGGTAGGCGCGGAACATCGACGGCCAGCCCGCTTTCAGCGCCAGTTCGCCTTCCTGGCCGGGCGCGTCGATGAGCCGCACGCCGCCGTCCTCCTGCCGCTGCACGATGGCCGCGTCGATGCCCGGCAGCGGCCGGCCCATCGAGCCGGGCTTGATGTCGAAGGCGGGCGTGTTG
>CAZWFC010000247.1:0-3004 GCA_964632965.1 uncultured Rhodocyclaceae bacterium
CAAGAGTAGGTCGGCGGAACCGCCGTGAGGCGCGTTAATACTGGTGTCTAGACAGTTTTAACGGAGTGTTCCGCCGATGCCAAATTGTACCGGTCAGCAGATGTTGTTTGGGCAAGTTGGACGCCGCGAGATTGAAGCAAATTTCGACGGTGGCGCCCTGAGTTCCGACGGCGGCGTCATGCTGGTACGTCAGGTGGATCGCAAGATCGGCTTGTCGGCAGCGGTCGCGGCTGCGCTATCGGACCCGCGCAACCCGGAACGCACCACCCACTCGCCACGCGATCTTGTCGCCCAGCGCCTGTACGGGCTGTGCTGCGGGCATGAGAATTTGAACGATCACGACGTGCTGCGCCACGATCCGCTGATGCAGACGGCGGTGGGCAAAGTCGATGACTTGGCGAGTTCCCCGACCTTCTCGCGTTTGGAAACGCGGGCCACGCGCGCCGACGCGATGGCCATGAATCGCGTCTTGGTCGAGCAGTTCATCGCCGCCCAGAGCAAGGCATCGCAGGAACTGGTTCTTGATGCCGATGCTTCGGATGTGCCACTGCACGGGGAACAGGAACAGACGCAGTTCCACGGTTACTACGACCATTACTGCTAGGCGACGCCATCGTCCTTGAGAATGTTGCAGAGGTTCCAGAGCTTGGCGACGATGTCGGAAGTTGTCATGTGGTCAGGGTGTTGATGAACTGTTCGGCGGTGACGATAGGACAGGCGAAGCCGCCGGCGAGGGCGAGCAGATCCAGGTCGCCGGTGACCAGTACCTTGGCCTTGCCGGCAAGCGCCAGTTGCAGAAAGGGCACGTCGAAGGCGTCGCGGCAGCGCGGCGTCTTCGGCGGTGGCTCGGGAATCTGCACGGTCTTGCAGTAGGGCAGGTAGTCGGCCAGCAGTTCCTGCTGTTCATCCGGCGCGAGTTTGAACTTCGGGTAGGCGAGCACGCGGATCAGTTCGGCCGCCGTGACACGGGACACGAGGGGCTGGATGCGCTGCTCCTGCCAGGCCTGGCGCAGCGGCGTCAGGCGACCGTGGGCGAACACCAGCGCCGACAGGACCAGGTTGGTGTCGATGACGACCGGAAGTGGATTGGTCGTGCGTGTCATTTCTTGCGCGCGGTCCTGGCGGCAGGCGCCTGCCTCGCCCATTGCACGGCGTCGGCGATGTCCTGTTCGTCGAGGTGCAATTCCGCGAGCTTGGCGCGCACAGCGTCGCCGCGCTGGATGCGCACCGGCGTCAGCACGATCTGGCCGTTGACGGCCTCCACTTCGAAGTACTCGGGGGAATCGACGGCTGCCGTGACGCTCTTGGGCAGCGTCAACTGGTTCTTCGAGGTCATCTTGGCAAGCATGTCCGCCACCCATTGGTAAAGTAAGGAATTCTTACTTTACGCGATTCGTCGTGAGACTTCAAGCCGCCGCCTGCCCCGCCGGCCAGAGGGATTCGTTGAAGCTTTCCAGCACCTGCTGGAGTTCGCCATCGAAGATCTTGTCGAGCCGGTTGAGCGCCATACAGGGAACCTGCGCGCCGGAATGCACAGTTTTCCCCTACCGGTCGCCACGCCGGAAATCACGGTTTCATTGCTCTGGCACCCGCGGCTGGATGCCGATCCGGCGCATCGCTGGCTGCGCGGCCACGTCAGGGATGTCTGCGCGGCGCTCCGCTGAAGGAGCGCATCGCCCCGGCGGGCCGCGATGTTTCAGCGTTCAGCGCGCAGGCGGCGCCTTCTCGATGCCGCCTATCGCCGTGCCGGCACCGAGGCCGCGCGCCTTGAACCAGCCGGCATTCATTTCCAGCGCGTATTTCGCCGGCTTGGCGGCGCAGTGGTTGTCTTCGGTCTGCGGCAGCATTTCCTCGACGTTGATGATGCGTCCCTGCTCGTCGAGGAAGGCCACCGCCAGCGGCAGCAACGTGTTGCGCATCCACATGCAATGCCGGGCGGTGCCGTCGAAGACGAACAGCATGCCCCGCTGCGGCGCCATGGTCTTGCGGTGCATGAGGCCGAGCATGCGGTTCTCCTGGGTGGCGGCGACTTCCGCCTCGATGCGGTACATGCCGGCGGTGAGTTCGACGCCGGGCATGCCTTGCGCGGCCACGGGCATGGCCGCAGCGGCCGACAGCAGAAGCAGAAGTTTTCGTAGCACGCCGATAGTCCTCGTAATGAACCGGGTTGCGGTTGAAATGCGGATGCGGGCTGCCGCCCTGCCTACAGGAAACGGTCCAGGATCTTGCGGCTGCCGCGGTCGAGCGCTTGCAGGTCGCGGATCAGGAACTGGATGCCGTGGCTGTCGGCGACCAGCAGCGTATTGGCGGACAGCCGGCGGATGTCTTCTTCGCCCTTGAGGACGAACGAGGCCGCGCCGCGGTCCGTCTCTACCTGCCAGGTGCAGGGCGTGGCGAAACTCGACACGTGGTGCAGCCGGCGAATCTCGGGCATGAACTCGCGGCTCGCCAGTTCGGCTTCGATCAGGCTGCGGGCGGCCGCGGGCACGTCGGCGAGGCGGTCGATCCAGACCAGTTCCCGGCCGTCGGCGTTGACCAGCGCGATGCCCTGCTCGGGCGCGGCGATGGGGAAGGCGCGCACCGGCACCACGCCTTCATGTGTTGTGCCGTCGGGCGCGGTGAATACGAGACGGCCGAAGGCGTCGCGGTGCAGTTGAATTTCGCTGGCGTGGCTCATGCGGCGTCCTCCTCTTCCAGCAGGGCTTCGGTCTGCCTTGCCTGCGCCTGGTAAAGGCGGTGATAGGCGCCCTCGCGCGCCATCAACTCGTCGTGGCTGCCGATCTCGACGATCTGGCCGCGGTCCAGCACCACCAGGCGGTCGGCCTTGCGCAGCGTGGACAGGCGGTGCGCGATGGCGATGGTGGTGCGCCCCTGCACAAGGTTGTCGAGCGCCTTCTGGATTTCCTTCTCGGTCGTCGAGTCGACGGAGGAGGTCGCTTCGTCGAGGATGAGGATGCGCGGGTCGATCAGCAGCGCGCGGGCGATGGAAATGCGCTGGCGCTCG
>CAZWFC010000248.1:0-2962 GCA_964632965.1 uncultured Rhodocyclaceae bacterium
CGCCAGAAGGCCAAGCGCAAGCTCGCGGCGGCGGGCTTGCTGAAGGCGGAGTGACAAGGCTTCGCGGCGGGCTTATTCGGAGCGGGCGGGGTACTCCGCTCGCCCGTTTGCTCCCCTCAAGGGGGATCGCGATGCTGAGAGTTGCGTCGTTGGAATACCTACGCCATAGCGCTGCCTCGCACTCTTGATTTGTCGAGCCGGACCGTCTCAGGAGCTTTAGCCATGACCGATGAAGCTCAACTCGCCCCGCCCGGCGCCGGTCTGCCGCCGCTGGAGCGGTGGTTTGCCAACACGGTGCTGCAGGTCTTGCGCGGCGCGTTGAGCAAGGACGCGCTTACCGGTTGGCTGCGAAGCGAAACGGAGGCGGCTCTGGCGCTGGCGGCGAGCCTGCCGGAAGCACTCGCCCGGCAGCCGGTGCTGGTGCCGCGGCTGACCGGGCTGGAGGACAGCAGCCGCAACTGGTCGGCGGCGATGGTGATCCAGCATCTCGTGATTGTGGATAGCGGCATCGGACAACTGGCGGCGGCCTTGTCGAGCGACACGCCGTTCGAGCGCGTGCTCCGCATCGCCGAGGTCAAGCCGGACGCCGCTGCGGGCGAGGAACAGCAGGCTTTGCTGCGTGCGACGGTCGACGACTACGCGCACCTGATCGGCACGCTGGGCGATCTGCGCACGTCGCGCCGCCATGCCCATCCCTGGTTCGGCATGCTCGACCTGCGTGGCTGGCATGCGCTGGCGGCCCTGCATACGACCATTCATCGCCGCCAGATTCAGCGCATCGTGGCGTTGCTGCAGTAGAGGCTGCGCCTGAAGGCGCGGGGTTGATTTCTTGCCGCTATCGGTCGGTCGCATTGCTTGCGGTCGAGGCACTTCTCATCGGTTGCCATCCGAAGTTCTATTCGAACCCGTCATGGACAACAATCACCGTCCTTGACATACCATTTGTAGTATATACATAATGAGGCATGTGGCAAATCGAGGAACACCGTCGTATCGACAAACAACTTTCGGGTTCCGTGCCGGTCGAGATTTTAAAGCGTTACGAAAAATGGAAAGACATTGCCAGATTGTCGGGACCACCGGGTCTGCGGGCTATCAAGGGCTTCAACGATGAGGCCCTGTCGGGTGAGTGGAAGGGCCATCGTTCCTCTCGGCTCGGGCTGCAATGGCGGGTGATTTACCGGGTTGTCGCCAACGTGTTGCAGATTCAGGTTATTCAAGTTACCGCCCACGATTACAGGAGGCCATGAAATGAAAGAGTTCCGTCCTGCCAAAAAGCGAGTCGAGGTCTCGGTGGGCGAGTCCGTCCGTATCCTGCGCGAACTTCAGGAACTGAGCCAAAGCCAGCTTGCCGAACTCACGGGCATCCCGCAAGCCACCATCTCCGCGATCGAGAACGGTCGGGTGAATCTGGGCGTCGAGCGCGCCAAGGTTTTTGCCCGCGCCCTCAATTGCCATCCTGCCGTGCTCGTATTTCCCGGCTGGGAGGTTCCGCTGGAGCGTGCCGCGTAGGCTTCGCGCCGCCGAGCCGGATTACGCGTTGGGAGTCACCAGCTTCAGCCCGAGTATGCCGGCTACGATCAGGCCGATGCAGACCAGCCGCAGCACCTCGCGCGACTCGTTGAACAGCAGCATGCCGAGGATGGCGGTGCCGACGGCGCCGATGCCGGTCCAGACGGCGTAGGCGGTGCCGACGGGCAGGGCCTTCAGCGACCAGCCGAGCAGGACGACCGAGGCCGTCATCGCGGTCAGCGTCAACACGCTGGGCACGAGACGGGAAAACCCTTCGGTGTATTTGAGGCCGATGGCCCAGCCGATTTCGCACAGGCCGGCGACGCACAGCACCAGCCAGGCGCTACCGGCGCTCAGGGCGGGCATTATGCCTCCGCCGGGCCGCGCCCCGAAGGAAGTCCCCTTGGGGGACCCCAAGGCGGCATGCGCCCCCCGGTGGCGGGGGTCTTGGCGGGGGTTCGCAACGCACTGCTTTGCGCCGCCAAGACGGGCTCGCCCATAAAGGCGAGCCCTGCGCGAACACTGTGAGCGTGGGGGGCCACTAAACGCCGGCGGCGAAAATGGCGTCGGCCGCCGCGAGGGTGGCAGCGATGTCGGCGTCGCTGTGCGCGGCCGAGACGAAGCCGGCTTCGAAGGCCGACGGCGCCAGGTAGATGCCTTTTTCCAGCATGGCGTGGAAGAAGCGGTTGAAGGCGTCCTTGTCGGCCTGCATCACCTCGGCGTAGGAGGTCGGGGGCGTGGCGGCGAAGTAGAGGCCGAACATGCCGCCGACCGACTGCGCGCTGAAGGTGACGCCGTGCTTCTGCGCAGCGGCGGCGAGGCCGTCGACGAGGGATTTCGTCTTGGCGGTTAGCGCGGCATAGAAGCCCGGCGCCTGGATTTTCTTCAGCGTGGCGAGCCCCGCCGCGACCGAGAGCGGATTGCCCGAAAGCGTGCCGGCCTGATAGACGGGGCCGAGCGGGGCGATTTTTTCCATGATGTCGCGGCGGCCGCCGAAGGCGCCGAGCGGCATGCCGCCGCCGACCACCTTGCCGAAGGTCGACAGGTCGGGTTTGATGCCGTAGAGGCCCTGCGCGCTGCCGAGGCCGACGCGGAAGCCGGTCATCACTTCGTCGAAGATCAGCACTGCGCCGTGCTTGGTGCACAACTCGCGCATGGCCTTGAGGAATTCGGGCTTGGGCGCGATCAGGTTCATGTTGCCGGCGACCGGCTCGACGATGACGCAGGCGATCTTGTCGCCATGTTTGGCGAAGGCGTCGGCGAGCTGGGCTGCGTCGTTGTAGTCGAGCACCAGCGTGTGCTGGGCGAGGTCGGCGGGTACGCCGGAAGACGAGGGGTTGCCGAAGGTGAGCATGCCCGAGCCGGCTTTCACCAGCAGGCTGTCGGCGTGGCCGTGGTAGCAGCCCTCGAACTTGACGATGGCGTCGCGGCCGGTGAAGCCGCGCGCCAG
>CAZWFC010000249.1:0-2956 GCA_964632965.1 uncultured Rhodocyclaceae bacterium
CATTTTCGACGAGGCGCACCAGTTGCCCGAAGTCGCCGGGCTGTTCTTCGGCGAGTCGGTCGGCACCGCCCAGGTGGTCGAACTCGCGCGCGATACGCGCCTGGAGGCCATCGCCGGCGCCAAGGACTACACGGCGCTGCAGGACGCCTGCCGCCATCTGGAGAAGGCGGCCAAGGACCTGCGCCTGGCCTTCCATCGCGAAGGCAGCCGGCTCGCCGACGCGCAGTGGCGCGCGCATCCCGAAGCCGCACACATGCTCGATGCGCTGCAACGCGAGTTGCAGACCTTCACGACGCACCTGGAAAGCCAGGCCGAACGTTCCGAAGGGCTGGCCAATTGCCTGCGCCGCAGCCAGGAACTGGCCGCGGCCATAAAGCGCTGGCAGACCTCGGAGCTGCCACCTCCTTCGAGCGCAGCGAGCAAGCAGTCACCCCCGCCCGCGGGGCGGGGGCCGGGGGGGGGGGGGCCTCCCATGCCCATCGTCGAAGGTTCTTCCGCGCCGTCAGGCGAGGAAGAAACCTTCGTAAGATGGGCCGAAGTCTCGCTCTACCATGTGACCCTGAACCTGACGCCGCTCTCGGTGGCCAACATCTTCCGCCGCCAGCTCGAAGGCCATCCGCGCGCCTGGATATTCACTTCGGCGACGCTGGCCGTCGCCGGCAACTTCAGCCATTACCAGGGCGAACTGGGCCTCGCCGAGGCCGAAACCGGCTGCTGGGGCAGTCCGTTCGACTACTCCACCCATGCGCTGCTGTTCTGCCCGCAGCAAATGCCCGACCCCAACAGCCCGCACTACAACGAGGCCGTGGTCGAGGCCGCCTGGCCGGCGATCCGCGCTTCGCACGGGCGTGCCTTCGTACTGTGCACGTCCTTGCGTGCGATGCGGCGCATCCACGAACTGCTGCACGAACGCCTCGAACGCGAAAGCCTGGAGTTGCCGCTGCTGCTCCAAGGGGAGGGCTCGAAGTCGGAATTGCTGGAGCGCTTCCGCCAGCTCGGCAACGCCGTGCTCGTCGCCAGCCAGAGCTTCTGGGAGGGCGTAGACGTGCGCGGTGACGCGCTGTCCTTGGTGGTCATCGACAAGCTGCCCTTCGCGCCGCCCGACGATCCGGTGCTGGCGGCGCGCATCGAGCACCTGAAGCGGCAGGGCCGCAACGCCTTCTTCGAATACCAGTTGCCGCGCGCCGTCATCAGCATGAAGCAGGGCGCCGGCCGGCTGATCCGCGACGAGACCGACCGCGGCGTGCTCATGGTCTGCGACCCGCGCCTGGTCGGCA
The DNA here is from genome assembly GCA_964632965.1 of uncultured Rhodocyclaceae bacterium. Classification (GTDB taxonomy): domain Bacteria; phylum Pseudomonadota; class Gammaproteobacteria; order Burkholderiales; family Rhodocyclaceae; genus Nitricoxidireducens. The sequence goes on from CAZWFC010000249.1 coordinate 1,278, forward strand.
AGCCCTACGGCAAGCGCATCTGGCAGTCGCTGCCGCCGATGCGGCGCACGCGCGAGACCGCCGAGGTCGAGGCCTTCTTCGTTGCGGGTGGACAATGAGCGTCGTCAGCCGCTCGCCGGAGTCCGCCAAACGCTTCGGCCAGATCAAGAACGATGGCGGTCACAGCCGGTAGAATCCCGTCGATGAATCCCCACGATTGCGCCGTTCTCGCCGAAAAGCTCAACGCTGGCTGCCAGTGCGCCTCGCTCGACCGCGAACGGCTGAAGGCCGAACTCGAACACGAGAGCCCCGGCTTCTACGCCGCCGTGATGGAAGGGCGGCCGCACCTGTTTTCCGATGCGATGGTCTTCGTCGGCGGCCGCGACGCCCGGCGCATGGCCGAGCTCGTTGCCGCCATCGAGAGCGTTGTCGCGCTGCCCGCCTATCGTGCGCATGTGTCCGCCTGGGCACCGCCGATCGCGCAGGCCGAGCGCAAGTCGCGCGGCGTGTTCCTCGGCTACGACTTCCATCTCGATCCCGCCGGTCCGCGCCTCATCGAGATCAACACCAATGCCGGCGGCGGCCTGCTCAATGCCATCCTCGCCCGCGCCCAGCAGGCCTGCTGCGACGATGTCAAGGCCCAGCTGCCCGGCAGCCTCGGCGACGACACCCCCGAGCACCTGTTCATGGAGATGTTCCGCGCCGAGTGGCGGGCCGAGCGCGGCGACACCCCCTTGCGCAGCATCGCCATCGTCGACGACGCGCCGCAGACGCAGTACCTGCATCCCGAGTTCGTGCTGTTCCAGCGTCTCTTTGCGCGCCACGGCATCACCGCCGTGATCTGCGATCCGCGCGATCTCATGCTGTGCCACAACTCGCTCTGGGTCGACGAGACGCGCATCGACCTCGTCTATAACCGGCTCACCGACTTCGCCCTCGCCGACCCGGCCAACGCGGTGCTGCGCCAGGCGCATCTCGACGATGCCGCCGTGGTGACGCCGCACCCGCGCGCCCACGCCCTCTATGCCGACAAGCGCAACCTCGTCGCGCTCTCGGACGCGGCCCTGCTGACTGCCTGGGGCGTGCCGGCCGAGACCCGCGCCCTGCTTGCCGCGGGCATTCCGCGTACCGAACTGGTCCGCGCCGATCAAGGCGACGACTTCTGGGCGCGGCGCAAGCAGCTCTTCTTCAAGCCCGCCGCCGGCTTCGGCTCGCGGGCGACCTACCGCGGCGACAAGATCACCAAGCGCGTGTTCGAGGAAGTGCTGGCCGGCAACTACATCGCCCAGGCGCTGGTGCCGCCGTCGTCGCGGCGCCTTGCCGTCGGCGGCGAAACGGTGGACCTCAAGCTCGACCTGCGCTGCTATGTTTACGCCAGCCATGTCCAGCTCGTCGCCGCGCGGCTGTGGCAGGGACAGACCACCAATTTTCGTACGCCGGGCGGTGGTTTCGCGCCGGTGCTGACGGTATCGACCCAATAAGCGTCAAGCACTCGCCGCTTGGGCCACAAAGCGGTAGCCGACGCCGGCCTCGGTGAGAACATGCTTGGGCTGGGAGGGGTTGTCCTCGATTTTTCTGCGCAGGTGTCCCATATAGACGCGAACGTAATGGCTGTCGTCGGCATGGGATGGCCCCCACACGTTCTTGAGCAGTTGGCGATGGGTCAGGACGCTGTCCGGATGCGTGATCAGATAGGCGAG
>CAZWFC010000250.1:0-2929 GCA_964632965.1 uncultured Rhodocyclaceae bacterium
GCGGGTCAGGCGCTGCGCCGCGCCGGGGTCGGGCCGGCCGGCGACCGTAGGCAGCAGCACTTGCAGCGTGCCGAGTGCCGTCAGGCCCATGAAGCCCAGCGTGTTGATGTGCAGGTGGAACAGGCGCAGGGCGCGGGCCTGTTGCGGCCACACGGGCGCGACGGCGATAGCGAGCAGGCCCAGCGCCAGCAGGCCGAGCGCGGCGGCGTACCAGGCCAGGCAGGGGTTCGGGTGGCCGAGGCAGCGCCGCCAGCGCCGCGCTAGCCAGGCGGCGAAGCCGGCCACGGCGGCCAGCGCCAGCCAAGGGGCGGCGAAACGCAGTTCGGGCGTGCCCTGCAGGAAGAAGCCGACGATGCCCAGCCCGGCGCCCAGCGCCGCGAGCGGGGCGAGGGCCAGCAGGCGCGGCGTGTCGCCGCTGCGCGTCAGCACCGGTACGAAATAGCCCATCGCCAGCAGGATCATCGGCAGCGCGCCGACGGCGAAGAGCATATGCCACAGCGCGGCCGGCAGCCAGCGGCCCTCGGGTGCGGCGAGCGCGAGAACGGCGCCGGCGGCGGTGAGGGCCGCGGAAAGGGGCAACAGGCGTTGGGCGGATTGGCTCATGGCGGGAAACAGGTCTTTCTGGTCCGCACGGGTATGGACCACCGAAGAGTGATTCTGACAGTCCGCACTTGTGCGGACTGCCGAAATAAGGAAGGGCGTCGCCTTCCTTATTTTCCCACAGCTTATTCACAGCCTGCCCACAGACTTATCCCTCGCATTGCGTTTTGCCGGCGAGTAGACTTCCATGCTTGATCGAGGAGATTTCATGGCCCAGGTTCGCGCGATTCCGTCCCATTCTGCCGACGCCCAGGTGGCGGCGCTCAAGCTGCCGCCGCATTCCATCGAGGCCGAACAGTCCTTGATCGGTGGCCTGCTGCTCGACAACACGGCGTGGGACCGCATCGGCGACATGGTGGCGGAGGGCGATTTCTACCGCGACGACCACCGCCGCATCTTCTGCCACATCCGCAAGCTGGTCGAGACCGGCCGGCCCGCCGACGTGGTGACGATCTACGAATCGATCGAGAAATCCAACGAGGTCGACCAGACCGGCGGGCTGGCCTATCTCGGCGAGATCGCCAACGCCACGCCGTCGGCGGCCAACATCCGCCGCTACGCCGAGATCGTGCACGAGCGCGCGGTGCTCAGGAAGCTCGTCACCGTCGGCGACGAGATCGCCGCCAGCGCACTGAACCCGGCCGGTCGCGATGTCAAGGAGCTGCTCGACCAGGCCGAGCAGAAGGTGTTCGAGATTGCCGAGACCGGCGCGCGCTCGACGCAGGGTTTCGAGTCGATCCAGCCTTTGCTGGGCGAAGTGGTCGAACGCATCGAGGTGCTGTTCAACCGCGAGAATCCGTCCGACGTCACCGGCGTGCCGACCGGCTTCACCGACCTCGACAAGATGACCTCCGGCCTGCAGCCCGGCGACATGATCGTCGTCGCCGGCCGCCCGTCGATGGGCAAGACGGCCTTCGCGCTCAACATCGCCGAGCATGTCGGCGTCGAGACCCACCTGCCGGTGGCGATCTTCTCGCTGGAAATGTCGGGCCAGCAGCTGGCGACGCGTTTCCTGTCCTCCGTCGGCCGCCTCGACCAGAACAAGATCCGCACCGGACGCCTCACCGACGACGACTGGGACAAGATGACCAATGCGCTCGGCAAGCTGCACGAGGCGCCGATCCACATCGACGAGACCGGCGCCATCAACTCGACCGACCTGCGCGCGCGCGCGCGCCGCCTGCACCGCAAGTGCGGCAAGCTCGGCCTGATCGTCATCGACTACATCCAGTTGATGACCTCGTTCCGCGGCAACGAAAACCGCGCCACCGAAATCTCCGAAATCTCGCGCTCGATCAAGTCGCTGGCGAAGGAACTGGAAGTGCCGATCATCGCGCTCTCCCAGCTGTCGCGGAAGGTCGAGGAACGCACCGACAAGCGTCCGCTGATGTCCGACTTGCGCGAATCGGGCGCCATCGAGCAGGACGCCGACATCATCCTGATGATGTACCGCGAGGAATACTACAAGCCCGACACGCAGGACAAGGGCATTGCCGAAGTCATCATCGGCAAGCATCGTAACGGCCCGACCGGCACGGTGAAGCTGACCTTCCTCGGCGAGTACACGAAGTTCGAAAACTTTGCTTCGCCGGGCTCCTACTGAGCCGGCATTCCGGAAATTGCATGAACTCGCAAACCATTTCGGTCTTCATCGCGGCAGCGGTGGAGCGGGTGTATGCGTTCGCTGCGAATCCACTCAACCTGCCGGCCTGGGTGCCGTCTTTCTGCCAGTCCATCGCGCGGGTCGATGGCGATTGGGTGGTGCAGTCGCCGCTGGGGGCGGTGGTGTTCGCCTTCGCGCCGCGCAACGATTTCGGCGTGCTCGATCATGCGGTGACACTGCCTTCCGGCGTGACGCTGACGAACCCGATGCGGGTCATCGCCAACGGTGCGGGCAGCGAGGTGTTGTTCACGCTCTTCCAGCATGAGGGCATGAGCGACGAGCAGTTCCGCGCCGATGCGGCCCTGGTCCGCAACGACCTGGAGACGCTGCGGCGCGTGCTCGAAGCGGTCGCGCCCGGAACGGAATCCGCCAACCCCTAGAGCCATTCGCCGCCGGGAGCCGACGCCATGTTCACCAAAGCCACCCTCGCTTTCCTGGCTGAACTCGCTGCCAACAACGACAAGGCCTGGTTCGCGGCGAACAAGCCGCGCTACGAGGAACTGGTGCGCGAGCCGGCGCTGGATTTCATCGCGGCGATGGAGCTGCCGCTGGCGAAGTTCGCGCCCAACTTCCGCGCCGCGCCGCGCAAGATGGGCGGCTCGCTGATGCGGGTGTTCCGCGACACGCGCTTCTCGCGCGACAAGACGCCCTACAAGACCAACATCG
>CAZWFC010000251.1:0-2928 GCA_964632965.1 uncultured Rhodocyclaceae bacterium
CGCGGCCGTGGTTGCCGTCGCTCGGCTTGACGACGACCGGGACGCCGATGTCCTCCGCCGCCTCCCAGGCATCCTCGGGGCTGTCGACGATGCGGCCCTCGGGGATGGGTACGCCGCAGGCCTGCAAGAGGGTCTTGGTCAGATCCTTGTCGCTGGCGATGCTTTCCGCGATGGCGCTGGTCTGGTCGGTCTCGGCCGTCCAGATGCGCCGGCTTTTCGCGCCGTAGCCCAGTTGCACCAGATTGCCGTCGGTCAGCCGCATCGACGGAATGCGCCGGTCGGTGGCGGCATCGACGATGCACTTGGTGCTGGGGCCGAGGCAGAGCGAATCGGCCATGTCGCGCAACTGCGCCACCGTGGCCGCAACATCGTAGGGGCGATCCTCAATGGCGGCCATTACCAGGTCGCGGGCGGCAAACAGGCAGGCGCGGCTCACGGCGTCGTGCCGGGCGCGCACGACGACCTTGTATATCCCGCGCTGCGACGTCTGGCGCGCCTTGCCGAATCCGCTCTGCATGCCGGCGAGATTCTGCAGTTCGAGCGTGACATGCTCCAGAATGTGGCCCGCCCAGGTGCCTTCGCGGACCCGCTGCAGGAAGCCGCCGCGTTCGCCGACGCCGCAGTGGTGCTCGATCAGGCTCGGCAGCCAGGCGCACAGGCGTTCGTAGAAGCCGGGCAGGGTGTTGGAAGGGAAGTCCTCAAGGTCGCCGATATCGACCCTGGCCTCGATGGCCGGTCGGTAAGTCCAGATGTTCGGTCCGCGCAGGGAGGTTACGGAGAGAATTTCGATAGTTTTTTTGGTCATCTTTTGCGGTGCTGTCAGGGCGCGGAATCGAGGCGAAACAAGTGCGTCGATGGGATAACGCTGCAAGTGCCTGCCGGGTTTACCGAAAACAAACGTAATTATCCTGTAGAACGCAAGGGACCAGCGCAAAAACCATTAGGTATACTTGCGAAATTCCTGGCGGGTCCGCAGCGCGGACCCGCGCTTCCCCCATCGAGCAATGCCCGTTTTCGCGGACTAGCCATGCAGCACCCATGAAAAAAGAACTTTCCCCTTCTTCATCAGCGACAACCGGCGCCCTGCCGGAACCCTGGCATGCCGAGGTCGCGGCGCTCCTGGCGGGGGGTGAAAGCATCCTCGCCTGCCTGGAAGTCGATCTCGACGCCCGGCTGCATTTCGCCGCCGGCCTGGTCGTCGTCACCGACCGGCGCCTGATGACGCGCCTGCCCGAGCAGGAAGATTGGCAGGAATGGCCCTATCGGCCCGGCCTCGTCCTGCGCCATCACGACCATGCCGGCGTCGGCAGCCTGGAGCTGCTGGACGACACCGCGCGCCTGGCTTGCTGGCGCTACACGCTGGGCCAGAACATCGCGGCGCTGCGCCTGATCGACGAATTCGACCTCCAGCTCGGCAGCCATGTTTCCGGTCTTCCGCCGCAGCGTGCGACGGAGGCGGTCTGCCCCCAGTGCAAGGCGCCACTCGAACCGGGGCAGGACGAGTGCCCGATCTGCACCCGCGAAATCCACACGCCGCCGTCGACCTGGACGCTGCTGCGCCTGTGGCGCTTCGCCACGCCCTACAACCGCCAGCTGCTGGCCGGCTTCCTGCTGACGCTGGCCTCGACGGCGGCGACCCTGGTGCCGCCGTACCTGACCATGCCGCTGATGGACAACGTGCTGATTCCCTACCAGAACGGCCAGTCCATCGATATCGGCCTGGTGACGCTCTATCTCGGCGGCCTGCTCGGCTCGGCCCTGCTGGCCTGGAGCCTCGGCTGGGCGCGCACCTACATCCTGGCGCTGGTTTCGGAGCGCATCGGCGCCGACCTGCGCACCACCACCTACGAGCACCTGCTGCGGCTGTCGCTGGAGTACTTCGGCGGCAAGCGCACCGGCGACCTGATGGCGCGCATCGGCTCCGAAACCGACCGCATTTGCGTCTTCCTGTCGCTGCATCTGCTCGACTTCGTCATCGACGTGCTGATGATCGTCATGACCGCGGCGATCCTGTTCTCGATCAACCCGTGGCTGGCGCTGGTGACCCTGCTGCCGCTGCCCTTCATCGGCTGGATGATCCACGTCGTGCGCGACAAGCTGCGCACCGGCTTCGAGAAGATCGACCGCGTCTGGTCCGAAGTAACCAACACCCTCGCCGACACCATCCCCGGCATCCGCGTCGCCAAGGCCTTCGCCCAGGAAAGCCGCGAGGCCGAGCGCTTCCGCGAGGCCAACCGCCACAACCTCACCGTCAATGATCGGCTCAACAAGATCTGGTCGCTGTTCACCCCGACCGTCTCGCTGCTGACCGAAATCGGCCTGCTGGTGGTCTGGGCCTTCGGCATCTGGCAGGTGTCGCGCGCCGAGATCACCGTCGGCGTGCTGACCGCCTTCCTCGCCTACATCAGCCGCTTCTACAGCCGCCTCGACTCGATGAGCCGCATCGTCTCGGTGACGCAGAAGGCGGCGGCCGGCGCCAAGCGCATCTTCGACATCCTCGACCATGTCTCCAGCGTGCCCGAGCCGACCAACCCGGTGCGCCTGCCGCAGGTGGCGGGGCGCATCGAGATCCGGCAGGCCGGCTTCCGCTACGGCAACCGCGCCGTCATCCGCGGCGTCGACCTCGATATCGCCCCCGGCGAGATGATCGGCCTGGTCGGCCACAGCGGCTCGGGCAAGAGCACGCTGGTCAACCTGATCTGCCGCTTCTACGACGTGACCGACGGCGCCATCAAGGTCGACGGCACCGACATCCGCCGCTTCGCCGTGGCCGACTACCGCCGCCACGTGGGGCTGGTGCTGCAGGAGCCCTTCCTTTTCTTCGGCACCATCGCGCAGAACATCGCCTACGGCAAGCCCGACGCCACGCGCGAAGAGATCGTCGCCGCCGCCCGCGCCGCGCACGCGCACGAGTTCATCCTGCGCCTG
>CAZWFC010000252.1:0-2870 GCA_964632965.1 uncultured Rhodocyclaceae bacterium
ACGAGCAAGAACGACATCAACTACGTGGTGACCGAATACGGCGTCGCCCAGTTGCGCGGCAAGACGGTCGGCCAGCGCGTGGCGGCGCTGATCGCCATCGCCCATCCGAAGTTCCGCGACCAGCTCGCGGAAGAGGCGCGGCGCCTGAACATGATGCGCTAGGCGAATGATGCGTTAGGCGAGGTCGTGCCGGAGTGGTTCGGCCGCCGCGGGCGGCGTTTCCGGGACGCCGGGCATGCCCGGTCCGGCGCACACCCGGTTGCGTCCCGCCCGCTTGGCTTCGTAAAGCGCCTTGTCGGCGCGGTTGAGCAGGGTATCGATGTTGGTCGCCGCGCCGTCCAGCGTGGCGACCCCGATGGATACCGTGAACTGCAACGGCAAGCCCTGCTCCAGCGGTATCCGCGCGTCGGCGATGGTCGTCCGCAGCCGCTCGGCGGCTTCCAGCGCATGCGCGCTGTCCGTTTCCGGCAGCAGCACGGCGAACTCCTCGCCGCCGAGACGCGCCGTGATGTCGATCTCGCGCAGCGCGTCGCGGCAGATGTCGGCCAGCCTCTGCAGGGCGAGGTCGCCGACCTTGTGGCCGTAGGTGTCGTTGACCTTCTTGAAGTGGTCGACGTCGAGCATGAGCACGGAAAGCCGGCCGCCGTAGCGTGCCGTGCGCGCCAGCTCCTGCGTCGCGAAGTCGAGGAAATGGCGGCGGTTGGGCAGGCCGGTCAGGGAGTCGGTGCGGGCCTGCCGTTCGAGTTCCTGCTGCAGCTCATGGCGCTGCCTGAACAGGATGTTGAAACTGGCGAGCAGGTCGCCGACCTCGTCCTGGTGGGCGATCGGCAGTTCGCGCAGTTCGCGCGTGCCCGCCGCCATGGCGCGGATCTCGGTCGCGGCCGCCGCCAGCGGCTTGAGCAGGCGGCGCAGCGCGATCCAGGCGAGGACGGTGGCGAGCGCCGAGAGCAGCGCGGCGAGCGCGTAGGCGCGCAGCTTCATGCCGGCCAGCGGCTGGAAGGCCTCGTCGGTCGGCAGCACCACCTGCACGAACCAGCCGGTGTTGCCGATCTGCTTGGCCGAACTCAGCACCTCCCGGCCCTGCGAATTGATCGAAATGCCCGAGCCTTCGTAGCCGGCGGCGAACTTGTCCAGCATCGTGTTGACGCCGGGGGCAGGGAAGGGCTGCATGATGCGCTTCGGATCGGTGATGGCGACGATCAGGCGGTGCCGCGCGTCGCTGACGGCGAGCCAGCCGGTCTTGCCGACGTTGGCGTGCTGGATGGTGCCGAACAGGCTCGGGTCGCCGAGCAGCGCGAAGCCGGCGAGCATGCCGGCGGTGCGCCCGCTTTCGTCGCGGATCGGGACGGCGAAGCCGACGCCGGGCTGCTTGGTGAAGCGGCCGAGCCGCGGCTTGCCCAGCGCCGGCTTGCCGGTGGCCATGACCAGGTTGAAGTATTCGATTCCGGTATACGAGGAGCCGGTGCGCTCGGGCAGCGGCGGGTAGTCGGCGATGCCGAGGCCGTTCTTGGCGATCGCCACGACGCCGTTGTTGAACAGCGACAGCAGCACCGGCCGGTTGGCGAGCAGGGCGCGCAGACGGGCCGGGTCGGCCAGCATCGCCGGCGTGATTTCCTTCGCCACGACGTCGAGCAGGTCGAAGCGCGACTGGATTTTCTGTTCGATTTCCGCCGCCGTGTGGCTGACCGCCGAGAACTGCTGGTTGGCCAGCACCTCGGCGAAATCGTCCTGCAGGCGCGCCGTCGTCAGGAAGGTCAGCAGCCAGATGCCGCCGAGGAACAGCAGCAGGACGATGAAGGCGATCTTGCTTTTCAGGCTCGGGGAAAAGCGCATGTCAGTGACCGAGTATTTTCGCCAGGAACTGCCGCGCCCGCTCGGAGCGCGGCGCGGCGAAGAATTCGTCCCGCGGTGCGTCCTCGACGATGCGGCCCTGGTCCATGAACACGACGCGGTGGGCGACCTTGCGGGCGAAGCCCATCTCGTGGGTGACCACCATCATGGTCATGCCGCCCAGCGCCAGTTCGACCATGACGTCGAGCACTTCGTTGATCATCTCCGGGTCGAGGGCCGAGGTCGGTTCGTCGAACAGCATGCAGACCGGGTCCATCGCCAGGGCGCGGGCGATGGCGACGCGCTGCTGCTGGCCGCCGGAGAGTTCGCCCGGATGCTTGGCGGCGTGCGCCACGAGCCCGACGCGGTCGAGCAGCCCGCGGCCCTTGGCGACGGCTTCGGCGTGCGAGCGGCCGAGCACCTTCTCCTGGGCGATGGTCAGGTTGTCGATGATGCTCATGTGCGGAAACAGCTCGAAGTGTTGGAACACCATGCCGACATGAGCGCGCAATTTCGGCAGGTCGGTCCGCGGATCGCCGACGGAGATGCCGTTGACGACGATCTCGCCCTGCTGGAAGGGTTCGAGGCCGTTCACGCACTTGATCAGCGTCGACTTGCCGGAGCCGGACGGGCCGCAGACGACGACGACCTCGCCCTTGCCGACCGCGGTCGAGCAGTCGGCGAGCACCTGGAAGCTGCCGTACTGCTTGCCGACGTTGCGGATCGCGATCATGCTCATGCGCCCATTCTCCCACCGAGTCGCCTGACCAGCAGCGACGCCGAAAAGCTGACGACGAAATACACGGCCCCGGCGAACAGCAGCAGCTCGACCAGACGGCCGTCGCGGTCGCCGACCTTGTAGGCGGCGCCGAAGAAGTCGGCCAGCGCGCTGACATAGACCAGCGAGGTGTCCTGGAACAGGATGATGGCCTGCGTCAGCAAGAGCGGCACCATGTTGCGGAAGGCCTGCGGCAGCACGACGAGGCGCATTGCCTGGCCGTGGCTCATGCCGAGCGCGCGGGCCGCGGCCATCTGCCCCT
>CAZWFC010000253.1:0-2857 GCA_964632965.1 uncultured Rhodocyclaceae bacterium
GCCCAACCTGCTGCTGCTCGACGAGCCGACCAACCACCTCGATCTCGAAATGCGCGAGGCGCTGACGCTGGCGCTGCAGGAAACCGAGGCCGGCGTGGTGCTGGTGTCGCACGACCGGCATCTGCTGCGCACCACCTGCGACGAGCTGTGGCTGGTGGCCGACGGCCAGGCCCGGCCGTTCGACGGCGACCTCGACGACTACGCCGCCTGGCTGGCCGCGCAGCGCAGCGCCGCCAGGGCGCCCGATGCCGGCAAGACGGAGCGGCGCGAAGAGCGCGAGAAGACGGCGGCGGCCCGGCGCGCGTTGCTGGAGCAGCGTCGTCCGCTGCAGAAGGAAATCGCCGCGCTCGACAAGCAGTTGCTCGGCTGGCACGACGAAAAAGGCCGCATCGACACGCAACTCGCCGACCCGGCGATCTACGCCGCGCCGGACCGGGCGCGGCTCGAAGGACTGCACAAGCGCCAGGCCGAGCTGGCGGCGGCAATCGATGCCGCGGAGAGCCGCTGGCTGGAAATACAGGAGACACTGGACGCCCTGCCGGCTTGATTTGCGCCGCGCCGGGAAAGCCCCGCTGCTGGCGCCATTCCAATAATTGATATCCCTTTGCGATATGTTTATGGGATACTTCCCGCCGCTCAATTTCTGGCACGGGAGTTCGACGATGTTCGGCGCGGCACGCAGGCGGGTAGCGGAATTGGAACAAGAACTGGCACAGGCGCGGGCCAGGGAAGCGGAACTGACTGCGCTGACGGCGACCAGCGAGGCCGACAAGGCCAGCGCCGTTGCGGCCGACGCCAGGCATGCCGCGCAGGTGGCGTTCTTCGAGGGACTTACCGGGCACCTGCACGCCTTCGGCGAATCCACCAAGTCGGTGCAGGCGAGTCTCGCCACGCTGGCCAGTGCGATGAAGGAGGAGACGCAGGAGGCCGTCAAGGCTTCGGGCGAAACGGCGCAAAGCCAGCAGGCGGTGCGCAAGCTGTCGTCGCATATCAGCCATCTGACCGAGCGGACGCACCGCAGCGCCGAGGCCATCGACCAGCTCCATGAGCGCACCGGCAAGATCAACGGCATCGTCCAGCTGATCAAGGAAATCGCCGATCAGACGAACCTGCTGGCGCTCAACGCGGCGATCGAGGCGGCGCGTGCCGGCGAAGCCGGCCGCGGCTTTGCCGTGGTGGCCGACGAAGTGCGCAAACTCGCCGAACGGACGACCGCATCGACCGCGGAAATCTCCGGTCTGGTGGCGCGCGTGCAGCAGGAGGCGACCAATCTCAAGACGCTGGCGGAGGTCAATCCGGACGAATTGGCCGAGATGCGGGACGACGGCGAACTGGCCTTCCGCAGCATCGACAACCTGATGGAACTTTCGCAGCACATGACCCAGACCATCGCCGCCACGGCCTTGCGGAGTTTCGTTGAGACCGCGAAGAAGGACCACCTGGTCTTCAAGATGGAAATCTACCGGGTGTTCATGGGGATTTCCGACAAGAATGCCGATGACTTCTCCAGCCATACGGGCTGCCGCCTCGGCAAGTGGTATTACGAGGGCGACGGCAGGGATTGCTTCTCGAAGCTGCCCGGCTACGCCGATGTCGAGCCGCCGCACAAGCGGGTGCATGCTCACGGTCAGGCGGCAGTGCGCTGCTTTCGCGCCGGCGACCCGACGGCCGGCCTTGCCGAACTGGGCGAGATGGAAAGGGCGAGCATGGGGGTGCTCGACAGCCTGGAAACGATGGCGAAGGCCGGCGAGGGCGACCCCGGAATACTCTGCCTCGGCCAGGGCTGATCCGCCGGAAACCGCACGGCGATAAGGGCCGGGGCGCGGTAGAATCGCGCGCTTACCCGCAATCAATTCAGGGAGTCTCCCGTGCAACTCGTCTGCCTCGACCTTGAGGGTGTCCTCGTCCCCGAGATCTGGATCGAATTTTCCGAACGTACCGGGATTCCCGAATTGCGCCGCACCACGCGCGACGAGCCGGATTACGACAAGCTGATGAAATACCGGCTCGGCCTGCTAGCCCAGCACAAACTCGGCCTGCCCGACATCCAGAAGGTCATTGCCGAGATGGGCCCGATGCCCGGCGCCAAGGATTTTCTCGACGACCTGCGCCGCGACTTCCAGGTCATCATCCTGTCCGACACGTTCTATGAATTTGCCATGCCGCTGATGGCGCAGCTGGGCATGCCGACGCTGTTCTGCCACAAGCTGGAGGCGAACGCGGCGGGCTACCTCGTCAATTACCACCTGCGCATGCCGAACCAGAAGATGGAGGCCGTCCGGCGCTTCAAGGAAATCAACTTCAAGGTCATCGCCGCCGGCGACTCGTACAACGACACCGCCATGCTCGGCGAAGCCCATGCCGGCATCCTGTTCCATGCGCCGGAAAACGTCATCCGCGAGTTCCCGCAATTCACCGTGACCAACAGCTATCCTGAGTTGCGCGCGGCCATCGACGCCGCTTCGAAAATCATCTGAGATGCATCGCGAGCGCTTCTACACGCTGACGGCGTCCTGCCCGGATCGCAGCGGCATCATCGCCCGCGTCACCGGCTTCATCGCCGCGCACCGCGGCTGGATACTCGAATCCAGCTTTCACGCCGACCCCGGCGTCGAAGGCGAGCAGGCGCGCTACTTCATGCGCATCGAGGTGCGGGCCGATTCCCTGCCCTTCATGCTGGCCGAGTTCCGCGAGCGCTTCGCACCGATCGCCGCCGAGCTGCAAATGGACTGGAAGATCAGCGACTCGGCGGTGAAGAAGCGCGTCGTCGTCATGGTCAGCAAGCAGGCGCACTGCCTCCACGATCCCACGGCGCGCTGGCAGTCGCAGGAGCTCGACATCGGCATTCCCTGCAGCC
>CAZWFC010000254.1:0-2828 GCA_964632965.1 uncultured Rhodocyclaceae bacterium
TCGCCGCCACCGTGCGGGTGATCGACCGGGTTCATGACGACGCCGCGCACCGTCGGGCGGACGCCGCGCCAACGCATGGCGCCGGCCTTGCCGATCTTGCGCAGGTTGTGTTCCTCGTTGCCGACTTCACCGATGGTGGCGCGGCACTCGACGTGGATGCGACGGATTTCGCCGGAGCGCAAGCGCACCTGGGCGTACGTGCCTTCGCGGGCCAGCAACTGTACCGAGGTACCGGCGGAACGCGCAAGCTGCGCACCCTTGCCCGGTTGGATCTCGATGCAGTGGATGGTGGAACCGACCGGGATGTTGCGGATCGGCAGGGCGTTGCCCGATTTGATCGGCGCTTCGGCGCCGCTCACCAGTTCCTGGCCGACCGTGATGCCCTTGGGAGCGATGATGTAGCGGCGCTCGCCATCGGCATACAGCAGCAGGGCGATGTTCGCGCTGCGGTTCGGATCGTATTCGAGGCGCTCGACCTTGGCCGTGATGCCATCCTTGTTGCGCTTGAAGTCGATCAGGCGATACTGCTGCTTGTGCCCGCCGCCCTTGTGGCGCGTAGTGATGTGGCCGTGGGTGTTGCGCCCGCCGGTGCTCGACTTGCTGGTCGTCAGCGCATCGATCGGGCGACCCTTGTACAGGTTCGCATTGACGACCTTGACGACGCCGCGACGGCCGGCGGAGGTCGGCTTGACTTTAACGAGAGCCATTAAGCTGCCCCTCCTTCCGCAAAACTGATTTCCTGGCCGGGCTTCAGGCAGACGAAAGCCTTCTTGACGTCGCTGCGACGGCCCATACCGCGGCCCGTGCGCTTGACCTTGCCCTTCTGGACTGCGACCTGAACCGACTTCACCTCGACCTTGAACAGCATCTCGACGGCGGCCTTGATTTCCGGCTTGGTCGCATCGGGCGTGACGATGAAAACGATCTGCTCGTTCTTGTCGGCGATGTAGGTAGCTTTCTCGGAGATCTGCGGCGCCACCAGCACCTGCATCAGGCGCTCCTGGTTGAATTTCTGCGTGCTCATGCCAGCATCTCCTCCATCTTGGCGACAGCGGCCTTGGTCATCAGCACCTTGGGGAAACGCACCAGGGAGACCGGGTCCGCCTGCTGCGCTTCGACCACCATCATGTTCGGCAGGTTGCGCGAAGCCAGCAGCAGGTTGTCGTCGAGGTTGTCGGTGATCACCAGAACGGAATCGAGACCCATGCCCTTGAGCTTCTGGGCGACCAGCTTGGTCTTCGGCGCATCGATGGCGAAATTCTCGACCACCACCAGACGGTCTTCGCGGGCGAGCTGCGAGAGGATGGCGGCCAGACCGGCGCGATACATCTTGCGGTTCACCTTCTGGGAGAAATTCTCCTCGGGCGAATTCGGGAAAATGCGACCGCCTCCGCGCCACAGCGGCGAGGACGTCATACCGGCGCGGGCGCGGCCCGTACCCTTCTGACGGAAAGGCTTCTTGGTGCTGTGATGAACTTCGGCACGGGTCAGCTGGGCGCGATTGCCGGACCGGGCATTTGCCTGGTAGGCAACGACGACCTGATGCACGAGCGCCTCGTTGTAATCACGGCCGAACAGCGTGTCGGACGCGGAAAGCGTCGCGGACTGCTGGCCCTGATCGTTGATAAGTTTGAGTTCCATGGCGTCGTCTCCTTATTTGGCCTTGACGGCCGGCGAGACGATGACATCGCCGCCCTTGGAGCCGGGGACGGCGCCCTTGACGAGAAGCAGCTGACGCGCTTCGTCGACACGAACGATCTCCAGATTCTGGGCGGTGCGCTTGACGTCACCAAGGTGGCCGGCCATGCGCTTGCCGGGGAAGACTCGACCCGGATCCTGCGCCATGCCGATCGAGCCCGCCGAGTTGTGCGACACGGAGTTGCCGTGGCTGGCGCGGTTCGAAGAGAAGTGATAGCGCTTGATGGCGCCAGCAAATCCCTTGCCCTTGTTGGTTCCGGTGACATCGACCATTTGACCGGCCTGGAAGATCGTCACGGAAACAACGTCGCCGGGCTTGAAGCCGGTCAGTTGATCCTGCGCGACCCGGAATTCCCGGAAGACGTGACCGGCTTCGGCGCCGGCCTTGGCAAGGTGTCCCGCCGCGGGCTTGTTCACCCGGCTGGCGCGACGCTTGCCGAAGGTCACCTGGACCGCGGCGTAGCCGTCGGTTTCAGGCGTCTTGATTTGCGTGACGCGGTTGTTCGACACATCGAGCACTGTTACCGGAACGGTGGAACCGTCCTCGGCAAAAATGCGCGTCATGCCGACCTTGCGTCCGACAAGGCCTAGACTCATTTTTTTCTCCTAAACCCCAGCTACGATTGGCCGGGCCCCAATAAAACCACCATAACGGAACCGCCAGAAAGGGCGGCGGCATCCGCAAGACTTTTCTTACTGCAACTTGATCTCGACATCGACACCGGCGGGCAGATCGAGCTTCATCAGCGCGTCGACCGTCTTGTCGGTCGGATCGATGATGTCCATCAGGCGCAGATGGGTACGGATCTCGAATTGGTCGCGGGAAGACTTGTTGACGTGCGGCGAACGCAGCACGTCGAAACGCTCGATGCGCGTCGGCAGAGGCACCGGGCCACGCACGACGGCGCCAGTGCGCTTGGCCGTATCCACGATTTCGAGGGCCGACTGGTCGATCAGCTTGTAGTCAAACGCCTTCAGGCGGATGCGGATCTTTTGCTTTTGCATGACAGTTCCTTAAAGAGCAGGTGGTGAGCACCGGGCGGTAGCCGCCCAGCACACGTCACGCAGGGATTAAGCGAGGAACGTGGCGACGACACCCGCGCCGACGGTAAGACCGCCCTCCCCGATGG
>CAZWFC010000255.1:0-2821 GCA_964632965.1 uncultured Rhodocyclaceae bacterium
TGTTCTGCTTGAGCAGGCTGGAGAGGATCATCAGGCTGTTCAGGGGCGTGCGCAGTTCGTGCGACATGTTGGCCATGAACTCGGACTTGTAGGTGCTGACCCGCTCCAGTTCCTCGGCCTTCTGGCGCAGGACGTCGCTGGTCGCCTCGATCTCCTTGTTCTTGGCGCGGATGTTTTCGCGCTGTTGTTCGAGCATCTGCGCGCGCTCTTCCAGCTCCTCGTTGCTCTGCTGGAGTTCCTCCTGCTGCACGCGCAATTCCTCGGCCTGCTGCTGGGTCTGTTCGAGCAGTTCCGCCGTCTGCAGGCGCGCGAGGTTGACGTCGAGGCCGATGGCGATGGCTTCCCGCGCCAGTTCGAGGAAGTTCAGTTCGACTTCCCTGAACGCGTGGAAGGCGCCGATCTCGATCACGCCGACGAGGCGGTTGCCGTGCAGCAGGGGAATAGCGGCGATGACCTGCGGAGTGGCCTGGCCCAGGGCGGAGCCGATGGTCAGGTAGCCGGCCGGCACGTCGGTGATGCAGATCACCTTCTGCTCCTTCGCCGCCTGTCCCGACAGGCCTTCGCCGAGGCGGATGGATGCGCCGATCTGCAAGTCCTGGCCGGCCGCGTAGGTGGCCGTAAGGCACAGCTTCACGCTGCCCTCGTCGAACAGGTAGAGGGTGCCGACGCCGGCTTCGAGGTATTCGACGAGGAAGGTCAGCACGCCGCTCGACATCGCCGCCGTGCTCTGTTCCTCGCGCATCAGCGAGTTCAGGATGTTGCGTCCGGTATTGAGCCAGTCGCGCGTCGTTTCGCCGTCGCGGGCCGTGCGCAGGGACAGGGTCATCTTGCGGAACGATTCGTCGAGCGCGCACTGCACCTCGGAGAGGCGCACCGCCGCCGTCATCAGGAAACCCGTATCGTCGTCGGGGTAGCTCGACAGGTCGATTTTCAGCGGCTCGGCGACATGGATGTCCTGGCTCAGGTCGCCGGCGCCGACGGCCTCGGCGACGCGCGCCTTGTCCACGCTGTCCTCGATCAGGTCGTTGACCGTCACCACCGCGAGCGCCATCGATTGCCGGACGCTCTGGGTGACGAGGAAAGCCACCGCGGCGCCGCCGGTGAGGATCAGGGCCAGCATGACGGCGATGCCCCCCATCGCGCTGTTTCTTTCCGCCGCCGCCGCCTGCTCGAACTCGGCGGCCTTGGCGGCGGAAATTTCGGTGACCTTGTCGACTTCCAGCAGGACGGCGTCGACCAGGCGGGCGTCGCGGCTGTCGTTCAGCGCCTGTGCCTCGGCCTGGCGTCCGGCGCGCGCCAGCAGCAGGGTGCCGTTGCGGGTGGCATGCCAGGCGGCCATGGCCCGGTCGATGCGGGCGGCATCCTCGCGCGGGCCGATGAACTGCTCACGGACCGTCGTCATGTTCCTGTCGATGCGCGCCAGGAGCGCGGACAGCATTTGCGGGTCGGCTGCGGCGGCGCCGGCCTTGCCGACGAGGCCGCCGACGAGCTTCTGGGTGGCGAGAACGTCCGCCCGGACTTCGAGGATGGCGGTGGAGACGGCGAACGAATGCCGGAACATGTCCGTGCTGATCCCGGACAGCTGGACGACGCTGCGGGCGCCCAGAAACCCCAGCACCAGGGCGCCGAAAAGTATCAGCGAAAATCCCAGGAACAACCGGGTGATGATGCGTGTTCGGCTCAATACCGCTTGGATTCCATCCATGTCATAACCTCAGAAGACAGCCGCATCGGGCCCGGCGAACGCTTGCGGGCCCTTGAATTGCACCGGTCCGCCCGGTGCGATGTTTTCCCGCCGCCGACCCGCCTGCCGGCGGATGGGGACGGGATTTCGCAACCGGCATGCCGGGGTGAGACGGATTTCGGGGGGCGTACGGCGACCACCTGGCAGAGCAAACGATGCGCGGGTAGGCTGGGCGCTGGCTATTGTTTTTATCTTATGAATAATAACTTAAGCGGCGCGGTAATAAGCAAAGCAGAACCGGTTCGTTCCGGTTTCGCCGCACGATTGCTATAGTCGCCCGTATGCCGCACTGCGGCAATTTCATCCGAGTCATGCGTCGGAGATACAACGAAAGGGGTTTTCCGTGGCCATCGCCAACAACATCGCCGAACTCGTCGGCAACACGCCGCTGGTCCGGCTGAACCGCGTCAATGCTGGCATCGACGCCACCATCGCGCTGAAACTGGAGTTCTTCAATCCGGCCCACAGCGTCAAGGACCGCATTGCCGTGGCCATGCTCGACGCCGCCGAGAAGGCCGGCAAGATCAAGCCCGATACCGTCATCCTCGAACCGACTTCCGGCAATACCGGCATCGGCTTGGCGATGGTCGCCGCGGCGCGCGGCATCAAGGCGGCCTTCGTCATGCCCGAGACCATGAGCCGCGAACGCAAGCTGCTGCTCAAGGCCTACGGCGCCGAACTGATCCTCACCCCGGGCCCCGACGGCATGGGCGGCGCCATCAGGAAGGCGCAGGAGTTGGCGGCGGCCGACCCGCGCTATTTCATCCCCCAGCAGTTCGAGAATCCCGCCAATCCCGAAGTCCATCGCAACACCACCGCCGAGGAAATCTGGCGCGACACCGACGGCAAGGTCGACATCTTCGTCGCCGGCATCGGCACCGGCGGCACCATCACCGGCGTCGGCGAGGTGCTGAAGGCGAAGAAGCCCGGCGTGCAGGTCGTCGCCGTCGAGCCCGACGCGAGCCCGGTGCTGTCCGGCGGCGAGAAGGGGCCGCACCCGATCCAGGGCATCGGCGCCGGTTTCGTGCCGGCCATCCTCAACACCAAGATCTACGACGAGGTGGTGCGCGTCAGGAA
>CAZWFC010000256.1:0-2807 GCA_964632965.1 uncultured Rhodocyclaceae bacterium
CGAAGGGCGCGCGCTCGATGATGGCCGCGCCCTCCTGGCTCGCGACGCAGCCGCCGACGCCGATCACCAGCGCCGGATTGCTCTGCTTGAGGTGCCTGACGCGGCCGAGGTCGTGGAACACCTTCTCCTGCGCCTTCTCGCGCACCGAGCAGGTGTTGAAGAGGATGATGTCCGCCTCTTCCGGATTGTCGGTCCTGACCGTGCCCTCGCCGGCGGCGAGGACGTCGATCATCTTGTCGGAATCGTATTCGTTCATCTGGCACCCGAAGGTGCGGATGAATACTTTCTTGGCCATGTTCAGCGGGAGGAAGCGGCGAGTTCGGCGGGGGTCATGACCCAGACGCGCCAGACGGCGCCCGAGGCATCGGTCATGTAGCGCACCGGTACCGGCTGCCGGATCGCGGTGGGCACCACGATCATGTTCAACTCGTTGCGGATCTGCGCCGCCGGCGAAAGGGGCAGCACCTGATCGTCGATCTGCACGGCCCCCAGCGCGGGCGGCGCCATCAACCCGACCTTCGAGCCGGCCGGCAGGGTGCGTATCTGGCCGATCACCGGCCCGGACGGCTGGGCCGGCGCCGGCGCCGGCGCATCGACAATGCTCTCGATGATGCTGCTGACGATTGCCGGAATCAGGGAGGACAGGGGCATCGGCTGATTATAGACGCGAAGGCAGCCCGCCGCCGGTCAGGCTTTCGGGCCCTCGTGGCGCCGGTGGCTGCCGGCGACGACGACGAACTCGTAGAGCCGGCATTCCAGCGGGCCGTTGAACAGCGGCGTCTTCTTCGACGGCCGCAGGCCGATCAGCTTGGGCAGTTGCGGGTCGGCCGAGAGGAAGTAGCAGCGCCAGCCGGCGAAACGCTGCTTCAGGGCGTCGCCGAGCCGCGGGTAGAAGGCGGCGAGCTCGGCCGCTTCGCCGAGCCGTTCGCCGTAGGGCGGATTGGCGATCAGGATGCCTTCGGGCGCGGGCGGCAAACGCAGCAGCAGGTCGGCACGCTCCACCGTCACCAGGTCGTCGAGCCCGGCATGGGCGAGGTTCTGGCGCGCGCGCGCCGCCGCGTCGGCGTCGAGGTCGGATCCCCAGATCGGCAGCGGCGCCGCTTCCTTGCGCCGCTGCGCCGCTTCGGTCTGCAGCCGGCGCCAAAGTCGGGCGTCGAAGTTCGTCAGCCGCTCGAAGCCGAATTCGCCGGGCTCGCGCGACAGGCCCGGCGCGTCGTCGAGGCTCATCTGCGCCGCCTCGATGAGGAAGGTGCCGCTGCCGCACATCGGGTCGAGCAGCGGCACGCCGGGCTTCCAGCCGGACAGGCGCAGGATGCCGGCGGCGAGGTTTTCCTTCAGCGGCGCGCCGACCTTGGCGACCTTGTGGCCGCGCATGTACAGCGGCTCGCCGGACGTGTCGAGGTAGAGCGTCGCTTCGCGGTCGGTGAGGAACAGGTGGATGCGCGTGTCCGGGCTGCGCGTATCGACGCTGGGGCGCCGGTCGCAGGCGTCGCGGAAGCGGTCGCAGACGGCGTCCTTGACGCGCAGGGTGACGAACTCCAGGCTCTTCAGCGGCGAACGCTGCGCCGTGACATAGACGCGCAGGGTGTTGTCGACCGGGAACAAGGCCGGCCAGTCGATGCCCAGCGCCAGGCGGTAGATGTCGTCCTCGCTGCCGTAGGCGCGCTGCGCCAGCCGCCAGAGGATGCGCGTGGCGATGTGCGATTCGAGGTTGGCGCGGTAGCAGGTTTCCCAGCTGCCGCGGAAGATGGCGCCGCCGGGAACGATCTTGACGTCGCTGCCGCCCGCCGCCGTCAGTTCCACGGCCAGCAGCGCTTCGAGCCCGCGCGGGCAGGGTGCGAAGAAAGACAGCCCTCCCCCCGTCCCCCGCCCCACGGGCGGGGGTGACTGTTGTTCGCCGGCTGCGCCGGCTCCGGGTATTGGCTGCCCCCCCTTGGGGCGGCCCGGCGGTAGGGGGCGTTTTTCCATCAGAACGGTTTCACCACGGCAAGGATGACGATGGCCAGCAACAGGAACACCGGCATCTCGTTGAAGAAGCGGTACCAGACGTGCGAACGCGCATTGCGGCCGGCAACGAAGTCCTTCAGCACGCGGCCGCAGAAGAAATGGTAGCCGAGCAGCACCGCCACCAGCGCCGTCTTGACATGCAGCCAGCCGCCGGAAAAGTCGAAGCCGAACCACAGCCAGAGGCCGAAGACGACCGCCAGCAGGCCGATGGGCGTGACGAAGCGGTAGAGCTTCCTGGCCATCAGCAGCAGGCGCTCGCGCTCGGCCGCGCTGTCCTCCGGCACCATCGCCAGGTTGACGAAAATGCGCGGCAGGTAGAACAGGCCGGCGAACCAGCTGACGACGAAAAAGATATGCAAGCTCTTGACCCACAGCATGTCAGTTTTTCCCCAGGGCCGCCGCGATGCCGTCGGCGACGGTCGGATAGCGCAAGGCCAGTTTCAGTTCGCTCTTCAGACGCGCATTGTCGAGCCGGCGCGACTCGCTCATGAACGACAGCATGACGGCCGGCAGCCGCCGCTCGGCCTCGGCCCGCGTCACGCGCGGCGGACGCGGCAGGGCGAAGGCGTCGGCCAGCCGGTCGAACCAGTCGCCCATGCGCACGGCCGAGTCGTCGCTGGCATGGTAGGCGCGGTTCGGACGCCCGTTGTGCAGGGCCGCGAGGCAGGCGCGGCCGAGGTCTTCGGCGTGGATGTGGTTGGTATACACGTCCTCCTCCGCCAGCAGCACCGGATCGCCGCGCCGCAGCCGCTCCAGCGGCAGGCGGTCGGCGGCGTAGATGCCGGGCGCGCGCAGGATGG
>CAZWFC010000257.1:0-2784 GCA_964632965.1 uncultured Rhodocyclaceae bacterium
GCTCGCTGATCGACTGGCGTGCCGGCCAGACGCCGGATACGCGCATCAACATGAGCCATCGTACCGACGGCCGCGACATCACGGTGATGCTGCTGCTCGACCTGTCGGAATCACTCAACGAGAAAGTGGCGGGCAGCGCGCAGACCATCCTGGAACTCAGCCAGGAAGCGGTCTCGCTGCTGGCCTGGGCCATCGAATGCCTGGGCGACCCGTTCGCCATCGCCGGCTTTCATTCGAACACGCGCCACGAAGTGCGCTACCAGCACATCAAGGGTTTCGGCGAGCGCTGGGACGACACCGTCAAGGCGCGGCTGGCGGCCATGCAGGCCGGCTGGTCGACGCGCATGGGCGCGGCATTGCGCCACGCCGGGCACTACCTGTCGCACCGGCAGGCGGACAAGAAGATCCTGCTGCTGCTGACCGACGGCGAACCCGCCGACATCGACGTCGAAGACCCGGAGCACCTGCGCGCCGACGCGAAAAAGGCGGTGGAGGAACTGGCCGCCAAGGGCATGACGGTTTTCTGCCTGAGCCTGGACCCGAAGGCCGACGACTACGTGCGCGACATCTTCGGCCACCACTGGCGCGTGCTCGACCGCATCGAGCGCCTGCCGGAAGCCCTGCCGCAGCTCTACATGCAACTGACGCGCTGAGACACGCGCCACACCGGACAGCCGGCCTCAGAACACCTGCGGCGGTGCCTTTTCGCAACCGTAGGTGGTGGCCTTTTCCGGCGCTTCGCCGTCTTCCCAGCTGCGGTAGGTTCCCTCCAGCCGGTTCAATTCGTGCGTGACGCCGTTCTTCACGCCGCCGTTTTTCGCCTCGCTGCGCTTTGCGCCCTTCTTCGTCGCGGCGTCGGCGCCGCCGTTCTTCCAGGTGATGGCCGCCTCGCCGAAGCTCGCCGGCTTGCCGTCCACGGTACGCCGGACGGTGTCGACGAAGAACGTCTTCTTGAGAAGTTGCGCGCGGCACAGCAGCGTGAAGCGCTTGCTGTCGGCCGGCTTTTTCGCGTCTTCCGCCAATACGGGCGCACCGACCGCGATGCCTGTCGCCAGCACGGCGCAAATGATTGCGGGTTTCATCGTATCGTCGTCTCGTCCGGTGAGGTGGGATTCCAGGCAGCGCACAGCCGATGCCAACAACATATCGACCGTCTCCCGGATGCTACCCGACACACCGGGATCGCGCAACGGCGCCCCGCCAACACGCCGCCGGCCGGTGGCACTAGAATCGGCACCTCGACCATCCCCGCGTTCCCCATGCCATGACGACCCCGAGCCCATCCCGCCGCTTGGCCGCCGCAGCGCTGCTGCTGGCGCTCGCCGCCGGCTGCGCGGTCAATCCGGTCACCGGGCGCAGCGAACTGCACCTGGTTTCGGAGCAGGAGGAAATCGCCATGGGACGGACCAACTACGTCCCCGGCCAGCAGCAGAGCGGCGGCCAGTACGTCGTCGATGCGCCGCTGACGGCCTATGTGCGCGAGGTGGGGCAGAAGCTCGCCCAGGTCAGCGACCGCCGCCAACTACCCTACGAGTTCGTCGTGCTCAACGAGTCGGTGCCGAACGCCTGGGCGATGCCGGGCGGCAAGATCGCCGTCAACCGCGGCCTGCTCACCGAACTGAAGAGCGAAGCCGAGCTCGCGGCGGTGATCGGCCACGAAATCGTCCACGCGGCGGGACGGCACGCGGCGCGCGGCATGGAAAGCGGCCTGCTGATCCAGGCCGGTGCCGCGGTGATTTCCGCCGCGACGGCCGACCGCCAGTACGGCCGCGTGGTGGATGCCGTCGCCGGCGTCGGCGCCGGCCTGCTCGGCGTCAAGTACGGGCGCGACCTGGAACTGGAGGCGGACCACTACGGCATGATCTACATGCAGCGCGCCGGCTACGATCCGCAGGCCGCCGTCAGCCTGCAGGAGACCTTCGTCCGGCTGGCCGGCAACAAGGAGGCCAACTGGCTGGCCGGGCTGTTCGCCAGCCACCCGCCCTCGCAGGAGCGCGTCGATGAGAACCGCCGTTTCGCCGCCACCCTGGGCGGAAATTTCAAGACCGGCGAGAAGGAATACCAGGCCCGCATCGCGCCGCTGCTGAAGTCGCGCGCGGCGTACAAGAGCTTCGACGAGGGCGAGAAGGCCCTGAAGAACAAGGACGCCGACAAGGCCCTGCAACTGGCCGATGCGGCGCTGAAGATCGAGCCGCGCGAGGCGCTGTTCTACGGCCTGCGCGGCGACGCGCACAGCCTGCTGAAGAAGCACAAGGAGGCGGAGGCCGACTACAGCGAAGCCATCAAGCGCAATGCCGACTTCTACGAGTTCTATCTCGGCCGCGGCCGGGAGCGCCAGCAGCGCGGCGACTTCGACGCCGCCCGCGCCGACTTCGACAAGGCCAACACCCTGCTGCCGACGGCGCAGGCCCACTACAAGCTCGGGCAGATCCGGCTCGCCCGCGGCGACCGGGGCGCGGCCATCGAGCATTTCCGCGCCGCCTCGTCCGCCCGCAGCGATGCCGGCAAGAGCGCCGCGGTCGCCCTGGCCCGCCTCGACCTGCCGGCCAATCCCGGCCGCTACCTGGCCACCGCCATCGAGAAGGACGGCCGCGACCAACTGGTCCTGCTGGTCCGCAACAATGCGCCGGTCGCGGTCGGCGACATCGTCGTCGCCGCGACCCACTCGGCGCGCGGGCGCGAGAGCTTCCGCCTGGGCAGCCTGCAACCGGGGGAAACCGCCCGCATCGGCCTGCCCTGGCGCGTCTCCGACCTGCGCGACGGCGCCCGCGTGGCCGGCCAGAT
>CAZWFC010000258.1:0-2743 GCA_964632965.1 uncultured Rhodocyclaceae bacterium
CGAGGAAATCCTCGCTCTTGTCGACCGCGCGCATGCCCTTGCCGCCGCCGCCGGCCGCGGCCTTGATCAGCACCGGGTAGCCGATGCGGTCGGCCTGCTGCTTGAGGAAGTCCGGCGCCTGCTCGTCGCCGTGGTAGCCGGGGGTGAGCGGCACGCCGGCGGCTTCCATCAGCTTCTTCGCCTCGGACTTCGAACCCATGGCGTGAATCGCCGCCACCGGCGGGCCGATGAAGACGATGCCTTCGCGCGCGCAGGCCTGGGCGAATTCCTCGTTCTCGGACAGGAAACCGTAGCCGGGATGCACGGCCTGGGCGCCGGTCTGCCTGCAGGCGGCGACGATCCTGTCGCCGACAAGGTAGGACTCCCTGGCCGCCGGCGCGCCGATGCAGACGGCTTCGTCGGCGAGGCGCACATGGCGCGCGCCGGCGTCGGCCTCGGAGTACACCGCGACGGTGCGGATGCCCATGCGGCGTGCGGTCTTGATGACGCGGCAGGCGATTTCGCCGCGGTTTGCTATCAGTATCTTGTCGAACATTTTTTAACCTCATTCAACGCGGAGGACGCAGAGACGCAGAGATCGCGGAGAAAAAGCAAGGCGCTGCAAGAGATCATCTCTGCGTCCTCTGCGTCTCTGCGCCCTCTGCGTCAAGAGCGGTTTGCCACGACGGCTTGCGTTTCTCCAGAAAGGCCGCCATGCCTTCCCGCGCCTCGTCAGTGGTGCGTATCTCGGCGATGCGCCGCGATGTGTCTTCTATCAGTTCGGCCGACAGCGGCTGGCCGGCGACGGCGCCGATCAGCGTCTTGCAGGCGGCGATGGCCTTGGGGCCGTTCTTCAGCAGCGTGTCGACGATCTGGCCGACGGCCTCGTCGAGCGCGGCGACGTCGGCGACGATCTCGTGCACCAGTCCGATGCGGTAGGCCTCGGCGGCCGAGAAGCGCTCCGCCGTCAGCATGTAGCGGCGCGCATAGCGCTCGCCGATGGCGGCGATGACGTGCGGGCTGATGGCCGACGGGATGATGCCGAGCTTGACCTCGGTGAGCGCGAACTGCGCATCGAAGGTGGCGACGGCGATGTCGCAGGCGGCGACAACGCCGACGCCGCCGCCGTAGGCCGGCCCCTGTATGCGCGCCACGGTGGGCTTCGACAGCTGGGCGATGCGGCGCAGCATCTCGGCGAGGTTGCGCGCGTCGCGCAGGTTATCGTCCATCCCCTGCAGGGCGGCGTGCTTCATCCAGTTGATGTCGGCGCCGGCGGAAAAGCTCTTCCCGGTGCTGGAGAGCACGACGACGCGCACGTCGGCGTTGCCTTCCATGGCGCCGAGCGCGTCGATCAGTTCGACGATGGTCCGATCGTCGAAGGCGTTGTGGCGGTCGGCGCGATTGAGTGTGACGATGCCGACGCCGGCATCGATTTCGGTGAGGATGTTTTCGTACATATTCCCCCCTTACATCCGGAACACGCCGAACTTCGTCGGCTCGATGGGCGCATTCAGTGCCGCCGAAATGCCCAGCCCGAGCGCGCGGCGCGTCTGCGCCGGGTCGAGCACGCCGTCGTCCCACAGCCGCGCCGTGGCGTAGTAGGGGTGGCCCTGCGTCTCGTACTGGTCGCGGATCGGCGCCTTGAAGGCTTCCTCCTCCGCGGCGCTCCAGGCGCCGCCCTTGGCTTCGATACCGTCGCGGCGCACGGTGGACAGCACCGATGCCGCCTGCTCGCCGCCCATGACGGAGATGCGCGAATTCGGCCACATCCACAGCAGGCGCGGCGAGTAGGCGCGGCCGCACATGCCGTAGTTGCCGGCGCCGAAGGAGCCGCCGATGAGCACGGTGAACTTCGGCACGTTGGCCGTCGCCACGGCGGTGACCATCTTGGCGCCGTCCTTGGCGATGCCGCCGTTCTCGTACTTGCGGCCGACCATGAAGCCGGTGATGTTCTGCAGGAACAGCAGCGGGATGCCGCGCTGGGCACACAGCTCGATGAAGTGCGCGCCCTTCTGCGCCGACTCGGCGAACAGGATGCCGTTGTTGGCGACGATGCCGACGGGATAGCCGTGCAGGTGCGCGAAACCGGTGACGAGCGTGGCGCCGTAGCGCGCCTTGAATTCGTCGAAGCGCGAGCCGTCGACCATGCGGGCGATGACTTCGCGCACATCGAATGGCTTGCGCGTGTCGGCCGGGATGATGCCGTAGAGTTCCGCGGGGTCGTAGGCCGGCGCTTCCGGCGTGGCGATGGCGAGCGAGGCCGGCTTCTGCCAGTTGAGGTTGCCGACGATGCGCCGGGCGATGGCCAGCGCATGGTTGTCGTTCTCGGCGAGATGGTCGCAGACGCCGGAGATGCGCGTATGCACGTCGCCGCCGCCGAGGTCTTCGGCCGTGACGACTTCGCCGGTGGCGGCCTTCACCAGCGGCGGACCGCCGAGAAAAATCGTGCCCTGGTTGCGGACGATGATCGATTCGTCGGACATCGCCGGCACGTAGGCGCCGCCGGCGGTGCAGGAGCCCATGACGACGGCGATCTGCGGAATGCCCTGCGCCGACAGGGTGGCCTGGTTGTAGAAGATGCGGCCGAAGTGGTCGCGGTCGGGAAAGACGTCGTCCTGCATCGGCAGGAAGGCGCCGCCGGAATCGACGAGGTAGATGCAGGGCAGGCGGTTCTGCAGCGCCACTTCCTGCGCGCGCAGGTGCTTCTTGACCGTCAGCGGGTAGTAGGTGCCGCCCTTCACCGTGGCGTCGTTGGCGACGATCA
>CAZWFC010000259.1:0-2716 GCA_964632965.1 uncultured Rhodocyclaceae bacterium
TCAGCGCAGCCTGTCGGCGACCCTCTCCAGCGCCTTGCGAAGCTTCGCCAGCCGTTCCGGCAGCAGGACGCGCAGCATTTCCAGCTGGTTGGCCACCGAGTTCTTCTCGCGGTCGGAGCCGCGGTGTCCGATGACACCGAGAAACCGTTCGGCGACTAGGTCCTGCACGGCCGGATGGGTGAGCGATGCCTTTGCCGGGCCTGTCTCGCTCGCCCAGAGCGCCGCGATCAGGCTGCCCTGGGCGGCGGCGAGGGCGTGGAAGGTCTGCGGGTCTTCGGCCTGGCGGCGCTCGGCGTTGCGCTGCGCGGCGGCGAGGAGCTCGGGCAGGCGCGGGCGCAGTCCGGCGAAGGGTTGGTCCTCGCCCCAGGCCTTGAGCAGCCAGGCGCCGGCCAGCGCGTTGTGCAGCGGGGAATGGTCCGCTTCGCCGCCGCGGCGCTCGGATTCGCGCCAGGCTGCGGTATAGGCTTGTGTCATGTCGACCAGGGCTGCGCGCAGCGCCGCCGGCATCGCCTTGCCTTTCGTCTTGCCCGAGTCGCCGGCCATCAGGAGCTGGGCGCGGCGTTTCCAGTAGGAGCCCAACAGCGACAGGCGCTCGCAGGTGGGGGCCAGCTGGATCAGGATTTCCAGGCGCCGGCGGCCCTGCTGCATGTACTCCGCGGCGGCGGCGCCGTCCTTGTCCAGCGTCGCGCCGTAGCGGATTTCCAGGTTGGCCAGTTGTTCGAGGGCATGGACGCTCATGCGCCCGTCTTCCTGGGCGACGGCGGCGCGGTAGTGGCCGATGGCGGCCACGGTCTGGCCGAGGTCGGCGCGGATGGCGCCGAGCTTTTCCCGCACTTCGGCCAGGTCGAAGTAGCGGCCGCGCACGGATTGCTCGATAGCGTCGAGCCGGGCGACGAGGCCGGCGCGGTCGCTGCCTTCACCGAGTCCGGGCACTTCGGCCTGGAGCCGGTCGAGGTCGGCGAGCAGTTGTTTGGCGTGCCGGTAGTCGGGCGGCGTCCACTGCTGCCTGGCGCTGTACGGGAAGCGGTAGCGTTCGTCGCCGTAGGCCTGGTAGGCGCCCCAGGTGTTGCTGGCCGGATGGCGCGCGGCGGTTTCCGCCCGGGCCTGGCGCAGGGCGTCGCCGAAGTGCTCGCCGGCCAGCATGGCGGCGTAGAACTGTCGGGCGAAGGTGTCGGCCGCCTGGTCGTCCACGGCCCAGCCGGCGGCGATGACGGCCTTGCAGCCCATCTCGATGAAGGCGGTGGCCAGGTTGGCCGCGAGTTGTCCCCATTGCGGCCGGCCGGCGGCATCGGGCGCCATGGCGCCGAGGTGGCAGCAGTTGATGAAGACGAATTCCGGCGTGCGGCGCAGCTTGCCGACCTGGGCGGCGGTGAGATAGGTGTCGGGGCCGATGACCATGCCCGTATAGCGCACGCCATTCACTTCGTGATCCACGACGCCGTGTCCCGCCAGATGAATGGCGCAGTAGTGGCCGTCGAAGAGATTCACCAGGACTTCGCTGGCGCCCGGCCGGGTGCGGCAATTGATGTCGTAGTCGCGGCCGGCGAAGGCCGCCGCCACCGCCGCGCCTTCGGCTTGCGCCGCCGGCAGTTCCATGAGCCCCGAGTCGGTGTCGCCGACGATGTAGACGCGCCGGTTGGCCACCGTCGGCACCCGCCCGCGGCCGCGCGGCGAAGCCAGTTGCCGGGTCAGGCCGATGCGCGCGGCCAGCGGCGGCTCGCCCGGCTCGGCGGCGTCGCGCATCAGTTCCCACGGGTAGGCGGCGGCGGCCATATCCACGGCCAGCACCAGGCCGCATACTTCGGCGACCAGTTCCTTCATGGCATTGGGCACCATCAGCTCGAACAGGGCGCGGGACAGGCCGGCGTGGTCGGCGGTGGAGCCGGTGGCGGCGGCGATCAGCCCGTCCACGGCCTGACGCTGGCTCGGCTCCTCGGCGACCTCGTTGCGCGCCCGGTCGCCGACGAGGGTGAAGCGCAGGCCGCCGCTGTCCTTTTCGGCGGCGATGTTGACCCGGTACCAGCCGTTGTTGCCTTCGTGGTTCGGGAACAGCCGCTGGTAGCCGCCCTGGCCTTTTTCCAGGCGGCCGGAAAAGCTGGCGACGTCCTGGTAGCGGCGTTCGCGCACGAGTTTTTCCAGGGCTTCGGCGGCGGCGATGGCGCGGTCGGCGGTGACTTCATAGAGCGTCAGCCGGTCGATGACCAGCGGCGAGCGGCTGTCCGCCAGTTTCCGGTTGGCGCTGCGCAGTGCCTCCAGCAGTGCGCGCACGCTGCTTTCGATGCTGACGCCGGCGTAGCCCGTGCCGACCAGCAGCGAGGCGACGGCAAGGCGTGTGGCGCCCCCGGTTTCGGCCTGGCGCGCGTATTCGAGCAGGCCATGGGTGCAGGCGCGGGCCAGCTCGCCCAGCGTGAGGCTGCCGACGGCGCCCAGGCCGATGGCGATGGCGCCGGCCGGCTGGCTCATGGGCGACAGGAACACGGTGGCTTCGGCGACCTCGTCGGGATAGCGGTTGAGCTGCCGGGCGCGGGCCAGGGCGCCGCCCAGGCGCCGGTCGAGGAAGGCGGCGCTGCCGCGCAACGCATCGCCGGCATAGGCGCCGATCATGACCGGCGCGTCGGCGCCGACGAGGCTGCCGTGGACGATGTCGACGACGGCCTTGCGCGCCGGCGCGGCGGCGCACCGTCCGGGCTGCCGGCCGCCGACGTCCAGGTCCTGT
>CAZWFC010000260.1:0-2701 GCA_964632965.1 uncultured Rhodocyclaceae bacterium
GCCGCTTCCTGGCTTCGTCCTCGCCGATCAGGCCGGCGTTGAGGTCGGCGTCGATCGCCATCTGCTTGCCGGGCATGGCATCCAGGGTGAAGCGCGCGCCGACTTCGGCGATCCGCCCGGCACCCTTGGTGATGACGACGAAGTTGATCACCGTCAGGATGACGAACACCACGATACCGACCGCATAGTTGCCGCCGACGAGGAAGTGGCCGAAAGCCTCGATGACCTTGCCCGCCGCGTCCGGACCGGCATGGCCTTCGAGCAGCACGACGCGCGTCGAGGCAACGTTGAGCGACAGACGCAGCAGCGTCGTGACCAGCAGCACGGTCGGAAAGACCGAAAAATCCAGCGGCTTCAGGGTGTACATCGCCGTCAGCAGCACCATCACCGAGAGCGCGATGTTGAAGGTGAAGAATACGTCCAGGGCGAAAGGCGGCAGCGGCAGCACCATCATCGAGAGGATGAGGATGATGAGCATCGGCGCTGCCAGGGCGCGCACATTGCCGCGCGTGAACAAGCCCTGGATGGCGAGGGCGTTGTTCATTCAACGGCCCCCGGGTCGAAGCCTTCAGGCACGGCAATGGCGCCCGGCAACTGCGGCGGCAGGATCTGGCCGCCGGCGGTCATGAACTGGCGCAACTGATAGATGTAGGCCATGACCTCGGCCACCGCGGTATACAGCGCCGCCGGAACCTGATCGCCGATATTGGCATGGCGATAGAGCGCCCGCGCCAGCGGCGGCGCTTCGAGCACCGGCACCGAGTTCGCCTCGGCCAGTTCGCGGATTTTCTGGGCCACCCCGTTCATGCCCTTGGCCACCACTTGCGGCGCCCCCATGTTCTCGCTGTCGTACTTGAGCGCGACGGCGAAATGCGTCGGGTTGGTGACGACGACGTCGGCCTTGGGCACCTCGGACATCATGCGCTTCCTGGCCATCTCGCGCTGCTGGCTGCGGATGCGCGCCTTGAGTTGCGGATCGCCTTCCATTTCCTTGTATTCCTGGCGCACTTCTTCCTTCGTCATGCGCAGGCGCTTGTAGTATTGCCAGAGTTGGAAGGGCACGTCGATGGCGGCGATCAAGGCCAGCCCGACGATCAGAGCGAGGGCCGCAAACAGCAGAATGCGGCCGAAGGAACCGAGGGCCGCCTCGATCGACTGGGAAATGAGGGCGAACAGATGGTCCTGCTCTTTACGTACCACCCACCAGATGATGCCGCCGATCAGCAACGTTTTCAGCAGCGCCTTGACGAGTTCGCCGACGCTTTGCATCGAGAACATGCGCTTGATGCCCTGCATCGGATCGAGGCGTTCGAATTTCAGTGTCAGGACGTCCGGCGAAAATACCCAGCCGCCCATCAGGATGGGCGCCAGCAAGGCCGCGACGATGGTCAGCAGGAAGAGCGGCGAGGCCAGCGTCAGCGCCTCCAGGGACAGGTCCAGGAAGACGTTGCTCATCACGGCCGTATCGAAACCGGCGTCGCGACCGAACGTCAGGCCGTGCCGCATCATGCCGCTGGCATGATGGGAAAACCAGGGACCGAGCGACCACAAGCCGGCGACACCGGAGGCCATGACGAGGAAGGCCGTCAGCTCCCGCGACTGCGGAACCTGACCTTCTTCGCGAGCCTTTTCTATGCGTCGGCTTGACGCTGATTCTGTTTTTTCGAGGTCGCTATCTTCGGCCAAGGACATTCCCCTCCATACCGGCAATTATTGCCGGTGGCATCAAGGGGAAAGCGGGAAACAGGGCCGGGTTTTGGCCCCTATTTGATGCGCGCCCGAATCAGGCGGCGAGCGCGTCCTGGATGATGAAGGAAGAACGCGGCACGCCGCGACCCTCGCCCAGTCCGAGCAGCAGTTCCTTCATGTCGAGAATCAGGACGATCTGGCCGTTGGACAGTGTCGTCACACCGGCGACGCCCTTCGGACGGAAGTCGTCGAGGGACTTGATGACCGCATCCTCGCGGCCCATGAAGCCGTCGATGGCGAGGATGAAGGTATGCTCGGCCGACTGCATCAGCACGCCGTACTCCGCCACTTGTTCCGGCGCCCAACCGAGCAGGTAGTGGAGCGGATAGATCGGCATGATCTCGCCGCGCACCACCATCGTCGCGCGCCCGCCGACTTCCTGCACTTGGGCCACGTCGATCGGCAGGATTTCGCGCACCATGGACAGCGGCACGGCAAACGGCTGATGGCCGAGCTGCACCAGCAGCACCGGCAGGATGGCCAGCGTCAGCGGCAGGGAGATGATGAAGGTCGAACCCTTGCCCGGCGCGGACTTGATTTCGATCGAACCGTTCAGCTTCTGGATGTTGGTCTTGACCACATCCATGCCGACACCGCGTCCGGACACGTCGGAAGCGACATCCTTGGTCGAGAAACCGGGCAGGAAGATCAGGTTGAAGCTCTGCCGCTCGTCCATGGAGTTGGCTTCTTCATCGGTGATGATGCCTCTCTCCAGTGCTTTGGCGCGCAACCGCTCGGGATTCATGCCGCGGCCGTCGTCAGCGATGATCAGGACGATGTGGTCGCCCTCCTGGCGCGCTTCCAGCCGCACCGGGGACTTTTCGGGCTTGCCCGCCGCACGCCGGTCTTCCGTGGTCTCGACGCCGTGATCGACGGCATTGCGGATCAGGTGGATGATCGGATCCGAAAGGTCTTCGATCATCGTCTTGTCGATTTCGGTATCCTCGCCGAT
>CAZWFC010000261.1:0-2699 GCA_964632965.1 uncultured Rhodocyclaceae bacterium
ACGTCGAGGACTGGCGCCAGAAGGTCGAGCGCTTCGGCAACCTCAACTATCCCGAATCCGCCAAGGGCCGCCTCTACGGCAGCCTGATGCTGACCGTCGAAATCAACGCCGACGGCAGCCTGCGCGGCATCATCATCGACCGGCCGTCGCCGCACAAGGTACTCAACGAGGCGGCGAAGCGCATCGTCGAGATCGCCGCGCCCTACGCCGCCTTCCCGCCCGACGTCCGGCGCGATACCGAGGTGCTCTCCATCACCCGCACCTGGAACTTCACCAACGCCGACCGGGTGCAGACGGACTAGCGCCATGACCGACCGCTACGCCGTTCTCGGCAACCCCATCGCCCACAGCAAGTCGCCGCGCATCCATGCCCTGTTCGCGCGCCAGACGGCGCAGGACATGAGCTACGAGGCCCTGCTGGCGCCGCTTGACGGCTTCGCCGCCGCCGTGCATGCCTTCGCCGCCGCCGGCGGGCGCGGCGCCAACGTCACGGTGCCCTTCAAGGAGGAAGCCTTCCGGCTCGCCGCGCAACTGACACCGCGCGCCGCCGCGGCCGGCGCGGTGAATACCCTGAGCTTCGCCGACAACCGCATCGCCGGCGACAATACCGACGGCGCCGGGCTGGTGCGCGACCTGAAAGCCAACCTCGGCTGCGACGTTGCCGGCAAGCGCGTGCTGCTGCTGGGCGCCGGCGGCGCGGCGCGCGGCGCCATCCTGCCGCTGCTGGAGGAGGTTCCCGCCGAACTCTTCATCGCCAACCGCACGGCCGAGAAGGCGGCGCGCCTGGCGCTGGAATTCGCGCAACGGCAGGCCGGTGCCGGCCCGCGACCAGAAGGCGGCGGTTTCGAGGAACTCGCCGGCCGCAGCTTCGACCTCGTCATCAACGCCACCTCGGCCGGCCTGGCCGCGGCGGCGCTGCCGCTGCCGGCGACGGCTTTCGCGCCGCGCAGCCTCGCCTACGAAATGCTCTACGGCCGCGAGACGCCTTTCATGGCGCAGGCGCGCGCCGCCGGTGCCGGCCGCGTCGCCGACGGTCTCGGCATGCTGGTGGAACAGGCGGCGGAAGCCTTCCTGGTCTGGCGCGGGCTGCGTCCGGCCACCGGCCCGGTGATCGTGGCCCTGCGCGACGAGTCGCAGCCGCGATGAAAATTCCCGGCCGCGGATGGAAGCGCGTGCTCGCCGCGCTCGTCCTGCTCGGCCTCCTCTGGCAGGGCTGGTATCTCGGCTGGGTGGTGTGGTGGAAGTTCTTCAACCCCGGCACCACCAGTTTCATGAGCCACCGTCTCGACGAATTGCGCAGCAAGAATCCGCAGGCCGAACTTCGCCATCAGTGGCAACCGTACGCGAAGCTTTCGGTCCACCTCAAGCGCGCCGTGGTCGCCGCCGAGGACGACAAGTTCGTCGACCACGAGGGCTTCGACTGGGAGGGCATGCAAAAGGCCATCGAGAAGAACCAGAGGAAGGGCAAGGTCGTCGCCGGCGGCTCCACCATCTCGCAGCAGCTGGCGAAGAACCTGTTCCTGTCGGCCTCGAAGACGCCTTGGCGCAAGGCCCAGGAGGCGGTCATCACCGTCTGGCTCGAACTGCTGTGGGACAAGCGGCGCATCCTTGAGGTCTACCTGAATGTCGTCGAATGGGGCGAGGGCATCTTCGGCGCCGAGGCCGCGGCGCGGCGCTACTACAGCACCTCGGCCGCCGCCCTCGGCGCCGAGCAGGCGGCGCGCCTGGCGGTGATGCTGCCGGCGCCGCGCCGCTTCGAGAAGAACCCCTACTCGCCTTTCATCAACGGTCGCACCGCCAGCGTTCTGGCGCGAATGCAATACTCCGAAGTACCGTGAGCGCGTAAAATGCGTCCTTGCCCGAGGGAAGCCGCCGATGAACGACAGCCAGGACGCCCGCGTAGAACCCCGCCCCGCTGACCGGGACGAGTTCGCCCGCTACCTCGCCGAGGTGCAGCAGCTTCTGTCGCGCCATCGTCTGGTGGAAGACCTCGTCCACCGGCAGGAAATGCCCAAGCACGACCTCGTCGAAGGTCTAGTGCACAAGCAGAACCTAGCCGAGCTCGGCAAGCTGATGCGTCACTTGAGTGCCGCCGACGTCGCCCGCGTGCTGGAGGCGCTGACCGGAGACGATCGCGAACTGGTCTGGCACCAGGTAGACGAAGACCGCTGCGAGGAAGTCTTGCGCTTTGTCGGCGATGCCGTGCGCGAGCAACTGATCGGCGCAAGACATTTTCAAGGCAGGAAAATCATGCTGAACGCCTTCGAACTGCACAACGGCCGCCTGCGTCAGATTCTCGTCGACAGCCGCGAGGACCTGGCCAACGTCAAGCCGATCTGGGTCGACCTGATCGCGCCCACGCCCGACGTGCGCGCCTGGGTCGGGGAGTTCTTCGGCCTCGCCCTGCCCGACCCCGACGACCTCACCGACCTCGAAGCCAGCGCGCGTTTCTACGTCGAGGACAACGGCGAAGTCCATCTGCACTCCGACTTCCTGCTCGAAGACGAGGAAAAATCGCGCAACGTTGCGGTCGCCTTCATCCTGCACAAGGAAATTCTGTTCTCGGTGCGCAAGGAAGAACTGCCGGTGTTTCGCCTGCAGCGCCTGCGTGCGCGCACCCAGCCCGGCTACGTCACCGAGGGCAAGGACGTGCTGCTCGACCTCTACGCCGCCGACGCCGAATACTCGGCCGACGCGCT
>CAZWFC010000262.1:0-2568 GCA_964632965.1 uncultured Rhodocyclaceae bacterium
TCAGCGTCTCGATCAGCACGGCGGTCTGGATGGTCATGTGCAGCGAACCGGTGATGCGCGCGCCCTTGAGCGGCTGGGCGGCGGCGAATTCCTCGCGGATCGCCATCAGGCCGGGCATCTCGGTTTCGGCGATGCGGATTTCCTTGCGGCCCCAGTCGGCGAGGCCGAGATCGGCGATAACGTAGTCTTTGGTAGCAGTCACGGCGTTCATGTGATTTCCTTGAACAGGTGACCGGGAGGAAGCGGAAGTCGGAGCCGGTATCGTTCATGCTCACCCGCTTCCCGTGCCCGGCACGGGTTGGTCAGGTAAGCGCCGTTCTCTTGAATCTACCGAGCCTGGGAGAAGTGACACTCCTCTTGCAGCGCTCCTCGGAAGCTGGCGATTATACGGGTTCGCCCCGGCTTCGTCATCCGATGTCGGCGCCCCGCAGAAAGTCCCCCTGGGGGCCGCCGGCCTCGGCTGCCTGCGCGATCGCATAGGCGCGATAGCGCAGCACCACCTGTTCGAGGTCGGAGAACTTTTCCGCGGCCCACACTTCTTCGAGCAGCTGGTCGCGGATGTCGAGCATTTCGCAGCCGTCGATGGTTTCGACGACGCTGACCGTTCCGTCCGCTGCCGCCTGCAGGCGTGGGCATTGCGACTGAATGGCCATGATTTCCGCCAGCGTCGAGCAGTCGCGGATACTGCGGGCTTCTTCGGGAGTGAAATCGCAAAGGTCGATGCACTGCTGCATGCAAAGCATGGTGGCCTCCTCGGCAACGATTGAATGCCGGATCAAAATACTGGGAAATATCACCGTGGTGGATGAGTTTTTTTGGGGGCAGGAATCCCCTGTGTTTGATGGGGATTCTCCGGCCGCGGGTGAAAAATGCTTGCAGTGTCCGCGCCAAGAGGGAATGATGCGGCGTCTTCGCTTTGCCCCCCATTCCGTTTCGAGGAGTTTTCGTGTCGAATGCCGATCCCGAGGTTTCCGGTTCCGATCCCGGTGCTGCCGCCGAGCGCTACTTTTCCATCATTTTCGGCGGTGTGCTGTTGCTCATGGCGACCTCGCTGTTCGCCTGGGGCGTGCGCCTGACACTGGCCGGCCTGTTCGGCGCGAGCGGCTGGCCGCCCGGCCTGGGCGGCCTGCTGCTGCCGATCGGCCTGACCGCCGCGGTGATCGGCTTCGGCTCCTGGCGCCTGCTGATCATGGGTTTGCCGGCGCGCATCGGCGGCCTGCCGCTGGGCTGGGCGGTGGTGGCGACCTTCGGGCTGGCGGCGGCGATCGGGGCGGTGATCTGAGAATCAACCTGCGCGCCGTTACCGGCCGTTGCCCCCGGGCGGGCCTCGTCAACCTCCCGCCGTGATGTCGGTGCCTTCGTAGAGCGCGGCAAGCGGCAGGTCGAGGCCGATGCTGGCAAGCTGTAGCGTGTCGCCGGCCTCGAATATCAGGTGGGTCCAGCCGATGTCGCCACGACGGCGATAGAGTTCCGCTTGCTGCCGCTCCTGGTCGACGATCAGGTATTCCTCCAGCGTCGGCAGCGAACGGTAGGCGGCGAGCTTTTCGCGCCGGTCGGTGGCTTCGCTGCTCGGCGAGAGGATTTCCACGACGATGATCGGGTCGTCGACAACCTGGCCGTCGCCGGCAACATGCCGGTGCTCACCGCAGGCGACCATGACGTCGGGGTAGTAGTAGGCGTTCGCCTTGGCCACGCGCAGTTTGATGGCTTCGACGAACACTTGGCAGGGCCGGCCGCGCAGGTGCTGGCGCAGGGCCATATAGAGGCTGCCTTCGATGAGGTTGTGCCGCTGCGTGGTGCCGACCATGGCGAAGATTTCGCCGGCCACGTATTCGTGGCGCGCCGGCTGTTTCGCCTCCCATTCGAGGTAGGCATCCGGCGTCAGGTAGGGCTGGTCGGCGACGTGCATGGCGAACTCCAGGAAGAATGGGCACCTTTCGGTGCCCATTCTCGCATGACGCGGGGGTGTCCCGGCAAGCGGCTTACAGGCCGGCATCGGCGCGCAGCGCCGCGGCAAACGGATTTTGTCTTCGGCCGGCCTGCGGCCTTAACCTGCCGAAAAGGCCGGCAGGTTAGCCTGCGACGAAATACCGCTAAAGCCCTTCGGGCGACGGGCTTACAGGTATTTTGTCTTCGGCCGGCCTACGGCCTTAACCTGCCGATGACCCTGGCAGGTTAGCCTGCGACGAAACACGGACAGGGGCTTTCGCCCCTGCGGCCTTTACAGGCCGGCGTCCGCGCGCAGCGCGGCCGCTTTGTCCGTGTTTTCCCACGTGAATTCCGGTTCGTCGCGGCCGAAGTGGCCGTAGGCGGCGGTCTTTTCGTAGATCGGGCGCAGCAGGTCGAGCATCTGGACGATGCCCTTCGGACGCAGGTCGAAGTGCTTCTTCACCAGCTCGGCGATGGTGGCGTCGGAGATCTTGCCGGTGCCCTGCGTCGTCACCCAGACCGAGGTCGGTTCGGCGACGCCGATGGCGTAGGAAATCTGCACCAGGCACTTGCTGGCCAGGCCGGCGGCGACGATGTTCTTCGCCACGTAGCGGCCGGCATAGGCGGCGGAGCGGTCCA
>CAZWFC010000263.1:0-2530 GCA_964632965.1 uncultured Rhodocyclaceae bacterium
ACATGCAGGGCGCCTGCTTCACGATTTCCAGCCTCGGCGGCATCGGCGGCACCTACTTCTCGCCGATCGTCAACGCGCCGGAAGTCGCCATCCTCGGCGTGAACAAGTCGGCGATGAAGCCGGTCTGGGACGGCAAGGGCTTCGTGCCGCGCCTGGTGCTGCCGCTGTCGCTGTCGGCCGACCACCGCGTCGTCGACGGCGCGCTGGCGACGCGCTTCAACGTCTATCTGGCGCAACTGCTCGCCGACTTCCGGAGGACGATGCTGTGACGACCATTGCCGTCGCGAAGAAGAACGGCGAGGTCAGCATCGCCGCCGATTCGCTCACCACCTTCGGCGACATCCGCC
This sequence comes from uncultured Rhodocyclaceae bacterium, assembly GCA_964632965.1. GTDB lineage: Bacteria > Pseudomonadota > Gammaproteobacteria > Burkholderiales > Rhodocyclaceae > Nitricoxidireducens. The sequence goes on from CAZWFC010000263.1 coordinate 348, forward strand.
TGCCGCGCCACCACAAGCGCGCGCACGACAAGCTGCTGCACCTGCACGAGTCGCACATCGGCGTCTGCGGCAGTTCCGCCCACCACCTGGTGATGGAAAGCGCGCTGGCCAAGCTGGAAGACGTGAAGCTCGGCTCGCGCACCGAAGTCTACGAGACCTTCCGCCGCCTGCATCCGGTGCTCAAGGAGCATGCCTTCCTCAACCCGAAGGAGGACGAGGACGACCCCTACGAGTCGTCGCAGATCGTCGCGCTGATCGTCAATGCGACCGGCGCCTACGGCCTGTTCTCGCTGCGCGAGGTGTTCGACTACGAGCGCTTCTGGGCCATCGGCTCGGGTTGCCGCTTCGCCCTGGGCGCCATGCACGGGCTGTGGGACCGACTCGAATCGGCGGAGGAAATCGCCCGTGCCGGCGTCGCCGCCGGCATCGAATTCGACACGGCCTCCGCCGGACCCATCGTCTGCTACACCGTCAAACTCGCCGAAGGAGTCCAGTGATGGCCATCGAAGTGAAAGTACCCGACATCGGCGACTTCAAGGATGTGCCGGTGATCGAAATCCACGTCAAGCCCGGCGATACCGTCAAGGCCGAAGACTCGCTCGTCACCCTCGAATCGGACAAGGCGACGATGGACGTGCCCTCACCCGCCGCCGGCGTGGTCAAGGAACTCAAGGTCAAGCTCGGCGACACCCTTTCCGAGGGCAGCGTCGTCCTGCTGCTGGAGGCCGGTGGCGCGGAGACTCCCGCCGCCAAGGCCGCCACACCTGCACCGGCGGCCGCTCCGGCACCAGCCTCCGTCGCCGCATCCGCGGCCGGCAGTTACGCCGGCAAGGTCGACATCGAAACCGAAATGCTCGTGCTCGGCGCCGGCCCCGGCGGCTATTCGGCCGCCTTCCGCAGCGCCGACCTCGGCATGAAGACCGTGCTCGTCGAGCGCTACGCCACGCTCGGCGGCGTCTGCCTCAACGTCGGCTGCATCCCGTCCAAGGCACTGCTGCATGTCGCGGCGGTGATCGAGGAAGCGCAGCACGTCGCCGATTGCGGCGTGACCTTCGCCGCGCCGCAGGTCGACATCGACAAGCTGCGTGCCCACAAGGCCAAGGTCGTCGCCAAGCTCACCACGGGTCTCGCCGGCATGGCCAAGGGCCGCAAGGTCGACACCGTGCGCGGCTACGGCGCCTTCCTCGACGCCCACCACATCGAGGTCGAGGAAACCACCGGCGACGCGCAAGAGAAGACCGGCGCGAAGAAGGTCATCCGCTTCCGGAAGTGCATCGTCGCCGCCGGCTCCGCCGCCGTGCATCTGCCCTTCCTGCCGCGCGACCCGCGCATCGTCGACTCCACCGGCGCGCTCGAACTGCGCTCCAAGCCGGAAAAGCTGCTGGTCATCGGCGGCGGCATCATCGGCCTGGAAATGGCGACCGTGTATTCCACCCTCGGCAGCCGCGTCGATGTCGTCGAAATGCTGGACACGCTGATGCAAGGCCCGGACCGCGACCTCGTCAAGGTCTGGGAAAAGCAGAACGCCCAGCGCTTCGACAAGATCATGCTGAAGACGAAGACCGTCGCCGTCGAGGCCAGGGACGACGGTCTCTGGGTGAGCTTCGAGGGCGACAATGCGCCGAGCGGCCCGCAGCGCTACGACATGATCCTGCAGTCCGCCGGGCGCAGCCCGAACGGCAGGAAGATCGGCGCGGAGAAGGCCGGCGTCGCGGTGAACGAGCGGGGCTTCATCCCCGTCGACGGCCAGATGCGTACCGGCGTGTCCCACATCTTCGCCATCGGCGACGTCGTCGGCCAGCCCATGCTGGCGCACAAGGCCGTGCACGAAGCCCACGTCGCGGCGGAAGCGGCGGCCGGGCAGAAGAGCCACTTCGACGCCCGCGTGATTCCGGGCGTCGCCTACACCCACCCCGAAGTCGCCTGGGTCGGCCTCGGCGAGGACGAGGCGAAGAAGCAGGGCCGCAAGATCGAAGCCGCCAAGTTCCCCTGGGCGGCTTCGGGGCGAGCCATCGCCAACGGCGCCGACTACGGCTTCACCAAGCTGGTGTTCGACGCCGAAACGCATCGCATCGTCGGCGGCAGCATCGTCGGCCCCAATGCCGGCGACATGATCGGCGAGATCGCCCTGGCCATCGAGATGGGTGCCGACGCGGTGGATATCGGCAAGACCATCCATCCGC
>CAZWFC010000264.1:0-2507 GCA_964632965.1 uncultured Rhodocyclaceae bacterium
GCGGGCGCGTCGGCCGCTCGCACCACCAGGCCTACGCCTACCTGCTGACGCACGAGGATGCCAAGCCGACGGCGCAGGCGCAGCGCCGCCTCGACGCCATCCAGGCGATGGAGGAACTCGGCTCGGGCTTCTTCCTCGCCATGCACGACCTCGAAATCCGCGGCGCCGGCGAAGTGCTGGGCGAGAACCAGAGCGGCGAGATGCAGGAGATCGGCTTCGCGCTCTACGCCAACATGCTCAACGCCGCCGTCTCGGCGCTGCGCCAGGGCAAGGCGATACCCGACCTGACGCAGCCGCTGTCGGTAACCTCGGAGATCAACCTGCGCGCGCCGGCCCTGCTGCCCGACGCCTACTGCCCCGACGTGCATGAGCGCCTGACGCTCTACAAGCGCCTGGCCAACTGCGACAACGAGGACGAGCTCGGCGCCATGCAGGAGGAACTCATCGACCGCTTCGGCGAACTGCCCGGTCAGGCCTTCGCCCTGCTCGAAACCCACAAGCTGCGGCTGATCTGCAAGCCGCTGGGCGTCGCCAAGCTCGACGCCGGCCCGGGCAGCATCCAGGTCCAGTTCATCCCCAACCCGCCCATCGATTCGGCCGGCATCATCCGGCTGATCCAGTCCGACCGCAACGTCAAGCTCGCCGGCCCGGACAAGCTGGCCTGGAAGAAGGAAACCGCGAACCTCAAGGAACGCGTGGCGGCGGTGCGGGAACTGTTCCGCAAGCTGACGGCGCCGCCGCCGAAGCGCTGAGTTTCCCGGGCGGGAAACGGGTTACGGCATCAACTGCCCGCGTATCTCGCCGGCCTTGTTGTCGGCGGTATGGACGTTGATGTAGAGCTCGCCGGCCTTGTAGGCCTGGTACTGGGCCTCGGTCAGCTTCGCGCCGTCCGGCACCGCCCAATCGTTGTCGCCCTTCCTGGCGAAGGTGATCACCACCGGCCCGTTCTTGCCGGCGGCGCCGAGGTGGATGTGCGCCATGGTGCCGTTGAGCCCGGCCGTGGTGAAGCCGCCGCCGACGCTCATGTCGGGATTGATCGTCACCGTGCCGCTGCCCGACGCCATGGTCTTGACCGGCGGCACTTCCGCGTCGCCGCTCAGCATGACCTTGACCGAATCGGCGAGAGCCGCCGTGGAAAATACGGCGCAGGCAAATGCCGCCGCCACCGTGCCCAGAAACGCCGGGCGAGCGTGTGTACGCGATGTATTCATGATCTGCCTCTCTTGTTGGTTTGATCGGGTAAGCCTTGCGCACGGGGGATGCGCGATTTTCAGAATCGTATAGACGACTACATTTGTCAACTATTCTTATGAAAGATGGGAGTCGCCGCGAATCCGGCTCCGTAGCGCATTTAGCCGCTTAATGGCGGGTCGGCCGCGATACAATTGCGGTCCGCGCCGGACAGGCCGGGCCGGGGATTCCGGCGGGAAGAAAAAAGACGCCGCTGCCGGGTAGAGGCTGCGGCAATACGGGAGCCATTTCGGAGATCGGCCCCGACGGCAGCCGGCCAGCGCCAGCCGCCGCCGCGGCAACAATTCATATGCAACAGACTGAGAACCTGAACATCGAAGCCTTCGACGCCATGCCGACGCCGGAGGAAATCCACGCCCGCCTGCCGCTTTCCGAGAAGGCCGCCCAGACCGTCGTCGAAGGACGCCGCACGCTGGAGCACATCCTCGACCGCAGCGACAAGCGCATCTTCGTCGTCGTCGGCCCGTGCTCGATCCACGACCCGGTGGCCGGACTCGACTACGCGCGCCGCCTGAAGGCGCTGGCGGACGAAGTGGCCGACACCATGGTGCTGGTCATGCGCGTCTACTTCGAGAAGCCGCGCACCTCGACGGGCTGGAAGGGCTACATCAACGATCCGCGCATGGACGATTCCTTCCACATCGAGGAAGGCATGCAGAAGGCGCGCGAATTCCTGCTGCAAGTGAATGAAATCGGCCTGCCGGCCGGCACCGAGGCTCTCGACCCGATCGCGCCGCAATATCTCGGCGACCTGATCGCCTGGACCGCCATCGGCGCGCGCACCTCGGAATCGCAGACGCACCGCGAGATGTCGTCGGGCCTGTCGACGCCGGTCGGCTTCAAGAACGGCACCGACGGCTCGGTGGATGCGGCAATCAACGCCATCATCTCGGCCGCCAGCCCGCACAGCTTCCTCGGCCTCAACAACCAGGGCCGCTCGGCGGTGGTGCGCACGCGCGGCAACCGCTACGGCCACCTGGTGCTGCGCGGCGGCGGCGACCGCCCCAACTACGATACGGTCAGCGTCGCCATGGCCGAGCAGGCATTGGCCAAGGCCAAGTTGGCGCAGAACGTCGTCGTCGACTGTTCGCACGCCAACAGCTACAAGAAGCCGGAACTCCAGCCGCTGGTGATGCAGGACTGCGTAAACCAGATCCGGCTGGGCAACCGTTCCATAGTCGGCCTGATGATCGAAAGTTTCATCGAGGCCGGCAACCAGCCGATCCCGGCCGACCTCGGCAAACTCAAGTACGGCT
>CAZWFC010000265.1:0-2505 GCA_964632965.1 uncultured Rhodocyclaceae bacterium
ATGTAGACGCCCATCGAGATGACGGAGTTCTCCTCGACGATGACGCCCTCGACGACTTCGGAGCGCGCGCCGATGAAGCAGTTGTCCTCGATGATGGTCGGGTTGGCCTGGAGCGGCTCCAGCACGCCGCCGATGCCGACGCCGCCTGAGAGGTGCACGTTCTTGCCGATCTGGGCGCAGGAGCCGACCGTCGCCCAGGTGTCGACCATGGTGGCTTCATCGACATAGGCGCCGATGTTCACGTAGCTGGGCATCAGCACGACATTGCGGGCGATGAAGGCGCCGCGGCGGGCCGTGGCCGGCGGCACGACGCGGAAACCGCCCTTCTGGAAGGTGTGGGTGTCGTAGCTGGCGAACTTGGTCGGCACCTTGTCGAAGTAGCGCATCGGCCCGCCGTCCATGAGGCGGTTGTCTTCGAGGCGGAAGGACAGCAGCACGGCCTTCTTGATCCACTGGTGGGTGACCCACTGGCCGTTGATCTTTTCGGCGACACGCAGCTTGCCGGCATCGAGGTCGTTGAGGATGAGTTCGACGGCTTCGCCGATCTTGGCGGGCGCGGCGCCCGGCTTGTATTCGGCGCGATGTTCCCAGGCCTCGTCGATGATGCTTTGCAGTGCGTGCATGTTCAGTCCTAGCGTAATTAGAGTGATTGGCAGAAATCGCTGATCCGCTGCGCGGCTTCCAGGCATTCGTCGAGTCCGGCGACGAGCGCGATGCGGATGAAATTCTTGCCGGGATTGATGCCGCCGGCTTCCCGTGCCAGATAGCTTCCCGGCAGAACTGTCACATTATATTGACGATGCAGTTCGCGGGCGAAATCAGTATCGCTGATGGGGGTGCGTGCCCAAAGATAGAAGCCGGCGTCGGGCTGCTGCGTGGCGAGATGCCTGGCTACCAGCGGCGTCACGCGCGCGAACTTTTCCTGGTAGAGGCGGCGGTTGTCGAGCACGTGCGCTTCGTCGTTCCAGGCCGCGACGCTGGCGTGCTGCACCGCCGGGCTCATGGCGCAGCCGTGGTAGGTGCGGTAGAGCCAGAATTTCTTCAGGATCGCGGCATCGCCGGCGACGAAGCCCGAGCGCATGCCCGGTACGTTTGAGCGCTTCGACAGGCTGGAGAACATGACGAGGTTGCGGTAGTCGTCGCGTCCCAGTCGGCGCGCTGCTTCCAGGCTGCCCAGCGGCGGGGCGGCCTCGTCGAAATGGATTTCCGAATAGCACTCGTCGGCGGCGATGACGAAGCCGTATTCATCGGCAAGCTCGAACAGCGTGCGCCATTCGTCCAGCGTCATCACCTTGCCGGTCGGATTGCCGGGCGAGCAGACGTAGACCAACTGCACGCGCCGCCATGTGTCCGCCGGTATCGAGCAGAAGTCCATGGCGAAGGCGTTTTCCGGCACCTGGTTGAGGAAGGCGGGCGTCACGCCGGCGAGAAAGGCTGCGCCCTCGTAGATCTGGTAGAACGGGTTGGGCGACAGCACCAGCGCCTCGGGCCGGCTGGAATCGACGATGCACTGGGCGAAGGCAAACAAGGCTTCGCGCGAGCCGGTGACCGGCAGCACTTGGCTCGCGGCGTCCGGCGCCTGGATGCCGTAGCGGCGGGCGATCCAGGCCGCGATGGTGCCGCGCAGGGCGTCGCTGCCGTTGGTCGCGGGATAGGCGGCAAGGCCGCCGAGGCCGGCGATCAGGGCGGTCTTGATGAACTCGGGCGTGCCGTGCTGCGGCTCGCCGATGGACAGCTTGATTTCCTTCAGGCCGGCCGGTGGCGTGATGCCGGCGAACAGCTGGCGCAGTTTCTCGAATGGGTAGGGCTGGAGCTTGGCGAGATGCGGATTCACTGGATTCAACCCCTGACGTTCGATTGGCCGGCGAATTCGGCGAGTTCGACACGCGGCGCCGGCTTCCAGCCTTTCTTGCGGTGCTCGGCGACGACGTTGGTGAAAATGCCGCCGCGCACGTAGAAGCGGGCGGTGAGCCGCATGAAGCGCGGCTTGGTGGCTTTCGCCAGATCGTCGAGGATGCGGTTGGTCACGTCCTCGTGGAAGTGGCCTTCGTCGCGGAAGCTCCAGGCATAGAGCTTCAGGCTCTTGAGCTCGACGCAGAGCTTGTCGGGCACGTAATCGAGCGTCAGCACGGCGAAGTCGGGCTGCCCGGTCTTGGGGCAAAGGCACGTGAATTCAGGGATTTCCATGTGGATCTGGTAATCCCGGTGCGGCGCGGGGTTGACGAAGGTTTCCAGTTGCTTGGCGGGACGGGTGGTCATGATATTGGCTTGGAACGGCAGGCGCGGGGTTGGCTGGGTTGCGATTATAATGCACGGTCATTTTGAAACCCCGTGGCGCCGTGGCCCCTGCGAAGGCCGCCGTCCGCAGCCAATTATCCGATTTCCAAGTGCGCCTCACCAAGCTCAAACTCTCCGGCCTCAAGTCCTTCGTCGATCCGACCACCGTGCTCTTCCCCGGCCAGCTGGCGGGCGTGCTCGGCCCCAACGGCCGCGGCCAATCCAACC
>CAZWFC010000266.1:0-2500 GCA_964632965.1 uncultured Rhodocyclaceae bacterium
GCCGGCTACGACGGCGTCGAGATCATGGGCTCGGAAGGCTACCTGATCAACCAGTTCGTCGCGCCGCGCTCCAACCGCCGCACCGACCGCTGGGGCGGCTCTTTCGAGAACCGCAGCCGCTTCGCCGTCGACATCGTGCGCCGCACGCGCGCGGCGGTCGGCCGGGATTTCATCCTCGTTTTCCGCCTGTCGCTGATCGATCTCGTGGCGGACGGCAGCGACTGGCAGGAAGTCGTGTTGCTGGCCAAGGCCGTCGAGCGGGCCGGCGCCACGCTCATCAACAGCGGCATCGGCTGGCACGAGGCGCGCATCCCGACCATCGCCACCATGGTGCCGCGCGGCGCCTTCGCCTGGCTGACGCGCCGACTCAAGCCGGAAATCGGCATCCCGCTGATCGCGACCAACCGCATCAACGATCCCGCCCTGGCCGAAGCCATCCTCGCCGAAGGCAACGCCGACATGGTCTCGATGGCGCGGCCCTTCCTCGCCGACGCCGACTTCGTGAACAAGGCCGCCGCCGGCCGCGAGGCCGACATCAACACCTGCATCGCCTGCAACCAGGCCTGTCTCGACCACATCTTCGCCGGCAAAACGTCATCCTGCCTCGTCAATCCCTATGCCTGCCGCGAAAGCGAGCTGCGTCCGGAGCCGGCGCCGGCCGCAAAACGCATCGCCGTCGTCGGCGCCGGTCCGGCCGGCCTGGCCTGCGCCACGACGCTGGCCGAGCGCGGCCACGCGGTCACGCTCTACGACGAGCACGAGACCGTCGGCGGCCAGTTCAACCTGGCGCGGCGCATTCCGGGCAAGGAGGAGTTCGGCGAAACCCTGCGCTACTTTTCCGCACGCCTGCGGCAAACCGGCGTCGACGTCCGGCTCGGCGCCCGCGTCGTCGCGGCGGCCTTGCACGGCAGCGACCATGTCGTCCTGGCCACCGGCATCCGGCCGCGACGGCCGGCGATTCCCGGCATCGACCATCCGATGGTCGCCGGCTACATGGACGTCATCGCAGGCCGCGTCGAGGCCGGCCCGCGCGTCGCCGTGATCGGCGCCGGCGGCATCGGTTTCGATGTCGCCGAACTGCTCACGCACGACGGCTCGCACAGCATCGCCGCCTTCCAGGCCGAATGGGGCGTCGATCCGGAATTCCGCGACCGCGGCGGCCTGGCCGCTCCCGTGCCGCCGACCGTGCCGCGCCAGGTCTGGCTACTCCAGCGCAAGACCAGCAAGGTCGGCGACGGTCTCGCCAGGACAACCGGCTGGGCGCGCCGCGCCACGCTGCTGCGGCACGGCGTGCAGATGCTGGCGGGGGTCGACTACCTGAAGATCGACGACGCCGGACTGCATGTCCGCATCGGCGGAGAAGAACGGTTGCTCGCCGTCGATACCGTCGTCGTCTGCGCCGGCCAGGACCCGCGCCGCGATTTGCTGGCCGGGCTGGAAGCGGCCGGCGTGCCGGCCACGCTGATCGGCGGCGCCGACGTCGCGAGCGAACTCGACGCCAAGCGCGCGATCGAACAGGGGACGCTGGTCGGTTTGAGCCTTTAGCGTGAAACAGCCCATCGGCCTTCGGGTAAAACATCGAGCGCAGCGAGCAAACCAGTAGCCTCCCCGCGAGGGGAGGATGGGAGGGGCGGGCCCGTTATTCGCCTTTCGCGTGTTTCATCATCGGCGGGTGGCTCGCGACCATGAGCGTTAAGCCATCGGCGCCGAATAGGCGAGGTGACCGTCGATCAGGGTGAACCTGACTTCGCCGGCCACTTCCAGACCGAGGAAAGGCGTGTTCTTGCCCTGGCTCTTCAGGCGTTCGCGCGTCACGCGCACCGGCGCCACCGGATCGAAAACGCAGATGTCCGCCGCGCGGCCGACGCCGAGCGTGCCGGCATCCAGACCGAGAATGCGCGCCGGATCGCAGGTCACCCGCGCCAGAGCCTGCGCCAGCGGCAGCTTCGCTTCGCTGGCCCATTTGAGCGTCAGCGGCAGCAGCAGTTCCAGCGCCGTCGCTCCCACCTCGACTTCGGCGAAGGGCGCCTGCTTGCCGTCGTCGTCGACCGGCGTATGGTCCGAACACAGCGCATCGATCGTGCCATCGGCCAGGCCGGCGCGCAGGGCGTCGCGGTCGCGCTGCGAACGCAGCGGCGGATCGAGCCGGGCGTGGGGATTGAAGTAACCGATGTCGTTCTCGCACAGATGCAGATGATGCGCGGCGACGTCGCAGCTCACCGCGATGCCGGCGGCGCGCGCGGCGCGGATCATTTCCATGCCCGCGGCGCTGGAAACGCGCGTCACATGCAGGCGCGCGCCGGTTTCCTGCGCCAGATGCAGGATGGTCGCCAGCGCGATCGTTTCGGCAACCGCCGGGATGCCGGTCAGACCCAGTCGAGTGGCGACTTCGCCGTCGTGGGCGACTCCGTTCTTCGCCAGGTAGGGGTCCTGGTCCTGCAACCAGACCGCGAAGCCGAAGGTCGCCGCGTACTGCATCGCCCGCATCAGCACCTGGGTG
>CAZWFC010000267.1:0-2411 GCA_964632965.1 uncultured Rhodocyclaceae bacterium
TCGCCGGCAAGATCGGCATCATCGACGACATCGCCTATCAAACGAACCTGCTGGCACTCAACGCCGCCATCGAGGCGGCCCGCGCCGGCGAACACGGCAAGGGCTTCGCGGTGGTCGCCGCCGAAGTGAGGAAGCTGGCCGAGCGCAGCCAGGTCGCGGCACAGGAGATCGGCGAACTGGCCGGCTCCAGCGTCAAGATGGCCGAGAAGGCCGGCAAGCTGCTCGACGAGATGGTGCCGAGCATCAAGAAGACCTCGGACCTGGTGCAGGAAATCGCCGCCGCCAGCCAGGAGCAGAGCGCCGGCGTCGGCCAGATCAACGGCGCCATGGGCCAGCTCAACCAGGCGACGCAGCAGAACGCCTCCGCCTCCGAGGAACTGGCGGCCACCGCCGAAGAGATGGGCGGCCAGGCCAGCCAGTTGCAGGAACTGATGTCCTTCTTCAGGATCGACGGCGCATCGGCCGGCCGCACCCCGGCCGCGCGTACGCCGGCAACCGGACGCGCCACCAAGACGGCCCGCCCGGTCGCCAAGCTGGCCTCGTCGGCCGCCGCCAGCGAACAGGACTTCGAACGCTTCTGAGGTACGGAGACCATCATGGGAACCCAAGTTCAAACGCAGCAACAAACCGCGCAACAGGCGCTGACGGCCGCCCGCCAGCTGTCCTCGGCCGGCGAAGCCCACCAGTACCTGACGTTCACGCTTTCCGGCGAGATGTACGCCGTAGGCATACTCAACGTCAAGGAGATCATCGAATACGGCAATCTCACCGAGATTCCGATGATGCCGCCCTTCATTCGCGGCGTCATCAACCTGCGCGGCGCCGTGGTGCCGGTGATCGACCTGGCGGCCCGCTTCGGCGGCAAGACCTCCGAGGTGCAGCGGCGCACCTGCATCGTCATCGTCGAGATGCAGCAGGAGGAAGGCAAGCACGACCTGGGCATCATGGTCGATGCGGTTTCCGAGGTACTGGAAATCCCCGGCACGCAGATCGAGCCGGCACCCGCCTTCGGTGCCAAGATACGCGCCGACTTCATCGCCGGCATGGGCAAGGTCGACAGCAAGTTCGTCATCATCCTCGACATCATGCGCGTGCTCTCCGTCGACGAGATGGCGGTGATTGCCGACGCCGGCAATGCCTCGCCGCAAGCCCTGGAGACAGCGGCCGCCTGAGTCCTCCGGTGCAAGGCGCGCGGCGGCACCCGCCGCGCACCTTGCCGCCGCGATCACGACGCTTCCCCGGAGAAATCCTTCCATGTCCCTGCTCCATGCCCTGCGTATCGGCCCCCGCCTCGCTGCCCTCCTCGCGACGCTCGTCGCGCTGATGGTCGCCATCGCCGCCTTCGGCTTGCTGAACATGGCCCAGCTCGTCGCTCAGAACGAGGACGCCTACGACAACAACGTCGTGCCGCGCAACGAACTGGCGGCAATGCAGAACGACTTCGCCGAAGCCCGCTCGCAGGTGCTGCTGGCACTCCAGCACGCACCGGACAGCCCCTTCCTGTCCATGCACGACCATGCGACGACGATGCACACCGACGCCATTGCGAAGCGTCTCGCCGACATCGAGCAGACCTGGTCTTCCTTTTCGGCGCGCCGTGTGGCGGACCCCGACGAAGCCAGGCTGGTGGCAGCCTTTGCCGAGACGCGCCAGGCGCTGGTCGAGCAGGGCCTGAAACCGGTGCGGGAACTGCTGCTCAAAGGGGAATTCCGCGAGGCCAACGTCGCCCTCCTGAAACAGCTCAATCCGCGTCAGAACGCACTGACCAAGGCCGTCGCCGACCTCGGCAAGCACTTTGGTACGGAAGCGAAGGAACTCAACGCGACGGCCGCCACCGCGTACCGGTCGGCCCGTGCGTGGATGATCGGCAGCGGCATCGTCGCCGCGCTGATGGCCATCGTCCTCGGCCTTGCCGTCGCCCGCTCCATCACCCGGCCCCTGCTCGAAGCCGTGACAGCGGCCGACCAACTGGCGCAAGGCAACCTCACCGTCCAATGCGCTACGTCGGGACGCGACGAAATCGCCGACCTCAAGCGCTCGATGCAGGCGATGATCGACAAGCTCGGCGGCGTCATCGGCGAGGTCAGCACGACTTCCGACGCGATCAACAACGCCGCCCAGCAAGTGTCGGCCACCTCGCAATCACTGTCGCAAGCCGCATCCGAACAAGCCGCGAGCATCGAGCAGACGACCGCGAGCATCGAGCAAATGACTGCCTCCATCGCGCAGAACACGGAGAACGCCGGCGTCACCAACGGCATGGCCGAACAGTCGGCGCACGAAGCGGAACGCTCGGGCGCATCGGTGCGGGAAACCCTCGCGGCCATGCAGCAGATCGCCGGCCGGATCGGCATCGTCGACGACATCGCCTACCAGACCAACCTGCTGGCGCTCAACGCCGCCATCGAGGC
>CAZWFC010000268.1:0-2390 GCA_964632965.1 uncultured Rhodocyclaceae bacterium
ACGAAGCGACCATCGCCGCCGTCGGCGAGGTGCTGCGTTCCGGCTGGATCACCAGCGGCCCCAAGGTGCAGGCCTTCGAGGCGGCGCTTTCCGCCCACTGCGGCGGCCGCACGGTGCGCGCCTTCAACTCGGGCACGGCGACGCTGGAAGTCGCCCTGCGGCTGGCCGGCGTCGGCCCCGGCGACGAAGTCATCACCACGCCGCTGACCTGGGTCGCCACCGCCAACGTCATCCTCGAAGTCGGCGCCACGCCGGTGTTCGCCGACGTCGATCCGGCCACGCGCAACATCGACCCGGCGAAGATCGCCGCCGCCGTCACGCCGAAGACCAAGGCCGTCATCCCCGTCGACCTCGCCGGCCTGCCGGCCGACCGCGACGCCATCTATGCCATCGCCGGACAGCACAAGCTGCGCGTTATTGAGGACGCCGCCCAGTCGCTGGGCGCCGCGTGGAACGGCAAGCCCATCGGCTCCTCATTTGGCAACGAACGCGACTTCGTCTCCTTCAGCTTCCACGCCAACAAGAACCTCACCACCAGCGAGGGCGGCGCCCTGGTGCTGCCGGCGGACATCGATCCGGCGCTGTGCGAGCGCCTGCGCCTGCAGGGCGTCCAGCGCTTCCCCGACGGCGGCATGGACGTCGATGTGCTCGGCGGCAAGTTCAACCTCACCGACATCGCCGCCGCCATCGGCCTCGGCCAGCTGCCGCATCTGGCGGCCTTCACCGCGCGCCGCCGCGAGCTCGCGCGCCGCTACTTCGATCGGCTCGAACCGGTCGCCGCAGACATCGGCCTCGCTTTGCCGCCGCGCGATTTCGCAAATTCCAACTGGCACATGTTCCAGCCGCTGCTGCCACCCGGCACCGATCGCGCCGCTTTCGTCGCGGCGATGAAGGAACGCGGCATCGGCGTCGGCGTGCACTACCCGGCCCTGCATCTCTTCACCCTCTACCGCAAGCTCGGCTGGCAGGAAGGCGACTTCCCGCACGCCGAGCGTATCGGCCGCCAAACCGTTACACTGCCGCTCTTCCCGGCCATGGCCGATGCGGATGTCGAGCGCGTCTGCGCTGCATTGACGGACATCCTGCCGCGGCGCGCCGCTTGCTGACGGAGGCTCCTGCTTGAACCCGCTGTTGCGCCTGATCGCCCTGCTGCTCGCCTTCATCGCCGCCCGGCCCGGCCTGGCGGCCGAGCTGCGCGACTACACGCCGGTGAAGGTCGCCGCCCATACCTGGGTGATCCACGGCCCGCTCGGCGACCCGTCGCCGGAAAACCAGGGCTTCATGAACAACCCGGCCTTCGTCGAGACGGCCGACGGCGTCGTCGTCGTCGACCCGGGTTCCAGCGTCCAGGCCGGCCGCATGCTGCTGCGCCAGATCCGCCGGCTCACCGCCAAGCCCGTCACCCATGTCGTCAACACGCATGTCCACGGCGACCACTGGCTAGGCAACCAGGCCATCCGCGAGGCCTATCCGCAGGCCATTCTCATGGCCCATCCCGACATGATCCGCGCCGCCCACGCCGGCGAAGGCGCGAAGTGGCTGGCCACCATGGAGAAGCTGACGGCGGGCTTCACCCGCGGCACCCGCGCCATCGTGCCGACCACGGCGCTGACCGAGAACGCCGCATTCGCCGCCGGCGGCCTGAATTTCCGCATCCACGCGCCGGCCGACGCCCATTCGAAGACCGACATCATGATCGAGGTCGTCGAAGACGGCGTCCTCTTCCTCGGCGACAACGTCATGAACGGCCGCTTCGGCCGCATGGACGACGGCACTTTCCGCGGCAACGTCGCCGCCTGCGACCGCGCCCTGGCCACCGCCGCCACCGTGTTCGTACCGGGCCATGGCGCCACCGGCGAACGCAAGATCGTCGCCGCCTACCGCGACTACCTCGCCACGCTGTTCGAGACGGTGAAGCGCGAATACGACGCCGGCAGGCAGGACTACGAAATGAAGGAAGCCGTCCGGGCCCGCCTGGGTCTCTATACGCAATGGGAGGGTTTCGACCTCCACTTCGGCAGACACATCAGCGTCGCCGTGCTCGAACTCGAATCGATGTAAGGCTGAACATGTCCGCACCCGAAATCTCCGTCGTCGTTCCCGTCTATAACGAAGAAGCCGGCCTGCCGGCCCTGTTCGCGCGGCTCTATCCGGCCCTCGACGCACTGGGCACCGCCTACGAAATCGTCTTCGTCAACGACGGCAGCAAGGACCGCTCGGCGGCCATGCTGCGCGCGCAGTGGGAACAGCGCCCCGACGTCACGCGCGCCATCCTGCTGGCCGCCAACGCCGGCCAGCACATGGCGATCATGGCCGGCTTCGAGCATTGCCGCGGCGCCATCGTCGTCACGCTCGACGCCGACCTGCAGAACCCGCCCGAGGAAATCGGC
>CAZWFC010000269.1:0-2369 GCA_964632965.1 uncultured Rhodocyclaceae bacterium
GCCGCGGCGCGATGGCCAATGCGCCGTCGAGCGTCTTCTGGAAATCGACCGGCGCGGCGCCGAGGTAATTCTTCAGCACGAAGTTGTGGTAGTCGAGGACTTCCACCAGCTTTTCGGCGAAACGCTTGGGATGCATCAGGTCCTGCAGGCGCAGTCCGCGCCGCGCCACCTTGTCTTCGTAGGCCGGGCCGATGCCGCGGCCGGTGGTGCCGATCTTGTTGGCGCCCTTGGCCACTTCGCGGGCGACGTCGAGCGCCTGGTGATAAGGCATGATCAGCGGGCAGGCTTCGGAAATGCGGATGCGTGACTCGGCATCGACGCCGGCCGCCTTGAGCTCGTCGAGTTCCTTGAGCAGCGCTTCCGGCGACAGCACGACACCGTTGCCGATGTAGCAGACGACGCCTTCGCGCAGGACGCCCGAGGGCACCAGGTGCAACACGGTTTTCTTGCCGCCGATGACCAGCGTATGGCCGGCATTGTGGCCGCCCTGGAAGCGCACCACACCTTGCGCATGATCGGTCAACCAATCGACGATCTTGCCCTTGCCTTCGTCGCCCCACTGGGTACCAATGACCACGACATTACGAGCGGCGCTCAAAGCCATGTCAATCTTCCTTCAAAGTTTGAATTATCCATTCGCTGCCGCGCCGCACCAGCTGGCGGTCACAGCCCGCATCCGACCAGGTGCCATCATGCCCCGGCAAAGCAAACATCACGATCTCGCCCGCAGCGCGCAGGCGTTCGACTTCCTTGTGCAACCCATCATCCGCGGGCCAGGGCGCCAGGATGGCGCCGCTGGCGGCCGGCGCCGGCGCAAGGCGCGCAACGACCCGCAGATCGAGCGAGAAACCGGTCGCCGGCCGGCCGCGGCCGAAAGACTGTCCGACCTGGTCGTAGCGCCCGCCCAGGGCCACCGCGCCGGGACTGCCGTCGCAGTAGGCGGCGAAGACGACGCCGCTGTGATAGTGGTAGCCGCGCAGGTCGGCGAGATCGAAGCCGAGCGGCAGGTCGGCCAGTTCGGCCGCCAGGCGGCGCAGTCCGTCGAGCGCCGCGCGAATCTCCGGCAGGTCGGGCAGGCGGCGCGCCGCCGCGTCGAGCACCTCGACGCCGCCATAGCATTCGGGCAGGGCGAGGAAGGCCGAGCGCAAGGGCTCGGCAAGGCCGGCGACCAATTCGCGCAAGGTCGATGCATCCTTGGCCTGCAACACGGCGAACAGCTCCTGCTGGGCCTCACCGGAAATTCCGGCCTTGGCGGCCAGGGCGCGGAAGATGCCGATGTGGCCGAGATCGATGCGGGCCGTGGGAATCTCGCACAGGGCCAGCGCCCGCGCCAGCAGGCGGACGATTTCGCTATCCGCCTCGATGCCGGCATGGCCGTAAAGCTCGGCGCCGATCTGGATCGGCTCGCGCGACGCCAGCAGGCTGGCCGGCAGGGCATGCAGCACGCTGCCGCAATAGCAGAGGCGGGCGACGCCCTTGCGGTTGAGCAGGTGCGCATCGATGCGCGCCACTTGCGGCGTGATGTCGGCACGGACGCCGAGCGTACGCCCCGACAGTTGGTCGATCAGCTTGAAGGTGCGCAGGTCCAGATCGTGGCCGCTGCCGGTCAGCAGCGACTCGACGTATTCCAGCAGTGGCGGCGCAACGAACTCATAGCCGCTGCGGGTGAACGCATCGAGCACGCGACGGCGGAGAACTTCGACCTGGCGCGCCTCGGCAGGCAGCAGGTCTTCAATGGCTTCGGGCAGCAGCCAGCGGCGTTTAGCGCTCATATCACCTGGCGATCATCAGAAGGACAAGGCCTACGACCATGGAGGTCAGGCCGATGAAACGGATCTGGCCGTCGCCCAGTTCGATGGCGCGACGGAAGGTCTCGCGCCAGACGCGCGGCGCGAGAAAGGGCAGGACACCTTCGATGACCAGCATCAGGGCCAGGGCGAGCAGCAGCGTGGAAACCATCGGTTCAGGGTTTTCCCCGCCTCATTTGCCGGGCTTTCCGGCACTCTTCAGGTACTTGAAGAAGTCGGAATTCGGCTCGACGACCAGCACGTCGCTCTTGTTCTTGAAGCTGCCGCGATAGGCTTCGAGGCTGCGGTAGAACGCGTAGAACTCCGGGTTCTGGCCGAAGGCGCCGGCATAGAGCGCAGCCGCCTTGGCATCGCCCTCGCCCTTGATCTTCTGCGCATCGCGATAGGCTTCGGCGACGATCACCTCGCGCTGCCGGTCGGCGTCGGCCTTGATCTTCTCGGCATCGGCCGCGCCCTGCGAGCGCAATTCGTTGGCGACGCGCTTGCGCTCCGTCTCCATGCGGCGATAGACCGACTCGGAGACTTCCGGCGGCAGGTCGACGCGCTTCAGGCGCACGTCGA
>CAZWFC010000270.1:0-2355 GCA_964632965.1 uncultured Rhodocyclaceae bacterium
AGCGTCAGCAGGGTCTTGCCGGTGCCGGCCTGGCCGAGCAGGGTAACGAAGTCGATCTCCGGGTCCATCAGCAGGTTGAGGGCGAAGCTCTGTTCGCGATTGCGCGCGGTGATGCCCCATACGGCGTTCTTGCTGTGGCTGTAGTCGGTCAGGGTCGACAGCACGGCCTTCTTGCCGTTGCGTTCGCGCACGAAGGCATGGAAGGGGCGGTCGACGGCGGGGCCGGGTTCGAGGTGCACGAATTCGTTGACCAGCAGGTCGGGGCAGAGCGGGCCCTGCACCTGGTAGTAGGTGCGGCCTTCCTCCTTCCACGACTTCATGTCCTTGCCGTGGGTTTCCCAGAAGTCGCCGGGCAGCTCCATCATGCCGGTGTAGAGGAGGTCGGTATCCTCCAGCACCTTGTCGTTGAAGTAGTCCTGCGATTCGAGGCCGAGCGCGCGCGCCTTGATGCGCATGTTGATGTCTTTCGACACCAGGATCACCGGCCGCTTGGGGAAGACCTCGGTCAGGTGCATCACCACGGCGATGATCTGATTGTCCGCCTTGGCCGTCGGCAGCGAGGACGGCAGCACGCCGTTGATGGCTTCGGTCTGCAGATAGAGGCGGCCGGTGGCAAGGTCGTGCGAGGGGCCGGTCAGGGGGACGCCGTGCTTGATGCCTTCTTCGCAGCCGGAAACGATTTCGTCCAGCGTACGGCTGGCCTGGCGGGCGTTGCGCGCGACTTCCGACATGCCCTTCTTGTTGGCGTCGAGCTCTTCGAGCGTCATCATCGGTACGAAGATGTCGTGTTCCTCGAAGCGGAACAGGCTCGTCGGGTCGTGCATGAGCACGTTGGTGTCGAGGACGAAGAGCTTGGTGGCGGACTTGGACGTGCGCTTGGCGTTCATGGCGACCTCGCGTGGGGGGATGGCCTCACGATAGCCATTGCCGTGCCTTCGATGCGCGGAAAAGAGGCGGCGGATTCCGCCTCAATTCCGGCGAATTACAGTTCTGCGACAGCCCGCAGGACTTCGGCGGCGTGGCCGTCGGCCTTCAGCGCGCGCCATTCGCGGCGCAGGACGCCGTCCTTGTCGATGAGGAAGGTGCTGCGTTCCACGCCCTGTACCTGCTTGCCGTAGAGGGTCTTGGTTTTGATGACGCCGAACAGGCGGCAGGCGCTCTCGCCGGTATCGGCGATGAGCTCGAAGGGCAGGCCGAGCTTGGCCTTGAAGCCGTCGTGGGACTTCAGGCTGTCGCGCGAGACGCCGAAGACCGCGCAGCCTCGTTGCACGAACTCGGCGTGCAGGTCGCGGAACTGGCCGGCCTCGGTGGTGCAGCCGGGCGTGTTGTCCTTCGGGTAGAAGTAGATGACGCAGGGCTTGCCGCGCTGGTCGGCGAGGCGGAAGTCCTTGCCGCCGGTGGCGGGAGCCGAGAAGTCCGGCACTTCGAGTCCGACGGCGGAAGATGTTTCGGTCATGCGGCCTCCTGGTAGTCGGCGAGAAATTCCGCGCCCTGGACCATCAGGGTCCCCGAGCGCCCGGCGACTTCGCCGCGCACCATCTCGCAACGCGGCAGCTTGGCGATGTCCAGCCCGGCGCGCAACTCGCGCAGCGGCACGATTTCGTAGCCCTGCTCGCGCCAGCCGGCCAGCAGGCGCTCGAAAACGGGTGCGAGCTTCATGCCTTCGAGTTCGGCGTGCAGGGTGAAGACATGGTCGCCCGGCGCGGCGGTGAGTGCGAGCAGCTTTTCGTGCACGTTGTCTGCTGTGACCGCGTCGATGCCGATCAGTTCATCAAGCGTCGGCAGCGTGGTGGGCAGCTGCGGGCAGCGCACGATCTCGCCGTCCCAGACGGGGAGGAAGGGCCGCGTGCCGCGCGTGTCCGAGGCGTAGTCGAAGCCGAGGCGCTGTTCGAGGCGCAGCGCATGCACGTTCATCTGCCAGCCGGCGGCGCCGCAGCTGCGCGCCGGTTCGCCGAAGACCTTCTCGAAGCGCGCGCAGGCCTTGTCCGTTTCGGCGCGGGTCCAGGCGGCGCCGGCCTTTTCGACGCCGTCCTGCCATTTGACGTGGTCCCAGCAATGGATGCCGACCTCGTAGCCGGCATCGCGCACGCCGCGCAGGATGTCGGCACAGCGGCGGCCGATGTTCGGGCCGGGCAGCACCGTGCCGTACATCAGCGTGAGCAGGCCGTAGTGCGACAGCACGGAGGTGCGGCCGACCTTCTGCATGAAGCCGGGACGGAAGACGCGCTTGATGGCGCGGCCGGTGTGGTCCGGGCCGAGCGAGAACAGGAAGGTGGCGCCGGCCTGGTGGCGGCGCAGTATCTCGACCAGCCGCGGCACGCCGGAGAGCGTGCCGCGGTAGGTGTCGACGTCGAT
>CAZWFC010000271.1:0-2349 GCA_964632965.1 uncultured Rhodocyclaceae bacterium
AGGTGTTCTTGAGCTTGGCGAAGCTGCGGTGGTCGAGAATCTTCTTCGGCAGCGGGTAGTCGAGCGCCAGCTGTTCGAGTACTTCCTCGTCGGTCGAGGGCGCCTTGGTCGGCGTGCGCTTGACCACCGGCAGGCCCTGCTTCTCGAACAGGATTTCGGCGAGCTGCTTGGGCGAATTGAGGTTGAAGGGCTGGCCGGCGATGGCATGGGCTTCGGCTTCGATGGCCATCAGCTTGCGGCCGAGTTCCTCGCTCTGCTGCGCCAGCGCGAAGACGTCGATCAGCATGCCGTTGCGTTCCATGCGGTAGAGGATCTCGGCCACCGGCAGCTCGATGTCGCGATAGAGGCTGGCCAGCTTCGGTTCCGCCGCCAGCTGCGGCGCGAGGGCCTGGTGCACGCGCAGCGTGATGTCGGCATCCTCGGCGGCGTATTCGCCGGCGCGCTCCAGCGGCACCTCGGCGAAGGATATGCGCGCTGCGCCCTTGCCGGTGATCTCGTCGTAGGAAATCGTCTTCAGGCCGGCATGGCGCGCGGCCAGCGCGCCCAGGTCGTGCGTCTTGTCGGATTCGAGTACGTAGGATTCGAGCAGCGTGTCTTCCGTGATGCCGCGCAAATCGATGCCGTGGTTGGCGAAGACGTGGCGGTCGTACTTGAGGTGCTGGCCGAGCTTGGCATGCTGCGCCGATTCGAGCCAGGGCCTGAGCCGGGCGAGGGCTTCGGCCAGCGGCAACTGGTCGGGGGCGCCGGCGTAGCGGTGGTCGAGCGGCAGATAGGCGGCCTCGCCCGCCACGGTGGCGAAGGAAATGCCCACCAGCCGGGCCTTCATCGGGTCGAGATCGGTGGTCTCGGTGTCGAGCGCGGTCAGCGGCGCCGCTTCGATGCGCGCCAGCCAGGCGTCGAAAGCGTCCCAGGCGAGGATGGTTTCGTACCGGCCGCGATGATCGTCGGTCAGCGTCGGCGCGGCCGCCGCGGGGTCTGCCGGCGCGCCGGCCTGGACTTCCTTCAGCCATTGCTTGAATTCGAGCCGCGCGTACATCGTCGCCAGCGTGGCGTTGTCGTGCGCGGTCGGCACGAGGTCGCGCACAGCCACCGGCAGGTCGAGGTCGCAGGCGACGGTGACGAGCTTACGGCCCAGCGGCAGGAAATCGAGGTGCTTCTTCAGGTTGGCGCCGACCACGCCGCCGATTTCGTCGGCATGGGCGACGACGCCGTCGAGCGAGCCGTACTGCGTCAGCCACTTCACGGCGGTCTTCGGACCAACTTTCTCGACGCCGGGCACGTTGTCGACGCTGTCGCCCATCAGCGCCAGGTAATCGACGATGCGGTCCGGCGCGACGCCGAACTTGGCCAGCACGCCGGCCTCGTCGAGCAACTCGTTCGTCATGGTGTTGACGAGCCGCACATGCGGATTCACCAGTTGCGCGAGGTCCTTGTCGCCGGTGGAAACGAGGGCGTCGATGCCGGCCGCGGCGGCCTGCCGCGTCAGGGTGCCGATGACGTCGTCGGCCTCGACGCCGTCGATCATGATCAGCGGCCAGCCCAGCGCGCGGATGCAGGCGTGCAGCGGCTCGATCTGGCCGACCAGATCGTCCGGCATGGCCGGCCGGTGGGCCTTGTACTCGGGATACCATTCGTCGCGGAAGGTCTTGCCCTTGGCGTCGAAGACCACGGCGCGGTAATCCGCCTTGTGGTCGGCTTCGAGGCGCCGTAGCATACTGATGACGCCGTACACGGCCCCGGTCGGCTCGCCCGACTTGTTCCTCAGGTCGGGCAGGGCATGGAAGGCGCGGTAGAGATAGGACGAACCGTCGACAAGCAGGAGCATGGATTCAGGGATATGAGGAAGAACGCATGAGCGTATTGAACAAGCTGCCGAAAACCGCCGACCCGTGGCTGGCGAAGCCCTCGAACACGGCCCGCGAGGCGTGGCGCGTCTTCGGCATTATGTCAGAGTTCGTCGAGGCGACCGAGCGCTTGAGCGCCATCCGCCCGGCGGTGAGCATCTTCGGCAGCGCCCGCGTGGCGCCGGGTTCGGGCGTCTACCTGCTGACCGAGCGCATCGCGCGCCTGCTGTCCGATGCCGGCTTCGCCGTCATTTCCGGCGGCGGCCCCGGCGTCATGGAAGCCGCCAACAAGGGCGCCTTCGAAGGCAAGAGCCCGTCGGTCGGCCTCAACATCCAGTTGCCGATGGAGCAGAAGGCCAACCCCTACCAAGATATCTCGCAGAGCTTCCGCCACTTCTTCGCGCGCAAGTATATGTTCGTGCGCTTCGCCACCGCCTACGTGGTGATGCCCGGCGGCTTCGGCACGCTCGACGAACTGCTCGAAGCGCTGACGCTGATCCAGACC
>CAZWFC010000272.1:0-2348 GCA_964632965.1 uncultured Rhodocyclaceae bacterium
ACCCCGCCGCGCTGCGGCAGCGCCAGGCGGCCGCCATCCGGGCGGAGGAACAGACCGCGGCCAAAAACGTTTTCGATGCGAAACAGGCTCCGGCCGGCAGGAACAAGGCCTTCGCGATTACCGTCGGCGTCGCCACCTTGCTCGCCGTCGCCGGCATCGGCACGTATTTCTGGCTGCAACTGCAGCCCGCCGGCGGACTGGCGGCCGGCACGACCAGCCCGACGCCGCGTCCGGCGGCCTCCGTGCCGGCGCCAGCGACGCCCCCGCCGTCTCCCGTGGCGACTCCGGCAGCAATGCCGCCGACGCCCGAGGCGGTCCGGCCCGCCGCGCCCGAGATTTCCCCGGCCGCCGCTTCCGCCGCGACGCTACGCAGCCCGACCGCCGCCCAGCCTGCGCCGGACAGCCCGATCCGCATCACGACATCGAAATCCAGGATCAACCCGGCCCTGGTGAAGGCCTTCGATGCCCTGAACGCCGGCAACCTGGCGGCGGCGCAGACCGACTATGGCGGCGTGCTCAAGGCGGAGCCCCGCAACGCCGACGCCCTGCTGGGCATGGCCGCCATCGCGTTGCGCCAGGGGCAGTATGACCAGGCCGAGGAATACTACCTGCGCGCAGTCGAGGCCGACCCGAAGAATGCCGTCGCCCAGGCAGGACTGTTCGGCCTGCGCGGCCAGGTCGATCCGGTCAATTCCGAAAGCCGCCTGAAAACGCTGATCGCCGCCCAGCCCGACCAGCCCTTCCTCCAGTTCGCGCTCGGCAACATCTACGTCGCCGGCGGGCGCTGGAGCGAAGCCCAGCAGGCGTTCTTCAAGGCCTATACCGGCGACCCCGAACATCCGGACTACCTGTTCAACCTCGCCGTCAGTCTCGACCACCTGCGCCAATCGAAGCTGGCGGCGCAGTATTACAATCAGGCACTGGCCGCGGCGGACAGGCGCCCGGCGAGTTTCGACAAGGCGCAGGCGGCGACGCGCTTGCGCGAACTGCAACCTTGATATTTCAGGCATCCGCCGGATGCCGGGTCACAGCGGACCGATGAACTCACCCAACCCCCATCGTCGCCCCATCGGCCAGATACTGATCGCGCAGAGCGTCATCAGCGAGGACCAGCTGCGCATCGCGCTGCTCGAACAGATGAAATCCAACCAGCCGGTCGGCCGCCTGCTGGTCAGCCTCGGCTTCGTCACCGAAGCGACGCTGCGCGACGCCCTCGGCGAATCCCTCGGCCAGAAGGCCGTCGACCTCAGCCATGCCATCGTCGATCCGGCCGCCCTGCAACTGGTGTCGCGCGAGCTGGCGAAGCGTCACCACATGCTGCCGCTCGACTACCGCGCCGCGCAACGCAAGCTCACCATCGCCATCGCCGACCCCAACGACATCGTCGCGCTCGACAAGCTGCGCGCGCTGGTGCCGCACGAACTCCTGATCGAAACCCTGCTCGCCGGCGAATCCGAGATCGCCCGCGCCATCGACCAGTATTACGGCCACGAACTCTCTATCGACGGCATCCTGCACGAGATCGAGACCGGCGAGATCGATTACCGCTCGCTCGCCACGACGATGGACGAATACAGCCAACCGGTGGTGCGGCTGGTCGACGCCCTGCTCACCGACGCCGTGAAGCGCGAAGCCTCCGACATCCACTTCGAGCCGGAAGCCAACTTCCTGCGCATCCGCTACCGCATCGACGGCATCCTGCGACAGATCCGCGCCCTGCACAAATCCTACTGGGCGGCGATGGCCGTGCGCATGAAGGTCATGAGCGGCATGAACATCGCCGAGACGCGGGCGCCGCAGGACGGGCGCATCTCCCTCAACATCAGCGGCCGCGAAGTGGACTTCCGCGTCGCGGCGCAGCCGACGATCCACGGCGAAAACGTCGTGCTGCGCATTCTCGACCGCCAGAAGGGCATCGTGCCGCTCGACGGACTCGGCCTCGACGCCCACCAACTCGACCTGCTGCGGCTGATGATCGCCCGGCCCGAAGGCATCCTGCTCGTCACCGGCCCCACCGGCAGCGGCAAGACCACCACCCTCTACTCGGTGCTCAACCACGTCAACGAGGAGGGCATCAACATCATGACCCTCGAAGACCCTGTCGAGTACCCGATGGCCATGATCCGCCAGACCTCGGTGGCCGAGTCGGCGAAGCTCGACTTCGCCAACGGCATCCGCTCGATGATGCGCCAGGACCCGGATGTCATCCTCGTCGGCGAGATCCGCGACGCCGACACCGCCGAAATGGCCTTCCGCGCCGCCATGACCGGCCACCAGGTGTTCTCGACGCTGCACACCAATTCGGCCATCGGCGCCGTGCCGCGCCTGCTCGACATCGGCGTGCTGCC
>CAZWFC010000273.1:0-2304 GCA_964632965.1 uncultured Rhodocyclaceae bacterium
CGCTGCGGCGCCTGCATGAACCACTGCCCCGTCTACGCCCGCATCGGCGGCCACGCCTACGGCACCACCTATCCCGGCCCGGTCGGCGTCATCATCTCGCCGCACCTGCTCGGCCTGGCCGGCACGCACAATCTCGTCACCGCCTCGACGCTGTGCGGCGCCTGCGTCGACGTCTGCCCGGTGCGCATCCCGATCACCGACCTGCTGGTGCGCCTGCGCACCGAGGCGCAGGCCGGATCGCCGAGCAAGACCGCGATCCAGGGCCGCGGCTCCGCCCACAGCGTCCTGATGTCCGCCGTCTGGCGCGGCTGGGCCCTGATGTACGCCCACCCGGCCATCTATCGCCTCGGCTCCTGGCTGATGAGCCGCCTGCGCGCCCTGACGCCCGGCCGCCAGGGCGCCTGGACCTCCTGCCGCACGCCGCTGAAGCCGGCGCCGCGCCGCCTGCGCGACCTGCTCGCCGAGCGGGAAGCGCGGCCGTGAGCGCCCTGTTCCAGGCCTTGCGCCAGGCGCTGCCGCTGGAACGCGTCGTCACCGATCCGCTGCGCCTGCTGGCCTACGGCACGGACGCCAGCTTCTATCGCCTGACGCCGGAAATCATCGCCGTCGTCGACAGCGAGGACGACGTGCGCCATGTGCTGGCCGTCGCGCAGCGCAGCGGACGCCCGGTGACCTTCCGCGCCGCCGGCACCAGTCTTTCGGGACAGGCGATCACCGACGGCATCCTCGTGCTGATCGGCGAAGGCTTCGCCGGCTGCGAAATCGCCGCCGACGCGGCGACGATACGCCTCGGCCCCGGCGTCGTCGGCGCCGAGGCCAACCGCCGCCTGGCGCCCTTCGGCCGCAAGATCGGCCCCGACCCGGCCTCGATCAACGCGTGCAAGATCGGCGGCATCGCCGCCAACAATGCCTCCGGCATGTGCTGCGGCACGGCGCAGAACAGCTACCGCACCCTCGCCGGCCTGCGCGTGGTGCTCGCCGACGGCAGCGTGCTCGATACCGAAGACGCAGCCGGCGTCGCCGCCTTCCGCGCGCACCGCGCGGATCTCCTGGCCGAACTCGACCGCCTTGGCCGCAAAACCCGCGCCGACGAGGAACTGGCCGCGCGCATCCGCCACAAGTTCAGGATCAAGAACACCACCGGCTACAGCCTCAACGCGCTGGTCGATTACGCGGACCCGGTCGACATCCTCGCCCACCTGATGATCGGCTCGGAAGGCACGCTGGGCTTCATCTCCCGCATCACCTACCGCACCGTCGCCGAAGACCCGTTCAAGGCCAGCGCCCTGGTGTTCTTCCCCAACATCGAAACCGCCTGCCAGGCGGTGATCCGCCTGAAGCCGCAGCCGGTGGCCGCCGTCGAACTGCTCGACCGCCCCGCCCTGCGCTCGGTGGAGAACAAGCCCGGCCTGCCGCCGCTGATCCGCACGCTGGGTGCCGATGCCGCCGCGCTGCTGATCGAGGTGCGCAGCCACGATGCCGCCGGCCTGCAAGGACGCATCGATGCCACGCTGGCGGCCATCGCCGGCATCGCCACCGTCGAGGCGCCCGAATTTTCCCGCGATCCGGCCACCTGCGAGATGTACTGGAAGGTGCGCAAGGGCACCTTCCCCTCGGTCGGCGCCATGCGCCGCGCCGGCACCACGGTCATCATCGAGGACGTCGCCTTCCCCGTCGAGTCGCTGGCGGCGGCCACGCTCGACCTGCAAGCCCTGCTGCGCAGCCACGGCTACGACGAGGCAATCATCTTCGGCCACGCGCTCGAAGGCAACCTGCATTTCGTCTTCACCCAGGACTTCGGCGACCCGGCCGAGGTGGCGCGCTACGCCCGCTTCATGGACGCCGTCTGCCGGCTGGTGGTGGAGAAGTACGACGGCTCGCTGAAGGCCGAACACGGCACCGGCCGCAACATGGCGCCCTTCGTCGAAATGGAATGGGGCCGCCAGGCCACCGACCTGATGCGCCGCATCAAGGCGCTGTTCGATCCCGACAATCGGCTCAACCCCGGCGTCATACTCAACGACGATCCGCAGGCGCACCTCAGGCATCTGAAGCCGATGCCGGCCGCCGAGGAAATTATCGACCGTTGCATCGAGTGCGGCTTCTGCGAACCGCTGTGTCCTTCGCACCGGCTGACGCTCAGCCCGCGCCAGCGCATCGTCGCCTGGCGCGAACTGTCGCGCCGCAGCGCCGCCGGCGAACCGGCCGGGCGCATCGGCGACGACTACGCCTATTTCGGCCTCGACACCTGCGCCGGCTGCGGCCTGTGTTCGACGGCCTGCCCGGTCGGCATCGACACCGGCG
>CAZWFC010000274.1:0-2253 GCA_964632965.1 uncultured Rhodocyclaceae bacterium
CGCGGATGCCGGGCTGCGTCCAGCTTTCGCCGTCGTCGAGCCGCTGCCCGCTGCCCGCCAGGATCGCCAGCAAGGAGGACTTCCCGGTGCCGTTGCGGCCGATGAGGGCGACACGCTCGCCGGGGTCGATCTGGAATTCCGCCTGGTCGAGCAGGGCAACGTGGCCGAAAGCCAGGCAGGCGCGATTGAGTTTTAGGTAGGGCATCGAGAGCTTGTTTCAGTGGGCGCTTTGCTCCGCACCGGCGGGCGGCGGGATGCAGTCGAAAACGCGAGGTGCGCAGTGTACCGGCAAGGGGCAAGAAAAAGGGCCTGGGATCGCCAGGCCCTTTCGATAATCCGAACGGCGCGTCAGACGCAGCCGGTCGGCTTGGGCATGCCGGCGTAGCGGGCGGCCTGCTTGGCGGGACCGTAGGGAAAGAGGTCGAACAGGTATTTCTTGTCGGACTTTTCTTCGCCCAGCTCGGTCTTCAGCAACTTCTGCAGGATGCGCAGGTTCGGCGCCGTGCCGTTTTCCTGGTAATAGCCGCGCATGAAGTTGATGATTTCCCAGTGGCTGTCGGTGAGGTGGAGATTGTCCTGCTCGGACAGGTAGCTGGCGATCTCCTCCGACCAGTCTTCCAGATTGGCCAGATAGCCCTCGGGGTCGGTGCCGATTTCCTTGCCGTTGATAACGATCATTTTTATCTCTCCTGTTGAGGTTGGGGTTGGGTCTTGTCGATACTCATTGTCCGACTATTTGAGTCTACTATTACCCCAAAGTCAAGAGGCCGGAAAAATCCGGCCTCTTGCTTACCCCGAACGCAACGGCTTTCAGCTGGTCGTCGTCGCCTTCTGGCCGGCATCTTCCTTCAGCTTCGCCTGCGCCGCCGCCAGTCGCGCGATGGGTACGCGCGGACCGGAGCAGGAGACGTAGGTGAGGCCGATGCTGTGGCAGAACTCGATGGACGACGGATGACCGCCATGTTCGCCGCAGATGCCGATCTTGAGGTCGGGCCGGGTGGTGCGGCCGCGTTCGACGGCGATCTTCATCACCTCGCCGACGCCCTTGACGTCGAGCACCTCGAAGGGATTGTCTTCGAGGATGCCGGTCTCGATGTAGGCCGGCAGGAACTTGTTCTCGGCATCTTCGCGCGAGAACGAGAAGGTAGCCTGCGTCAGGTCGTTGGTGCCGAAAGAGAAGAATTCGGCATCCTCGGCCATGCGCCCGGCGCGCATGCAGGCGCGCACCACTTCGAGCATCGAGCCGAACTTGTACTGGACGTCGATGCCGTGGGTGAGCTGAACGATCTTGTGGATGCGCTGAACGTAGCTGCGGATGCGCTTGAGTTCCTCGACCGTCGCCACCTGCGGCACCATGATCTCAGGATGCACTTCGATGCCTTCCTTGGCGCACAGCGCAGCCGCTTCGAGCACGGCCTGGATCTGCATCGAGTAGATCTCGGGATAGGTGATGCCGAGACGCACGCCGCGATGGCCCAGCATCGGGTTCACTTCGGCCATCGCCCGCACCTTGCGCAGCGTCTTTTCCTTTTCGAGGATGACGTCCTCGTCGAGATGATTCTCCTTGAACGTATCGAGGCTCTCGGTCAGCAGGCCGAGACCGTCCGCGTACTTGTGGTGCAGCGAGGGGTTGAGAAGCTTGAGCGTTTCCGGCAGCTCTTCGAGGCCCTTGATGGTGTCGCGCAAATGGCGCAGGTGCGTGATTTCCAGTTCGAGCTGCGCCGCCGTCGGCAGGAACTCGTGCATCGGCGGGTCGAGCAGGCGCACCGTCACCGGCAGGCCCTTCATGGCCTTGAACATGCCCTTGAAGTCGTTGCGCTGGATCGGCAGCAGGCGGTCGAGGGCGGCTTGGCGCTCTTCCAGCGACTCGGCGAGGATCATTTCCTGCACGATGGGCAGACGGTCGGTGCTGTTGAACATGCGCTCGGTGCGGCACAGGCCGATGCCCTTGGCGCCGAACTCGCGCGCACGCTGGGCGTCGAACGGCGTATCGGCATTGGCGCGCACTTCCAGGCGGGCATACTCGTCCGCCCAGGCCAGCAGCGTGTTGAGCTCTTCGGAGAATTCGGGCTCGATGGTCGGCACCTCGCCGGCGTAAACATGGCCGGTGCCGCCGTCGATGGTCACCACGTCGCCTTCATGCAGCGTCGTGTCGCCGATCTTCGCCTTGCGGGCGACGTCGTCGATATGGATGGCCTCGCAGCCGGAAACGCAGGGCTTGCCCATGCCGCGGGCGACCACCGCCGCGTGCGA
>CAZWFC010000275.1:0-2242 GCA_964632965.1 uncultured Rhodocyclaceae bacterium
CGGTCTTCTGCGTGGCGTGGCCGACGGCGAAGAAGATCGCCGACTTGGTCAGCGAGTGCATCGTCATGTGCAACAGGCCGGCGAAGTTCGCCACCGCGCCGCCCATGCCGAAGGCGAAGGTGATCAGGCCCATGTGTTCGATGGACGAGTAGCCGAACATGCGCTTGATGTCCTTCTGCCGCGACAGGAAGAAGGCGGCGATGACCAGCGTGAACAAGCCGAAGCCCATCATCAGGTTGCCGGCGAAGCCGTTCGGAATGGCGCCGTCGGCCAGCACCTTGCAGCGCAGGATGGCGTAGAGCGCGACGTTCAACAGCAGGCCCGAGAGCACTGCCGAGACCGGCGTCGGGCCTTCGGCGTGGGCGTCGGGCAGCCAGTTGTGCAGGGGGGCGAGGCCGACCTTGGTGCCGTAGCCGACGAGCAGGAAGATGAACGAGAGCGACATGATCGTCGGTTCGAGCTGGCCCTTGACGTCGACGAGGTGGGTCCACAACAGCGCGTTGCCGGTTTCGCCGAGCACGCGTTCGGCGGCAAAGTAGAGCAGGATGGTGCCGAACAGCGCCTGGGCAATACCGACGCCGCAGAGGATGAAGTACTTCCAGGCCGCTTCGAGCGAGGCCGGCGTGCGGTAGAGCGAGACCAGCAGCACGGTGGTGAGCGTAGCCGCTTCCATCGCCACCCAGAGGATGCCGAGGTTGTTGGTGGTCAGCGCCGCCAGCATGGTGAACATGAACAGCTGGAACATGCTCTTGTAGAGGCGCAGGCGCGGCTTGGTGAGGCGGCCGTGCTCCTGCTCGTTCTTCATGTAGGGGCCGGAGAAGATGCTCGTGGTCAGGCCGATGAAGGCCGTCAGCGTGACCAGGAAGACGTTCAGCGAATCGATGAAGAACTGCTCGCCGAAGACCATGCGCGGGCCGTTGGCGACGATCTCGACCGTCAGCCCGACGGCGGACAGGAAGGTGCCGAGGCTGGCGACGATGTTGAGGTTGGGCGCCCAGGCGCGTTCGCCGACCACCGTCAGCGCGAGACCGCTGACGAGGGGGAAGGCGAGCATGAGAATGAAGAAGTCCATCAGCTGTCCTTGAGCCGTTCCATATGCCGGATATCGAGGCTGTCGAACTGCTCGCGGATCTGGAAGAAGAAGACGCCGAGGATGATGGCGCCGACCAGCACGTCGAGCGCGATGCCCAGTTCCACCACCATCGGCATGCCGTAGGTGGCGCTGGTGGCGGCGAGGAAGAGGCCGTTCTCCATGGCGAGGAAGCCCACCACCTGGGGAATCGCCTTGGTGCGCGTGATCATCATCAGGAAGGCCAGCATCACCGTCGCCAGGGCGATGCCCAGCGTGCCGCGGCTGATGGTGCTGGAGAGCTGCGAGATCGGCAGCGCGACGTTGAAGGAAATGATCACCAGCACGATGCCCGCCAGCATGGTGGTGGGAATGTTGATCAGCGATTCGACGTCCCATTTGACGTGCAGGCGTCGCACCAGCCGGTGCAGGATCCACGGCAGCAGCAGCGCCTTGAGAAACAGCGTCAGACCGGCCGAATAGTAGAGGTGGTGCTGGCCCGTCGTCACCGCCACGACCAGGGTGGACAGGCACAGCGTCGCGCCCTGCAGGGCGAACAGGTTGATCAGCGGCAGCACCCGGCGCTGCGCCAGCATGGCGAAGGCCAGCAGCAGGATCACCGCGGCGAACAGATTGATGAGCTGGGCGGAGAGGGGAACGGCGTTCATGGCATCTCCCGCAGTCCGGGCGCCGCGCCGCCGCAAGCCCGGACGGCACGCGCCGGAGGCGCAACCCGCACCATGCTCAAACCCGAAGCTGCCCGTGACAAACGAGCGCAGCGAGCTTGCGGGCTCCCCCGCCCTGGGGCGGGGGTCGGGGGGCGGGGGGCCTTCATACCCGGTTCTCCAGCAGCAGGCGCACCAGGAGGCCCAGCACCGCGAGCAGGAAGGCGGTGCCGAGGAATTCGGGCGCACGGAAAATGCGCATCTTGGCATTGACCGTTTCGATGACGGCAAGGAAGGCCCCGCCGATGGCGAGCTTGGCCACCAGCAGCGGAATCGCCGCCAACAGCGCCGGGAAGCTGTCCCCGGCGGCGATGCCCCAGGGGAAGAACAGCGCCAGGCCGAGGCAGGAATAGGCGTAGAGCTTGAGCGCGGCGGCCCACTCGATCAACGCCAGGTACCGGCCGGAATACTCGAGGATCATCGCCTCGTGGATCATCGTCAGTTCGAG
>CAZWFC010000276.1:0-2240 GCA_964632965.1 uncultured Rhodocyclaceae bacterium
ACTACCCGCGTGCGCTCGACGGCCTGACCAAGCTGCTGTCGCTCGACATGCGCGTCATGGACCCGGCCTGGATCGGCATGAAGCTGCGCAAGCTGATCAACTATCCGGAACCCCTCGGCGGCTTCATGGCCTTCGTCCCCGGCACGCGGCGCCAGCAGCACTGGCCGTCGACCGTGGCCTACCTGGCGCGCCTGATCATGCATCGCTACGCCATGCTCGGCATCCTCGACGAGAACGGCTACCCGACACGCGAAATGGGCATACTCGAAAACCCGCGCGAAAAGGGCGAGGTCAAGGTGCAGCAGGGTTCGCTCTGCGCCGAATGCGGCAACATGACGGTGATCCGCAAGGACGGCTGCGACTTCTGCACCGCCTGCGGCGCGGTGGGCAGCTGCGGCTGAACGCCGTGCAAACCCGCCTGCGGGCGGGTAAAATGGGCGTGTGTCGGGGATGTCCGGCACACGCCCTTATATTTCATGCACGGTTGTCCGTTGCATAACGCCGTAATCACTCGTTAGTCCGTCTTGCCATGTCCGATACCGCCTACTGCTACCACTGCGGGACTCACCATCCCAAGGAAGAGATGCGTCAGATCGAAACCAAGGGAGGCAAGCGCTGGCGCTGCATCAAGAGCATCGAGGCCACGAAGCAGGGCCGCAAGGAGCGCGAGGCCTTCGGCCGCCAGACGACGGCCATCAACAAGGCCGAAGCCCAGAGCAAGAAGGCCCGGATTACCGCGCTGAACCTAGAACACTGAACCTCGCCCGGAGGTCAGAACAAGCTGGCAACGACGAAGCGGTCGCGGGCAGCGAGCTTTTCCAGCCCCTTCGCCACTTCCAGCGACGCACCCCACTTCACGACATGCGCCAGGAAAGTCGTCAGCGCCTGCGACAGCGCATACCCCGTCTCGCTCCATTCCGCGCGGAACTCCGGAAATGACAATGTCTTCGCCGAGAGCTTTCCGCTTTTCATCGGCACGAGGGTGACCTTGGCCCCGTCATTGCGAATGACGATGGCCGTCGTGCGGCCGCGGCTGATAACGACCATATTTCCCCTTGATTGCGCTGACAGGACATCGTTCTTATCGGCTGCCCACCGGGGAACTTGAGGTCATGGCGGCCCGCACCAGCGCCGCCATCGCCGGCGCGGCACCGGGTCCGTCGCCGGCGAGCCCTTCGACGACACCGGCCTGGTTTTGCGGCGGCTGGTTCTGGCTGGTCTTCCACTTGCCCGTCAGCCGGGTGATCACCATCTCGATGCCGACGACGGCGGCAATCATCTTGTCGATGTAGTCGCGCGGCGCGTCCGCCACCGCCCAGGGCGCGGCGAAGGCCGCTTCGCTGTGTGCGGTGAGGGCATCGATCTGGTCGCGCACCCATGCCGCGTCGTCTATGGCGCGCAAGCGGCCGTGGGCGTGGACCACGACGTAATTCCACGTCGGCACCGCCTTGCCGGTTTCCTGCTTCGACGGATACCACGACGGAGTGATGTAGCTCTGCGGCCCGTGGAATATCGCCAACGCCTCGACGTCGCTCGACAGGTCGCGCCACAGCGGATTCGCCCGCGCCACATGCCCGCGCAACGTGCCGAACGGCGCCGGTTCCGCCACGAGTTGCAGCGGAATGTGATTGGCGTCGAGCCCACCGGAAGAGAGGGTCACCAGCGTCGCCAGCGGCTGGGCCCGCATCAGTTCATGCAGGACGTCGCTGCGCGACTCTTCGAAATGTGCGGGGAGGTACATGGAATTTACGCTGCGCCGGAGTGGTCGATACGGCGCAAGCATAGCGCACCGGAACGGCGCCCGGTGGGCGACGCATCATGGCGCTGCGCCAAAAAAACGGGCGGCAAGGCCGCCCGCAAATCCAAGGAGGAGGAGATGCCGGGTTCAGAAGAACCCGAGCGCCTTGGGACTGTAGCTGACCAGAAGGTTCTTGGTTTGCTGGTAGTGGTCGAGCATCATCTTGTGCGTCTCGCGGCCGATGCCGGATTCCTTGTAGCCGCCGAACGTGGCATGGGCCGGATAGGCGTGATAGCAGTTGGTCCACACGCGGCCGGCCTTGATGGCGCGCCCCATGCGGTAGGCGACGCCGCCGTCGCGGCTCCAGACGCCCGCGCCGAGCCCGTAAAGCGTGTCGTTGGCGATGGCCAGCGCTTCGGCCTCGTCCTTGAAGGTGGTCACCGCAACCACCGGGCCGAAGATCTCCTCCTGGAAGATGCGCATCTTGTTGTGGCCCTTGAAC
>CAZWFC010000277.1:0-2203 GCA_964632965.1 uncultured Rhodocyclaceae bacterium
GAAGTCGCGGAAGGCAACGAAGTTGTTGGCCAGCGGCATCAGGTCGCGCACGTAGCGCGCGAGCTTCTCCAGTTCGCGCACGCCGTCGCCTTCGGCGGCCGGATCGGGCTTGCCGGCGAGCCAGGCGGCATAGGGCGCGAGGCGGTCCTTGAGCGCCTGCCAGTCGCCGGCGGTCAATGCCTCGCGATGGCCGAGCAGCGGAATGACGACCGCATCGCGCAGCGCCGCGATGCGTGCCGCCCAGGCCGGATTGACGCCGGACGTCAGCGGCAGCGGCGCATCCGCCGCGATGCGCGCCAGCGGCAGCGCGGCGATGGCCGCGGCGTCGGCGGTCAGCATACCGGCCGCCAGTGCGGTGAAGGCGTCATCGGCAGCATTGAGCGCGGCGCCGGCGCGGCTGTCGAAGGCGGCGAGGCGGCCGCGCACGAAGTAGTCCCCGACTTTCTCGGCGACTGCATCCAGCGCGGCCTGCGCCGCCTCGGTGGCGTCGCCGAGCGGCTTGGCCTCCCGGCCGGCGGCCTCCCAGGCCGCGAGCGCGCGTTCGGCAAAGCGCGCCTGAGCGGCGCTGGCCTCCGCGACGCCGACGAGCCCTTCCGGCCGGCCGAGGTCGGCAAGCAGGGCGCGCGCCGCGGCGGCGATGCGCGCGCCTTCTTCATCGTCGTCGCGTATCGCGGCAAGCGGCACGCCGGCCAGTTTTTGCGCCAGCACCTCGGGGTTATTCAGGCGTTCGCCGGCCCACTTCACGGCGGCGATCAGTTCCGGCGCGCGCACGTGGCCGTCGCTGTCGGTATCGACGAAGGACAGGGTGCGCGCGTCGAACTCGATGCCCTGCACCGGGCAGGACAGCGCGACCCAGAGCTTCTGGTCGAGCGCGTCG
This sequence comes from uncultured Rhodocyclaceae bacterium, assembly GCA_964632965.1. Classification (GTDB taxonomy): domain Bacteria; phylum Pseudomonadota; class Gammaproteobacteria; order Burkholderiales; family Rhodocyclaceae; genus Nitricoxidireducens. The sequence continues at coordinate 878 of CAZWFC010000277.1, forward strand.
ATGGCGAGAAGTTCGGCGGCGGTGTCGAGGCGGACCTGGTCGAAGCCGCCGGCGCGGAAAAAGCGCCAGCGACGGCCTGCGGTATCGGTATTCATGGCGGCTCCCTGTCGTCCTGAAGAGCCGTCGAGTTTACTCCGTCATACCCCGTCGGCGACGAAGGGGTTGGAGTGGCGTTCCTCGCCGAAGGTGGACATCGGCCCGTGGCCGGGGATGAAGTCGACGTCGTCGCCCAGCGGCCAGAGCTTTTCGCGGATCGAGCGGATCAGCGTGTCGTGGTCGCCGCGCGGGAAGTCGGTGCGGCCGATGGACCCGGCGAACAGCACGTCGCCGGTGATGGCGAGCCGCGAGCCGGGATGGAAGAAGCAGACATGGCCCGGCGTGTGGCCCGGCGTGTGCAGCACGTCGAGGATGACGTTGCCGACGCGCACCTTGTCGCCGTCTTCGAGCCAGCGGTCGGGCGTGAAGGCGGCGCAGTGCGGGAAGCCGAACATCCGGCTCTGGTTCGGCAGCTGGTCGATCCAGAAGGCGTCCTCGCGCTGCGGCCCGACGACGGGAATCGACAGGCGCGCCGCCAGGTCGGCGGTGCCGCCGGCATGGTCGATGTGGCCGTGGGTGAGAAGTATCTTTTCCAGCGTCACGCCGTGCTGCGCGGCGGCGGCGAGGATGGCGTCGACGTCGCCGCCGGGGTCGACGGCGGCGCCCTGCATGGTCTCCTCGCACCAGAGCAGCGTGCAGTTCTGCGCGAAGGGCGTAACGGGAAGGATGCGGTAATCCATGATGCTCCTGCGGCTCAGTTGCTGCGGCGCGAGAACTTCGCGGTGAGCTGGCTCAGTTTTTCGGCGCGCAACTGCTCGGCCTTCTCGGCGGCGCGTTGCGCTTCCTCGGCGGCGCGTTGCGCCTTGCGCTGCTCGGCGTCCTTCTTGAAGCGCTCGCGCAGGGTTTCCGTTGCATGGGCGCGATGCTCTTCGGGAACCTCGCCCGCCGGATTGCCGTCGAGGTCGACGCGCGCCGTGGCTTTCGCCATTTCCTTCAGGTAGCGCACCGAACCGGTATGCAGGCGCAAGGCCGTGCGCAGGACCTTGCGGTCCAGTTCGGGCAGCCGTTCGAGGATCTGCTTGTCGATGCCGATCGCCAGCGGCTTGGCGTCGCGGAACACCGCGAACTTTTCCTGGAACTCCTTGAGCAGGGCGCGAGCGGTCTGAAAAGGAGTGGGTGGCGTCGTACTGGTCGTGTTCATCGACGATAGGAACGAAAATCTGTTTGGCGCGCTCGACACGATTCGAACGTGCGACCCCTGCCTTCGGAGGGCAGTACTCTATCCAACTG
>CAZWFC010000278.1:0-2168 GCA_964632965.1 uncultured Rhodocyclaceae bacterium
GCCTGCCCTGGCGCGTCTCCGACCTGCGCGACGGCGCCCGCGTGGCCGGCCAGATCCTCAGCGCCGGCAGCGTCGAATAACCGGCTGCGCGAACGCGTTTCCGGCGCTGCAGCTTGCCCAGAAACGCTTATTCCAATGATAAGAAAAAGTGAATGGCGCTTATGGATGGCCGCGGGTACATTCGCCCTGTCGGTTCGGGGTCAAATCCCGGACTTGCACTTCTCCACTCCCTCTGGCGATTTGCCAGATTTGCCCCACCCCGCAAGGGGTGGGGAATTTTCTTGCCGGGGGATGGCAAGTGCCTACATAGAACAACGGGAGGAGACAAACCATGCATGACGGGCGCACCACGCTGACCCAGTTCATCATCGAAGAGCAGCGCCACGTCAAGGGCGCGACGGGCGACTTTTCGGCCCTCCTCAACGATATCGCCACCGCCTGCAAGTCGATCAGCCACGCCGTGTCGCGCGGCTGCCTGGGCGCCGATGCCGAGGACCCGCAGATCTACCTCGAACGCGCCGCCCGCGACTTCATCGTCAAATCCAACGTCTGGACCGGGCGGCTGGCCGGCATCGCCTCCGAGGACGTCGAGGGCATCACGCCGATTCCCGCCAAGTATCCGCGCGGCAAGTACCTGCTGACCATCGACCCGCTCAACGGCTCGGGCAACCTCGACATCAACTTCATGTCCGGCACCATCTTCTCGATACTGCGCGCGCCGGCCGGCAAGAAGGAAGTCAAGGCCGAGGATTTCCTCCAGCCGGGCAACCAGATGGTGGCGGCGGGCTTCGTGCTTTACGGCGCCTCGACGCGCCTGGTGCTGACCACCGGCAAGGGCGTCAATGGCTTCATGCTCGACCGCGACATCGGCGAGTTCGTCCTCACGCACAAGCAGATGTCGATTCCGGACAACGCCTCCACCTTCGCCATCAACGCCTCCAACGAGCGCTTCTGGGAACCGCCGGTGCGCCGCTACGTGCAGGAATGCCTGGCCGGCAGCACCGGTCCGCGCGGCCGCGACTTCGGCATGCGCTGGGTCGCCTCGCTGATCGCCGAAGCCTACCGCGTGCTGACGCGCGGCGGCGTCTTCCTCTACCCCGTCGATGAAAAGACGCGCGGCCAGGGCGGCCGTCTCGGCCTGCTTTACGAGGCCAACCCGATCGCCTTCATCATGGAACAGGCCGGCGGCGGCGCCATCACCGGCCGCAGCCGCATCATGGACGTGACGCCTACCGAACTGCACCAGCGCGCCCCCTTCATCTTCGGCTCCAAGAGCGAGGTCGACCGCATCCACCAGTACCACAAGGACTACGTGGAAGGCCGCGACCACAACAGCTACGACCTGCCGCTGTTCGGCAACCGCTCCCTGTTCCGCAACGACTAACATTCCCAGGAGAACCCCATGTCGGTCAAGCATCCCGTCATCGCCATCACCGGTTCTTCCGGTGCCGGCACGTCCACGGTCACCAAGACTTTCCAGCACATCTTCCGCCGCGAGAACATCAGCTCGGCCGTCATCGAGGGCGATTCCTTCCATCGCTACGACCGCAAGGCGATGAAGGAAGCGGTGGCCGCCGCCAACAAGCAGGGCAACCACCACCTGTCCCACTTCGGCCCCGACGCCAACCTGATCGAGGAACTGGAGAACCTGTTCAAGACCTACGGCGAAACCGGCACCGGCAAGCGCCGCTACTACCTGCACAACGACGAGGAAGCCGCGCCGTACAAGCAGGAGTCGGGCACCTTCACGCCGTGGCAGGACATTCCCGCCGGCACCGACCTGCTGTTTTACGAAGGCCTGCACGGCGCCATCGTCACCGACAAGGTGAACGTCGCCAGGCACGCCGACCTGCTCGTCGGCGTGGTGCCGATCATCAACCTCGAATGGGCGCAGAAGCTGCACCGCGACAAGAAGGCGCGCGGCTACTCGACCGAGGCCGTGGTCGACACCATCCTGCGCCGCATGCCGGATTACGTGAACTACATCTGCCCGCAGTTCTCGCAGACCCACGTCAACTTCCAGCGCGTGCCGACCGTCGACACCTCGAACCCCTTCGTCACGCGCGACATCCCGACCGCCGACGAGAGCTTCGTCGTCATCCGCTTCGCCAATCCGAAGGGCATCGACTTCCCCTACCTGCTGTCGATGATCCACGACTCCTTCATGT
>CAZWFC010000279.1:0-2152 GCA_964632965.1 uncultured Rhodocyclaceae bacterium
TGACCCAGCGCATGGAAGTGCACGAGAAGACGGCGTGGATGTTGCGCAGCCTGCTTGAGGAATGATGCCGTGAATTCCGTCGTCATCGTCGGCAGCGGTCTCGCGGGCGCCAGCGTCGCGCGCGAGCTGCGCAAGATCGACAGTGCCGTGTCCATCGCGATCGTCGCGAGCGACGACGGCGATTTCTATTCCAAGCCCAACCTCTCCAACGCGCTGGCGGCCGGCAAGGCGCCGGCCCAGCTGGTGGCGACGCCGCGCGCGGTCTTCGCCGAACAGCAGCGCATCGAGATTCGCGCCCATACCCGCGTCGATGCGATCCTGCCGGGCGAACATGCGCTGCAGACGAGCGCCGGCCGCATCGCCTACAGCCGGCTGGTACTCGCCGTCGGCGCCCAGCCGATCCGTTTGCCGATCGAAGGCAATGGCGCGGGTGATGTCCTCGCGGTCAATAATATGGCCGATTACACGGTGTTCCGCCAACGCTTGGCCGGCAAGCGGCGCGTCGCCATCCTCGGCGCCGGGCTGATCGGCTGCGAGTTCGCCAACGATCTGGCGGGCGCAGCTTACGCGGTGGATGTTTTCGATCTGGCGCCGCAACCGCTGGGCCGCCTGTTGCCGGCCGCCGCGGCCGACCACTTCCGCCGGCAGCTGGAAGCGGCAGGAGTGCGTTTTCATTTCGGGACCAGCATCGGCCGCGTCGATCGCACCGATGACGGACTGATCCTGCTCGACCTGAAAGGCAACGAGTTTGCCGCCGACCTCGTGCTGTCGGCGGTCGGTTTGCGCCCGGAGACGGCCCTGGCGCGCGCCGCCGGGTTGGCGACGAACCGCGGCATAACGGTCGACAGCCGGCTGGCGACAAGCGACGCCGACATCTTCGCCGTCGGCGACTGCGCCGAAGTGCAGGGACTGGTGCTGCCCTTCGTCCTGCCCATCATGCAGCAGGCCCGGGCGCTGGCGAAAACCCTGGCCGGCACACCGACCGCGGTCGCCTATCCGGCGATGCCGGTGGTGGTGAAGACGCCCGCCTGCCCGACGGTGGTCTGCCCGCCGCCGGCCGGCAATGCGGGCGCCTGGCGGGAGGATGCAAGCGCAGCCGGGGTGCGCGCCGTTTTCGAGGATGCGACCGGAGCAGCCATCGGCTTCGCCCTGCTCGGCGACGCCATGAAGGAGAAGCAGGCGCTGGCGGCGCACATGCCGCCCTGGCTGTGAAGACCGCGCTTCAGGCCGTGGCGAACAGCTGATCGATCCGGGCGAGGCTCAGCAGTTCCTTGACGGCGCCCTGGCTGTTGCACAGCATGATTTTCTTGCCCGCTGTCCTGGCCTTGTCGTTGAGCACATGCAGCATGCCGAGCGCGGCGCTGTCCAGATAGTCGACGCCGCCGAGGTCGAGGTGCACCTGGTCGCCAGCCTCCTTCAGCGAACGGTTCATGACGCCGCGAAAATCGCGATGGCAGTCGAAGACGAAGCGCCCGCGCAGGGAGACTTGGGTATGGCCGTCGTTGTTCCTGATTTCGATATCCACCGGATAATCCTTTTCAACCGTTTGCTTGGCAGGCCGATATCAAGTTATCGGAATGCATAGGCGAAAGTTGAACGCAATATTCATTCCCGTACAAATATTATGGATATTGCCGCAGCGCGTTGCCGGAACGATTCAACCGCTATCGGAATCGGGAAAAATTTCTCGCCGGCGAGACAGCGTCGTTCGGTTCCTAGAACGACGAGCCCGGTTGCTTGAGGAACTCGATTTCCTCGGCTGTCGAGAGGCGGCCGCAACTTTCATTGCGGTGCGGGAAGCGGCCGAAGCGCTCGATGACGTCGCGATGGCGGACCGCATAGTCGTAGGCGGCCTCGAAGGCCGGCTCTTGCGCCTCGCGGCGCAGGCCGGCGAACAGGGCGACCGAACGCTCCTGGTCGAGCAGCGATTCGCTGTGCTCGAAGGGCAGGAAAACGAACCAGCGCCGGATCGGCGGCAGGTTCTTGTCCTGGCCGCTGCCGACCAGCCGCTGCGCCAGCGCCAGCGCCTCGGTGTCGCCGGCGAAGGCGCGCGCCGTGCCGCGGAACAGGTTGCGGGTGAACTGGTCGAGCAACAGGATGCGGGCCAGCGTGCCGTCCGCGCCGGTTTCCCATTCGTGCAGGCCGCCGGCCA
>CAZWFC010000280.1:0-2138 GCA_964632965.1 uncultured Rhodocyclaceae bacterium
TGCGCGCGCCGCACTCCGGACAGGTCCAGTTCGGCGGCACGTCCTCCCAGCGGGTGCCGGGCGGAATGCCTTCGTCGGGCAGGCCGGCCGCCTCGTCGAAAACGAAGCCGCAGACGAGGCAAATCCAGGTCCTGTATTCGGTGGCGTCGCTCATCCCGCGGGGATTCCCTTCGGTCATGGGTCCAACTGGGTTTCGGTTAGAATCGCCGCATCTTACCGTAGCGTCCGCCGGGCGCGTTTCCCCATGGCCTCTGCTGCTCCCGAACTGCTGCCCCCCATCGTCATGACTTTCGCCGCCTCCGACCCGACGGGCGGCGCCGGGCTCCAGGCCGACCTGCTGACGCTGGCGAGCATGGGCTGCCATCCGCTGTCGGTGGTGACGGCGCTGACCATCCAGGATACCGGCGGCGTCGAGGACGTTCTGCCGATCGACGCCGACTGGGTCGCCGATCAGGCGCGCACCCTGCTTGAAGACATGCCCGTGGCCGCCTTCAAGCTCGGCATGCTCGGCAGCGCCGAAGTCGTCGCCGCCATCGCCGAGATCCTCGCCGACTATCCCGACATCCCGCTGGTGTTCGACCCGGTGCTGGCCTCGGGCCGCGGCGACGCGCTCGCCGACGAGGAGACCATCGCCGCGATGTTCGAACTGCTGCTGCCGCAGACGACGATACTCACGCCCAACAGCCTCGAAGCCCGCCGCCTGGCGCTGGACGACGACGACGAAAACGACGACCCCGACCTGCCCGAGTGCGCGCAACGCCTGATCGCCGCCGGTTGCGAATACGTGCTGGTGACCGGCACCCACGAAAACACCCTGCAGGTGGTGAACACGCTCTACGGCGAGCGGGGCAAGCTGCGCAGCGACCATTGGGAGCGCCTCGCCGGCAGCTTCCACGGCTCGGGCTGCACGCTGGCTTCGGCCATCGCCGCGAACCTCGCCAACGGCCTCGACATCGCCGACGCCGTGCGCGACGCGCAGGACTATACCTGGCAGACGCTCGCCGCCGGTTTCCGCCCCGGCATGGGCCAGTTCATTCCCGACCGCTTCTTCTGGGCGCGGGCGGAGGAGGACAAGAATGCCTGACCGCATTCCGCTGCGCGGCCTCTACGCCATCACGCCGAACGACAACCTGCTGCCGCGGCTGTCCGCGCTGGTGGGCAGCGCGCTGGCGGGCGGCGTCAAGTTCGTCCAGTACCGCAACAAGTTCGCGCCGGCACCGCTCAAGCGCGCCCAGGCGGCGGAACTGCTGCGCATCTGCCGCGCCGCCGACGCCAGGCTCATCGTCAACGACGACGTCTGGCTGGCGCTCGAAGTCGGCGCCGACGGCGTGCACCTCGGCCGCGAGGACGGCGATATCAAAATGGCGCGCCAAGTGCTCGGCGACAAGCGCATCGTCGGCGTCTCCTGCTACGGCGAATTCGACCGCGCCGCCGAGGCCGCGGCGGCCGGTGCCGACTATGTTGCCGTCGGCAGCGTGTTCGCCTCCGTCACCAAGCCCGAGGCGACGCGCGCCTCGCTCGACCTGCTGACGAAAGTGAAGCGCGAACTGACCCTGCCGGTCGCCGCCATCGGCGGCATCACCATTGCCAACGTCGGCCAGGTCATCGCCGCCGGCGCCGACATGGTCGCCGTCATCACCGACCTGTTCAACACCATGAACATCCAGGAACGGGCGGCGGCCTATCAAACGCTATTCGAGGAAAAGCAATGACGACGAGAAATGAAGATCTCTTTCAGCGCGCCCAACTGACCATCCCGGGCGGCGTCAATTCGCCCGTGCGCGCCTTCCGCTCCGTCGGCGGCGCGCCGCGCTTCTTTGCCCGCGGCGAAGGCGCCTACGTCTGGGACGCGGACGGCAAGCGCTACATCGACTACGTCGGCTCCTGGGGCCCGCTGATCCTCGGCCATGCCGAACCCGACGCCGTGCGCGCCGTGCAGGAGGCCGCCGCGAAGGGCCTGTCCTTCGGCGCCCCGACGGAAGGCGAGATCGACCTGGCGGAACTGCTGATCAAACTGGTGCCGAGCATGGAACTGGTGCGCCTCGTCTCCTCCGGCACCGAAGCGACCATGAGCGCCATCCGCCTGGCGCGCGGCTTCACCGGCCGCGACGCCATCGTCAAGTTCGAGGGCTGCTACC
>CAZWFC010000281.1:0-2133 GCA_964632965.1 uncultured Rhodocyclaceae bacterium
GAAATAGTTGCCGACCAGCTGCAGGCCGGCCGGCAGGCGAGTCTGCCCGACTTCGGCAAAGCCGCAGGGCACCGACATGCCGGGCAGGCCGGCGAGGTTCACGGCGATGGTGTAGATGTCCGAAAGGTACATCTGCACGGGGTCGGCGGCCTTTTCGCCGAGCTTGAAGGCGGTGCCCGGGCTGGTCGGCCCCATGATCACGTCGCACTGGCGGAAGGCGGCGACGAAGTCGTCGGCGATCAGGCGGCGGATCTTCTGCGCCTGCAGGTAGTAGGCGTCGTAGTAGCCGTGCGACAGGACGTAGGTGCCGACGAGGATGCGCCGCTTCACTTCGGCGCCGAAGCCCTCGGCGCGGCTCTTGGCGTACATGTCGTTGAGGTCGCCGTAGTCGGCGGCGCGGTGGCCGTAGCGCACGCCGTCGAAGCGCGACAGGTTCGACGAGGCCTCGGCCGGCGCGATGACGTAGTAGGCCGGCACCGACAGGCCCGAGTTGGGCAGGCTGACTTCCACCGTGGTGGCGCCGAGCTTGCGGTACTCGGCCAGCGCGGCTTCGACCGCCGCACGCACGTCGTCGTCCATGCCGGCGCCGAAAAATTCCTTGGGCAGGCCGATGCGCAGGCCGGCCAAGGGTTTGTCGAGATCGCGCGTGTAGTCCTCGGCCGGGCGTTCCAGCGAGGTCGAATCGCGCGTGTCGAAGCCGGCCATGGCGTTGAGCAGCAGGGCGCAGTCTTCGGCGCTGCGGGCCATGGGGCCGCCCTGGTCGAGACTGGAGGCGAAGGCGATCATGCCGTAGCGGGAGACCACGCCGTAGGTCGGCTTGAGGCCGGTGAAGCCGCACAGCGCGGCCGGCTGGCGGATCGAGCCGCCGGTGTCGGTGCCCGTCGCGGCAGGCGCCAGGCGCGCGGCGACGGCGGCCGCCGAACCGCCGGAGGAGCCGCCGGGCACGCGCTGCGTGTCCCAGGGATTCTTCACCGGGCCGAAGAACGAGGTCTCGTTCGACGAGCCCATGGCGAATTCGTCCATGTTGCACTTGCCGAGCGTGACCATGCCGCTCGCCTTGAACTTCTCCACCACGGTGGCGTCGTAGGGCGAAACAAAGTTGGCCAGCATCTTCGAGCCGCAGGTGGTGCGCCAGCCTTCGGCGCAGAAGATGTCCTTGTGCGCCAGCGGAACGCCCAGCAGCGGCGCGGTTTCGCCGGCGGCGCGGCGGGCGTCGGCGGCCTGCGCCATGGCCAGGGTCCGGTCGCGGTCGAGGGTGATGAAGGCGTTGAGTTCCGGGTTCAGCTTCTCGATGCGATCGAGGAACAGCGTCGCCAGTTCGGCGGCGGAAATCTTCTTCTGCGCCAGTGCGGCGGCGAGCTCTTTCAGGGAGGCATGGATCATGACAAGTTCTCCCACGCGCAGCGGGGGAGCCGATTAGCCGCCCCCGCCCCCGGGGCGGGGGATGGGGGGTGGGGGGCCACAAAAGGTTTGATTGAATGAATTTTCATTCAATCACCTGCGGAACCAAGTAGAGGCCGGCTTCGGTCTCGGGAGCTATTGCCTGGAAGTCGGCGCGGCGGTCGGTTTCGGTCACGACGTCGGGACGCAGCCGCTGGACGACGTCGACGGCGTGGCTCATGGGCGCGATGCCCTGGGTGGCGACGGACTGCAACTGTTCGACAAAACCGAGGATGCCGTTCAACTGGTCGCCGGTGCGCTCCACCTCCGCGGTGGAGACTTCGATGCGCGCGAGGCGGGCAATGCGGCGCACATCGTCGGGTGAGAGGGCCATGGGGGAGGTTCCGAAAAGGGCTTAATTCGCAGGGCGCGATAGGGTATCATAGGCCCATTTCCCGCCCAAGCCGATCCCGTTGGGGGATGGCTGCGGATTACTCATTCGGAATCCTCGATGTTCGGCTTTCTGCGCTCCTATTTCTCCAACGACCTGGCCATCGACCTCGGCACCGCCAATACGCTGATCTACGTGCGCGGTCGCGGCATCGTTCTCGACGAACCCTCCGTGGTGGCGATCCGCACCGAAGGTGGGCCCAACGCCAAGAAGACGATCCAGGCCGTCGGCCACTCCGCCAAGCAGATGCTCGGCAAGACGCCCGGCAACATCACGGCCATCCGCCCGATGAAGGACGGCGT
>CAZWFC010000282.1:0-2124 GCA_964632965.1 uncultured Rhodocyclaceae bacterium
CGGCGCTGCACTACTTCGCCCTGGCGCTGACCATCGGCATCCTGTTCGGCATCTACTCCTCGGTGCTGGTCGCCAGCCCGCTGGTGATGTGGCTCGGCGTCTCGCGCGAACAGTTCGTGCAGGTGAAGAAGGAACGCCCGGCCGGCATGACCGACGACGGCGCGGTGGTCTAGAGGAACGCGGCAATGTGCTTCGCCCTGCCGCGCGCGACCGACACCGGCCGCGTGCGCATCTGGGACCTGCCGACGCGAATCTGCCACTGGGCGCTCGCCGCCGCCGTCGTCACCGCCTGCATCACCGGCTTCACCGGCGGCAACGGCATGGACATCCACGGCAAGGCCGGCATCGTCATCGCCGGCCTGCTCGCCTTCCGCATCGTCTGGGGCCTCGTCGGCTCCACCTACGCCCGCTTCGCCCGCTTCGTGCGCGGCCCTGCGGCCATTCGCGCCTACCTGCGCGGCGAATGGCAGGGCCTCGGCCACAACCCGCTCGGCGCCCTGTCGGTGCTGGCCCTGCTGGGCCTGCTCGCCTTCCAGGTCGGCACCGGCCTGTTCGGCAACGACGACATCGCCTTCGAGGGGCCGCTCTACGTCCTGGTCGGCAAGGAGACCAGCGATTTCCTGACCGGGCTGCACAAGTCCGGCGTCTGGGCGCTGCTGGCGCTGGTGGCCCTGCACCTCGGCGCCATCGGCTACTACGTCCGCGTCAGGAAGGACAACCTCGTGCGCCCGATGCTGACGGGCTGGAAGGAAATGCCCGCAGCCAAAGCGGAGCCGGCCAGCGGCGGCGGCTTCATCGCCTTTCTCGTCGCCGCGGCCATCGGCGTCGGCGTTGCATTGGCCGCATCCGGCGCGCTGCTGTCGCCACCGGCACCGCTGCCGGCCACCTCTACGCCGGCCTGGTAAACGAACAACGGCCGCCCGCAGGCGGCCGTCCGGCAAAGCCCGCCGAGCTTAGTGCTCGTCCTTCCTGTACTTGTCGTGACAGGCTTTGCAACTTTCGCCGAGCTTGCCGAACTGCGCCTTGACGGCGGCGGCATCGCCGGCAGCCGCGACCTTGGCCATCGCGTTGGCTTCCTTGTTGTAGGCCGTCGCCAGTTCCTTGACCTTGTCGCCTTCCTTGAAGAACTCGGGCTTGACGTGGGTATCGTGCCAACCCTTGCCCTTGTCGGTGCCGGCGGCGTAGAGCGCGCCCATGCCGGAATTGGCGAGAGCCTGGATGACGTTCGCGGCCTGCACCACCTGGTCCTTGTTGAACGTGCCTTCGATGTTGGCCTTGATGCGGCCCATGTTCCAGGCCATGGTCTGGTAGGCCGACTGGCGCCAGCGAATCAGGTCTTCGGGCTTGGCCTGGGCCAGCGCAGCGCCGGTGGCGGCTGCCAGCGTGATGCCGATGACGAGGGTACGGGTGATTTTTTTCATGGGTTCTCCGGTCGGGGCGGGTTGCGAAAACACCGCCGGACATACCGGCGGAATGCGCATTATTCTAGTACGCCGCTACCGACAAACTCGTGCTTGACCCGCAGCATGCCGCCCTCTGTGACCAAAGTCACCAAGCGGTCGATATTCGGATGCTTGCCCGGGTGGGCGCGGGCATCGGCCGTATGCTCGGCGTACAGATCGAGGCCCTTCTTCGCCGCCTCGGCGGTGATCGCGCCGTAGATCTGGCCGAGGTGGTTGTACACCGCCAGCGAACCGGCCTGGCCGGGCTTGTTCTCGATGCTGGCGACGACGTTGCCGTCGGCATCGAGCAGGTGGATAGCCGCGATATGCGATATGCGCGGCAGGGCCTTGAGGTTCTCGGCGAAGCTCACGGTCAGACGCTCCTGGCCAGTTCGACCGCCTTGCCGATATAGCTGGCCGGGGTCATGTCGAGCAGGCGCGCCTTGTCGGCCGCGGGAATCGCCAGATTGCCGATGAAGGCGCGCAGCGCATCGCGCTCGATGCCCTTGCCGCGCGTGAGTTCCTTCAACTGTTCGTAGGGATTCTCGATGCCGTAGCGGCGCATCACCGTCTGCACCGGCTCGGCGAGGACTTCCCAGCAGGCGTCGAGGTCTTCGAGCAGGCGTGCCTCGTTGGCTTCGAGCTTGTTGAGGCCGCGCAGCGTCGAATCGTAGGCCAGCAC
>CAZWFC010000283.1:0-2117 GCA_964632965.1 uncultured Rhodocyclaceae bacterium
CCCAACGATCCGGAACTGCCGCTGCCGCTCAACCAGGTGCATCCGATCCATGAAGTGGTGAAGATTGATTATTTCCTCCCCGGCTGCCCGCCTTCCGGCGATGCGATCTGGAAGTTCCTCACCGACCTGATTGCCGGCCGCACGCCGCATCTCGACTACGGCATGCTGCACTACGACTGAGAGAGCCCTCATGAGCTTCGAACTCGAAACCGCCTCATCCCCCGAAACACTGCGCCGCGTCGCCATCGAACCCGTCTCGCGCGTCGAAGGCCACGGCAAGGTCACCATCCTGCTCGACGAGAACAACAAGGTGCACCAGGTGCGCCTGCACATCGTCGAATTCCGCGGCTTCGAACGCTTCATCCAGGGCCGTCCCTACTGGGAAGTTCCGGTCATGGTGCAGCGTCTGTGCGGCATCTGCCCGGTGTCGCACCATCTCGCCGCCTCCAAGGCGCTCGACGTCATCGTCGGCGCGACGCAGCTCACGCCGACGGCCGAAAAAGTGCGCCGCCTCATGCACTACGGCCAGATGCTGCAATCGCACGCCCTGCACTTCTTTCACCTGTCCTCGCCTGACCTGCTGTTCGGCTTCGACAGCGACGTCGGCAAGCGCAACATCGTCGGCATCGCCGCCGCTTTTCCGGATATCGCCAAGCAAGGCGTGCTGCTGCGCAAGTTCGGCCAGGAAGTAATCCGCATGACCGCCGGCAAGCGCGTACACGGCACCGGCTCGATTCCCGGCGGCGTTAACAAATCGCTATCGCGCGAAGAGCGCGATTCGCTGCGCAAGGACGTCTACCAGATGGTGGCGTGGTCGCGCTCGGCGGTGGACATCATCAAGCAGCTGCACCAGAAGAATCCCGCGCTCTACGACGTCTTCGGCACCTTCCGCTCCAACTACATGGGCCTGGTCGCCCCCGACGGCGGCCTCGACTTCTACCATGGCGCCCTGCGCGCACGCGACGCCGACGGCAAGATCATTTTCGACCAGGTCGACTACCAGACCTACGACAAGGTGCTCACCGAGGGCGTCAAGCCGTGGAGCTACATGAAGTTCCCCTTCATCACCGCGCTCGGCGAAGAAGAAGGCTGGTACAAGGTCGGACCGCTGGCGCGCGTGCAGAACTGCGACCACATCCCGACGCCGCTGGCCGATGCCGAGCGCAAGGAATTCGTCGCCTACGGCAAGGGCGCACCGCTGCATGCGACACTCGGCTACCACTGGGCGCGCATGATCGAAATGCTGTTCGCCGCCGAAACCATCAAGGACCTGCTCAACGACGACGACATCTCGGGCACCGACCTGGTCGTCACCGGCACGCGCCGGAACGAAGGCGTCGGCGTCATCGAGGCGCCGCGCGGCACGCTGTTCCATCATTACCGCGTCGGCGACGACGACCTGGTGACGATGGCCAACCTGATCGTGTCGACCACCAACAACAATCAGGCCATGAACACGGCGGTGCGCGAAGTGGCGAAGCGCTACCTCGACGGCCGCGAGCTCACCGAAGGCCTGCTCAACCACATCGAGGTGGCCATCCGCTGCTTCGATCCCTGCCTGTCCTGCGCCACCCACGCGCTAGGCCAGATGCCGCTGGAAGTGGAACTCGCCGATGCCGAGGGCACGATCATCGACCGCCTGAGCAAGGACGCGCGCGGCCAGTTTTCGGACCGATGAAGGCGCCGGTACTGGTCTTCGGCTGGGGCAACCCCAGCCGCGGCGACGATGCGTTGGGACCGCTGTTCGTCGAACGCGTCGAAGCCATGAACCTGCCCGGCGTCGAATGCCTGACCGACTTTCAGTTGCAGGTCGAACATGCGCTCGACCTGCACGGCCGCCAGCATGTTCTCTTCATCGACGCCAGCGTCGACGCTGCCGCGCCGTTTTCGGTCGAACGCATCGAAGCGGCGAAGGATGCCAGCTTCACGACCCACGCCATGACGCCGCAGTCCGTGCTGCAGGTGTATGCCGACCTGGAAGACGACGATCCGCCGCCCTGCTGGCTGCTGGCGATACGCGGCGAAAACTTCGAACTGGGCGAGCCGCCCGGCGAGCAGGCGGACAAAAACCTCGAAGCGGCACTGGCCTGGGCCGGCCGGTGGCTGGCCGCGGCGAC
>CAZWFC010000284.1:0-2074 GCA_964632965.1 uncultured Rhodocyclaceae bacterium
CAAGCAGCCCGAAGTCCTGCCGCTCGACCGCGACCAGATCGACCTCCTGCTCGAAGCCAGCCGCGCCGACTGGGCCGAAGTCGAACCCGCCATCTTCGGCACCCTGCTCGAAAGCGCCCTCAACCCGCTTGAACGCCACGACCTCGGCGCCCACTACACCCCGCGCGCCTACGTCGACCGTCTCGTCCTGCCCACCGTCATCGAACCGCTGCGCGCCAACTGGCACGACACCCAGGCCGCCGCCCTGCTGCTGGCCAACGAAGGCAAGCTCAAAGACGCCGCCGACCTCGTCCGCGCCTGGCACCACAAACTGTGCACCACCCGCGTCCTCGACCCCGCCTGCGGCTCCGGCAACTTCCTCTACGTCACGCTCGAACACATGAAGCGGCTCGAAGGCGAAGTCCTCGACACACTCGCCCAACTCGGCGACACCCAGCAGCGCCTCGAAGTCGAAGGCCTCACCGTCGACCCGCACCAGTTCCTCGGCCTCGAAATCAACCCGCGCGCCGCCGCCATCGCCGAAATGGTCCTCTGGATCGGCTACCTGCAATGGCACTTCCGCACCCAAGGCAGCGGCCTGCCGCCCAGCCCCATCCTGCGCTACTTCAAGAACATCGAATGCCGCGACGCCGTGCTCAGCGCCGACGCCATCGCCTTCGCCACCGATGAAGCCGGCAAGCCCCTGACCCGCTGGGACGGCCGCACGACCAAACCCCACCCCGTCACCGGCGAACTGGTGCCCGACGAAGCCGCCCAAATCCCGCGCGAACGCTACACCAACCCGCGCCCCGCCACCTGGCCGCAAGCCGACTACATCGTCGGCAATCCCCCCTTCATCGGCGCCGCCGCTATGCGCCAGGCCCTCGGCGACGGCTACACCGAAGCCCTGCGCGCCGCCTGGCCGGCCGTTCCCGAATCCGCCGATTTCGTCATGTTCTGGTGGCACCACGCCGCCGACCTGACGCGCCGCGGCGAAGTCCAGCGCTTCGGCTTCATCACCACCAACAGCCTCAAGCAAACCTTCAACCGCCGCGTCCTCGAACACCACCTCAACGCCCAGCCGCCGCTGGCGCTGGCCTGGGCCATCCCCGACCACCCGTGGGTCGACGCCGCCAGCGGCGCCGCCGTGCGCATCGCGATGACCGTCGGCCAGCCCGGCGACGCCCCGGGAACGCTGCAAACCGTCGTTGGCGAAGGCGGCGCGGAAGCCGACGCGGTGCACATCGAACTCACCGAGAAAACCGGCCGCATCCACGCCGACCTGAGCATCGGCGCCGATGTCGTCGGCGCCAAGGCATTGCGTGCCAATGAAGGCATCAGCTCGCCCGGCTTCAAACTGCATGGCGCCGGCTTCATCGTCACCCCCGACGAAGCCGCCAAGCTGCAACCCTGCGACCGCATCCACCCCTACCGAAACGGCCGCGATCTGGCCGACAAGCCGCGCGGCGTCTCGGTCATCGACCTCTATGGCCTGACCGCCGACGAAGCCCGCAGCCGCTATCCAGCGACCTATCAATGGGTGCTCGAACGCGTCAAACCGGAACGCGACCAGAACAACCGCGCCACCTACCGCGACAACTGGTGGCTGTTCGGCGAAGCACGCAAAGACCTGCGTGCCATGCTCGCCGGCCAGCCCCGCTACATCGCCACCGTCGAAACCACCAAGCACCGCACCTTCCAGTTCCTTGACGCTGCCATCGCGCCGGACAACATGCTCATCTGCATCACGCTGGCCGACGCCTACGCCCTCGGCGTGCTCTCGTCGCAAGTCCACGTCGTCTGGGCGCTGGCTGCCGGCAGCCGCCTTGGCGTCGGCAACGACCCGCGCTACAACAAAACCCGCTGCTTCGACCCATTCCCCTTCCCCGCCGCCAGCCCCGAACAGCAAACCCGTATCGCCGCCCTCGCCGAACAGCTCGACACCCACCGCAAGCGCCAGCAGGCCGCCCACCCCGACCTGACGCTGACGGGCATGTACAACGTGCTGGCCAAACTGCGCAGCGGCGAACCGCTCACCGCCAAGGACAAGACCATCCACGAAACCGGCCTCGTCGCCATCCTCCGCCAGCTCCAC
>CAZWFC010000285.1:0-2045 GCA_964632965.1 uncultured Rhodocyclaceae bacterium
AGAACTCGTCGTTGGGCCGCATATCGGTCAGGTTGGCCATGCGGTTGGACAGGCCGAAGAAGGCCGCGATGGCGCCGATGTCCCAGATGTCCTCGTCGGAAAACCCGTGCCCGTGCAGGACGTCGAAGTCGGCCGCGTCGATCGCATAGGCCTCGAAAGCCGTTTTCATGGCGAAATCGAGCATCGCCTTCTGCCGCGGCGGAATGTCGGCCTTGCGGTAGTTGATCGCCACCTGATCCGCGACCAGCGTATTTTTGGCGCGTATGCGCAGGATGGCGCCGTGGGCGACGACGCAGTACTGGCACTGGTTGGCGTTGGAGGTGGCGACGACGATCATCTCGCGCTCGGCCTTGCTCAAGCCGCCGTCCTTTTCCATCAGGGCATCGTGGTAGGCGAAGAAGGCACGGAACTCGTCCGGCCGATGCGCCAGGGCCATGAAGACATTCGGTACGAAACCCGACTTCTCCTGCACGGAAAGTATGCGACCGCGCACGTCCTCGGGCAGGTCTTCGAGCCGGGGCACCGGGTAGCGGCTGACGGGATGGGTCACGGCAGTCTCCTCGTTGAAATTTGACAGGGCGCGGCGTAATGTAGCGTACCCCAACCGCGAGGAGAACCATCATGACGACGAACAAAGGTGAAGTTGCGGGCCATAAGAAGAACGCCGAATTCGACAGTCTGCTGCCGGCCGTTCCATTCACTCGGCGCGGCTTCCTCGTCGGTTCGCTGGCCGCCGGGTTTACGCTGGCCGCCGGGCCGGTGGTGGCCCAGACGGCCATCGTGACCGACACCCAGGGACTGACCGCCGGCGAAATCAAGGTGCCGACGGCCGACGGCGCCATGCCCGCCTACCGTGCCCAGCCGACGGGCGTCGCCCATCCCGCCGTCGTTCTGGTGATACACGAAATCTTCGGCGTCCATGAATACATCAAGGACACCTGCCGCCGGCTGGCCAAGCTCGGCTACATGGCCATTGCCCCCGAACTGTATGCGCGCCATGGCGACCCCGCGCAGCTCAAGAACGTGCAGGACGCGCTGGCCCTCGCCGCCCAGGCACCGGACACCCAGGTGATGTCCGACCTCGACGCCTGCGTCGCCTGGGCCAAGGCCAACGGCGGCGACAGCACCCGGCTCGGCATCACCGGCTTCTGCCGCGGCGGCCGCACCGTATGGCTCTATGCCGCCCACCAGCCGGCCCTCAAGGCCGGCGTCGCCTGGTACGGCCAGATCGACGGCGCGCCGAGCGCGAACATGCCGCGCTACCCGCTCGATATGGCGGCCGAACTCAAGGCGCCGGTGCTGGGCCTGTACGGCGACAAGGATCAGGGCATTCCCGTCGCCGACGTCGAAGCCATGCGTGCCGCCATCGCGAAGGCGGGCGGCAAGTCGCAACTTCATGTCTACCCGGACGCACCCCACGCCTTCCACGCCGACTACCGCCCGTCCTTCCGCAAGGAACCGGCCGAAGACGGCTGGCAGCGCATGCAGGAGTGGTTCAAGGCGCACGGCGTTTAGGCCGCCGATCCTGGAGCTCCGCTACCCGCACTTGCTGGCGCCGCTCGACCTCGGCTTCACGACGCTGAAAAATCGCGTCCTGATGGGCTCGATGCATACCGGCCTGGAGGAAACCCCCGGCGGCCACGAGCGTCTCGCTGCCTTCTATGCCGCGCGCGTCCGCGGCGGCGTCGGCCTGATCGTCACCGGCGGCATCGCGCCGAACAAGGAAGGCACGCTCGCTCCCGGCGCCTCGGTGCTCGAAACGGAAGCCCAGGCCGCGGAGCACCGCATCGTCACGGAGGCGGTGCATCGCGCAGGCGGCCGCATCGCCATGCAGATACTCCACACCGGCCGCTATGCGATGCATTCGGGCGGCGTCGCGCCGTCCGCCGTCAAGGCGCCCATCGCGCCCTTCCCGCCGCGGGAACTCGACGACGCCGGCATCGAGCGCACCATCGCCGACTTCGTGCGCTGCGCGCAGCTTGCCCAATCCGCCGGCTACGACGGCGTCGAGATCATGGGCTCGGAAGGCTACCTGATCAACCAGT
>CAZWFC010000286.1:0-2038 GCA_964632965.1 uncultured Rhodocyclaceae bacterium
CCGCGCCGCGCGCCTGGCCGAGCAGCAGCGTCGATTGCGGATTGACGTTGACGAACACCTTCTCGACCGCGGCCTGCTGCGGGCCGTGCGCGGCGATGACTTCGGCAATGCCGTCGAGGATGGTCTTGATGCGCTCCGGCAGCGATTCGTCGCCGTTGGTCTTGATGCAGCCGCTGGCGACGTAGGCGAGCTTGGCGCCGCGCCGGTCCACGACGCCGAATCCCGTTACCCGCAGGCCGGGGTCGATGCCGAGGATGCGTATCGTGTCGTTCATGATGGCTTGCGCGCAAGATACACGCCCCAGACCGCCAGCGCCATGCCGGCCAGCGCGGCGCCGCCCAGGGTTTCGTCGAACACGGCCCAGGCGATCAGCGCCGTGGTCGGCGGTGTCAGGTAGAACAGGCTGGCGACATTCACCGCCGATCCGGCGCGGATCAGCAGGTTGAGCAGGGTGATGGCGCCCAGCGAGAGCACCAGCACCAGCCAGCCCAGCGCGAAAACGAAGCTGGGCGTCCAGTCGATGCGGAATTCCCCGCTCGCGGCGACCACGGCCAGGGTGACGGCGGCGGTCGGCAGGAACTGGAGCAGGGAACCGGTGCGCAGGTCGAAACTGGGGCAGAAGCGCTTCTGGTAAAGCGTGCCGAGCGTGATGCCGGCGAGCGCAGCCAGGGCCGGCCACAGGGCGGTCGATCCGAAGCCGCTGCCAAGCTTGCCGGACACCACCAGCGCCACGCCGACGAAGCCCAGCGCCAAGCCGAGCCACTGGCGCGCCGCGACGCGCTCGCCGAGCAGCAGGCCGGCGCCGACCGCGGTGAGCAGCGGCTGCATGCCGACCACCAGTGCGGTGACGCCGGCCGGCAGTCCTTTGGATATCGCCACGAAGACCCCGCCCAGATAAAGGCCATGCACCAGCAGGCCGGAGACGCCGATGTGGAAACGCTGGCGCGCATCGCGCGGCCAGGGCGCCCGCGTCGCCAGCACCAGCGCGCCCATCAGCAGCAGCACCAGCGCATAGCGGACGACGAGGAAGCTCAACGGTTCGGCATGCGGCAGGCCGAGCTTGGCGCCGATGAAGCCGGTGCTCCAGAGGAAGACGAACAGAAACGGGGCGTAGCGGATCATCGTCCGGCGCCCGAAAAGCAAAGCGGCGCCGGGGCGCCGCTCGCAAGCCGGTGTCCGGCCGTCGTCACTCTTCGATGACCGCCGTCGTATAGACCTCCTGCACGTCGTCGAGGCCTTCGATGGCGTCGAGCAGGCGCTGCATCTTCGCCGCATCCTCGCCGGTGAACACGGTTTCGTTCTGCGGCTTCATCGTCACTTCGGCGAATTCCGGCGTGAAGCCGGCCTTCTCCAGCGCGTCCTTGACGGCGAGGAAGTCGCCGGGGCCGGAGATCACCTCAATGCTGCCGTCGTCATTGGTCGCCACGTCTTCGGCGCCGGCCTCGATGGCGGCGTCCATCAGCTTGGCTTCATCGGTGCCCGGCGCGAAGATCATGTGGCCGCAATGCTTGAACATGAAGGCGACCGAGCCGTCGGTGCCCATGTTGCCGCCGTACTTGTTGAAGGCGTGGCGGACTTCGGCGACGGTGCGGACTTTGTTGTCGGTCAGGCAATCGACCATGATCGCGGCGCCGCTGATACCGTAGCCTTCGTAGCGGATTTCCTCGTAGTTCACTCCTTCGAGTTCGCCGGTACCCTTCTTGACGGCGTTCTCGATCTTGTCCTTGGGCATGTTGACCGCCTTGCCCTTGTCGATGGCCAGCCGCAGGCGCGGATTGAAGTTGGCGTCGCCCCCGCCCATCTTGGCGGCGACGGTGATTTCCTTGGCGATCTTGGAGAATGCGGCGCCGCGCTTTTCGTCCTGGCGCCCCTTGCGATGCTGGATGTTCGCCCATTTGGAATGGCCGGCCATGATGTGATCCCTGCGTTGCTAGAATCGGCGAATTCTAACATCCGACCGGAAGCCACCATGACCCGACCCCTGCCGATCGCCAAGGCCGATGGCGCCGAACTCTGCCTGCTGCCGGCCCTGGCCAAC
>CAZWFC010000287.1:0-2028 GCA_964632965.1 uncultured Rhodocyclaceae bacterium
CAACGGGGCTCGAGGCCGCCGCGGCCGGAACGGGTATGCCTGGGCCGGGCCTGCTGCCAAATTGCGGCGCCATCCGCGACACCCTCGACTACCACCTCGGCCGCTTCCTGTTCGAGTTCTTCCCGCGCGGCACCGACTTCGCCGCCTTCGCTCCGCCCGTCGAGGCGGCTGACCTGCCGGTCGCCGCCGTGCGCGCTTTTTCTATCGACGATGCGGCGACCACGGAGATCGACGACGCCTTCTCCGTCACGCTGCTGCCCGACGGCGGCATGCGCGTCGGCATCCACATCGCCGCGCCGGGGCTTGGTATCGCGCCGGACTCCGACCTCGGCCGCCTCGCCCGCGAACGGCTGTCCACCGTCTATATGCCGGGACGCAAGATCACCATGCTGCCCGAGGACATCGTCGAGCGCTTCACGCTCGCCGAGGGCCATACGGTGCCCGCCGTATCGCTCTACCTCGACGTCGCCGCCGACCTGCGCGTCACCGGCCACGAGTCGAAGCTCGAACGCGTGCCCGTCGTCGCCAACCTGCGCCACCACGACATCGAGCCGCTGTTCAACGAGGCGACGCTGGCCGCCGGCTTGCCCGAGTTTCCCTTCCACGACGAACTCAAGCGCCTCTGGGAGCTCGCCACCGTGCTCGAAGCCGGGCGCGGCGCCAGCGGGCAGCAGAACCGCAAGGATTACAGCTACCACGTCGACTGGGAGGTCGCCACGCCGCAGGGCCAGGGCCGCATCGTCATCGGCGAGCGCCCGCGCGGCAGTCCGCTCGACACGCTGGTGGCCGAACTGATGATCGTCGCCAACTCGACCTGGGGCGCGCTGCTGCGCGATGCCAAGGTCGCCGGCCTCTACCGCGTGCAGACGGCCGGCAAGGTGCGCATGAGCACCGTCGCCGCCGCCCACGAAGGCCTCGGCGTCGAGTGCTACGCCTGGTCGTCCTCGCCGCTGCGCCGCTATTGCGACCTCATCAACCAGTGGCAGCTGATCGCCTGCCTGAGGAACGAGACGCCGCCCTATACGGCGAAGTCGGCCGAATTCCTCGGCGTGCTGCGCGACTTCGAGCTGACCTACGCCGCCTACGCCGAATTCCAGCGCGGCATGGAGCGCTACTGGGGCCTGCGCTGGCTGGCGCAGCAGGAAGAGGCGGCGCCGTCCGCAGTGGTCATCAAGGAAAGCCTGGTGCGTCTCGAATGCATACCGCTGGTGCTGCGCGTGCCCTCGCTGCCGGCGCTGGATCGCGGCGTGCGCGTGCAGCTCGCCATCGAGGCCATCGACCTGCTGGAAGCCGAAGCCCGCGCCCGATACGTCGAATTGCTGGCCGCCGAGCCCTCTGCTAGTGCTTTGGGGGAGGACGAGGCCGGGGAGTAAAATCGCCGGCTATGCAGCGCACCTTCGCCTGGCCCGGCCCCCTGGCCGATATGGACCCGCCGCAGCGCAACCTGACACTGGCGCTGGGCGTATCGCTGCTGCTGCACGCCGTCCTGCTGTCGATCCATTTCAAGCTGCCCGAAGCGCTCGGCCGGGCGACCGAACACGCGCTCGACGTCATCCTCGTCAACGCCAAGAGCACGAAGAAGCCTTCCAGCGCGCAGGCCAAGGCCCAGGCCAACCTCGACGGCGGCGGCAACACCGACGAAGACCGCCGCATCAAGACGCCGCTGCCGGTGTCGACAAGCACGCGCGAGGGCAGCGACCTGGTCGAGGCCCAGCAGCGCCTGGCCGAACTGGAGACCCAGCAGCAGAAGATGCTGACCCAGCTCAAGAGCCAGAAGTCGGTCGCCGCCGACGCCAACCGCAAGGACCCGACACCGCCGGCGCCCCAGCCCCTTTCCGGTGCCGACATGGCCAGCCGCGCCCTGGCCCTGACCCGTTTCGAAGGCGAAATCAGCCGCAACGTCGAGGAATACCAGCAGCGGCCGAAGAAGCATTTCTTCCGCCCGCGCACCAGCGAGTACCGCTTCGCCCAGTACGTCGAGGACTGGCGCCAGAAGGTCGAGCGCTTCGGCAACCTCAACTATCCCGA
>CAZWFC010000288.1:0-2014 GCA_964632965.1 uncultured Rhodocyclaceae bacterium
CGGCCGGGGGCGAGGTCGAGGCGCTGCGCCGAACGTCGCGTCAGGCGCGCCAGCAGCGTCGTCGCGCCGACGCGCAGTTGCAGCAGCACCAGCGAGGGATGATCCTCGCTGGCGTGCGCGGTGACCGTGGCCGGCAGCAGGTTCATGATGCTGACATCGTCGTGGCGGCTGCTGGCGATCGACACGTCGCGCGCCAGGATGCGCAGGCGCACCTGGCGCCCGACCGGCACGCCGCTGTCGCGCACCCACAGTTCGCCGCCGTCGAATTCGATGCGTGCCAGGTGCCATTCGGCATCGCGCTCGGCCACGGTGCCCGCGAACACGGCGCCGGCGTCCTCGCCGAGGCGGATCGGCAGATCGAGGCGGGCCAGGGTGGCCGCCAGCGGGCCCTGCGCCACGGGGCGGCCCTGCTGCATGACGACGATATGGTCGGCCAGGCGCGCCACTTCGTCGGCGGCGTGGCTGACATACAGCATGGGAATTTCCAGCTCGTCGCGCAGGCGTTCGAGGTAGGGCAGGATTTCCTGCTTGCGGGCGAGGTCGAGCGAGGCCAGCGGCTCGTCCATCAGCAGCAGGCGCGGCGCGGTGAGCAGGGCACGGGCGATCGCCACGCGCTGCTGCTCGCCGCCGGAAAGCCGCGCCGGCAGGCGGTCGAGCAGGGGGCCGAGGCCGAGCAGGTCGACGATCGCGGCACGCTCGATGGCCGGCGCGCTGCCGGCGCGACGCTGGCCGTAGTCGAGATTGCGGGCGACGTCGAGATGGGCGAACAGGCGCGCATCCTGGAACACGTAGCCGAGCGGACGGCGGTGGGTCGGCATGAATATGTCGGCGTCCTGCCAGACCTCGCCCTTGACTTCAAGCCGGCCGGCGCCGCGCTCGAGGCCGGCGATGCAGCGCAGCAGCGTGGTCTTGCCGCTGCCCGAGTGGCCGAACAGGGCGCTGACGCCGCGCCCCGGCAGCTCCAGGTCGGCGTCGAGCGCGAAGCCGGGGTAGTCGAGCCGGAAGCGCGCCTTGATGCTCATCGTCCGAAGCGCCTTTGCCGCCCGCTCGGATTCAGCGTGTAGAGCGCAAGCAGGACGAGGAAGGAGAAGGCCACCATGGCGCCGGCCAGCCAGTGCGCCTGGCCATATTCGAGCGCCTCGACGTGGTCGTAGATCAGCACCGAGACGACGCGGGTCTTGTCCGGGATATTGCCGCCGATCATCAGCACCACGCCGAATTCACCGACGGTGTGCGCAAAGCCGAGGATCGAGGCGGTGATGAAGCCCGGCTTGGCGAGCGGCACGGCGACGCTGAAAAAGGCGTCGAGCGGCGTCGCGCGCAGGGTCGCCGCGGCTTCCAGCGGCGCCTCGCCGATGGCCTCGAAGGCGTTCTGGATCGGCTGCACGACGAAGGGCATGGAATAGAACACCGAGGCCACCACCAGGCCCCAGAACGTGAAGGGCAGCAGGCCGATGCCAGCCCATTCGGTGAAGCGGCCGATGACGCCCTCCGGCCCCATCAGCAGCAGCAGGTAGAAGCCGAGCACCGTCGGCGGCAGCACGATGGGCAGCGCCACCACGGCGCCGACCGGGCCTTTCCACGCGGAACGGGTGCGCGCCAGCCACCAGGCGATCGGCGTGCCGATCAGCAGCAGCAGCAGCGTGGTGATCGTCGCCAGCTTGAAAGTGAGCCAGATTGCGGCGAGGTCGGCGGCGGGGTTGCCAGAACTGAGCATGGGGCGAATGCTACCGCGACATTGCGCCAACGGGCGATTGCGATGCCGGCGTCAAACCTCGTAGCCGAACGACCTGATGACGGCTTTCGCCTTGTCGCTCCTGAGGTACTTGAGCCAGGCCTCGGCGCCCGGCTTGCCGCGGCCCTTGTCGAGCAGCACGGCATCCTGTTTGATCGGCGTGTGCAGGTGGGCCGGTACCACCCAGGCCGAACCGGCGGCGAACTTGCCGTCCTTCATGACCTGCGAGAGGGCGAAGAAGCCCAGTTCGGCGTTGCCGCTGGCCACGAATTGGTTGGC
>CAZWFC010000289.1:0-1980 GCA_964632965.1 uncultured Rhodocyclaceae bacterium
GTCGGCGCATTGGGAAACGGGCGGAAGGCGTGGGTGAGGATGTCGCCCGGACGCAGGCGGTCCACCACCTCCTCGTAGCTCGGCGGCGGATGGTCGATGTGCGCCATCAGCGGCATGCCGACCGCGTCGGCCACCTGCAGCGCAATGTCGAGCGGCACGGTGCCGGAGCGGCCGGAGGCATTGAGGCCGACGCGCACCTTGATGCCGACGATCACGTCGCGGTTGGCGTTGGCGACCTCGACCGCGTCGATCGGGTTCATCATGCGCAGCTCCTCGCTTTCGCCGACCATCACGCGATGGGAGAAGCCATAGATGCCGGCGTGCGAGACATGCAGGTACGCCAGGATGCGCACCTCGCTGCGCTCGATCACGTGCTTGCGGAAGCCCGCGAAATTGCCGGGGCCGGCGCTGCCCGTGTCGACGGCGGTGGTGACGCCCGAGGTGCGGCAGAACTCCTCCGCGTCGATGCCGAGCGAGGTGCCGCCCCAGTAGACGTGGGTGTGCAGATCGATCAGGCCGGGAGCGACGATCTTGCCCGTCACGTCGCGCACGTCGGTGCCGGCGCCGCCCTCGAGCTTCGGGCCGACCTTGGCCACCTTGCCGCCCGAGAAGCCCACATCGGCGACGGCATCGAGCTTCTGGGAGGGATCGATCACCCTGCCCCCGCGCAGAATGAGGTCGTATGTCATGGAGTCTCCTCGCCTTTCGTTCCAGTCGGTCGCGCCGCATCAGGAGACCGCCGGCGGCCCGCCGTTGCAAGGGGGATTTGCGCACGGGCAGCCCGGGCGGCACCACCGTGCGCCGGGCCCGCCGCGGTTGCCACAGTCCCGACCAAACCGCCGACTATTCCCTCTTACGGCGGCGACGCCGGCGGCATCGACCGGCCGCCCGCCGCAGGACCGGGGCATACCATGCGCAAGGCACGTCGATGGACATCGGGGCTTCTGGCGGCAGCCGGGGCGGCGGCCGGCCTGATGCTGGCGCCGGCAGCCTTCGCGCTGGAGGAGCAGGCGGGAGAGGCCGACGCCATCAAGGCGTGCGAGCGGCGCCTGTGCACCCTCCTGCAGCAGAAGGACGCCAGGGGCGACGACCTGACGTGCGCGCTGACCAAGACCTGGGCGAGATCGACCATCAAGGAAGCCGACCAGGCATCGGTGCAATGGGGGTTCGGCGATGCCCGCTGCACCGTACACATCAACATCAGCCGGGCGGTGATCGCGGCGGCCCTGACATCGGGCGACAAGACGCACAAGTTCTGGGTTCCGCCCCACACCGCCAACTGCGTCGTCGAGGAGGGGGGCGTCGCCCGGCCGCTGGTGGCGACGCTGTCCCCCAAGATCGTGTTCAGGGACGGCAAGGCCGAGAAGATCTGGATTAACCTAAAGAGCGTCGAGGGCCCCTCCTCCATCAAGGGCACCCTGTGGGCGGCGGCCGAGCTGACGGACAAGACCGGCCTGTTTCACCGGCCCATGGTCAAGGCGGTCAACCGCTTCATCCAGAAGCACTGTCCGGCCAAGTACCCCCTGCCGCAGGCGGCCGCGAAGAAGGGCGGCTGAGGGCCTCTCCAGGCCAATTCGGCCGTCGCGGCCGACGCCGTCGCTTGACACGCCATAGGGCGTTGGCTATGTCAGGCACGGCCGCTGGCACTCTTTCACATGAAGTGCTAACAACGGCCGACACCTACCCCGCTTGCTGGGCTACGCGCTGTATAAGCCCCTGAATCAGGAGATTCTTCTTCCATGAAGTTCCGTCCGTTGCACGACCGTGTGGTCGTTCGCCGTGTGGAGAATGAGACCAAGACCGCCGGGGGCATCATCATCCCCGACACCGCTGCCGAGAAACCCCAGCAGGGCGAGATCATCGCCGTGGGTCCCGGTGCACGCGACGAGAGCGGCAAGATCGTCCCCCTCGACTTGAAGCCGAAGGACAAGGTGCTGTTCGGCAAGTGGTCCGGCACCGAGGTCAAGATCGACGGCCAGG
>CAZWFC010000290.1:0-1892 GCA_964632965.1 uncultured Rhodocyclaceae bacterium
CGCTGGTTCCATGAAGCCGCGCGCATGCTGGGGTAGCCAGGAAATGCGCTTGCTCAACGAAACCATCGCCTTCAGCCTGCAGCCCGGCGTCGGCGCGCCGGTGTGGACCGGGCGTGCCGCCAACGGCGAGGAACTGCGCCGCTTCGTCGCCGCCGCGCGCAGCGCCGACGGCCGCATGGCGGCGATCTGGGGCAGCGACGAGCGTCTGCGCGGCGGCGGCTTCCGCCTGCATTGCGTGTTCGGTCTCAACGAGGGGCATGCCTGGATCAGCCTCGACCTGCCGGTCGACAATCCGGTCTATCCAGATCTTTCGGGTTTCTTTTCCGCCGCCAACCGCATGCAGCGCGCCACGCGCGACATGGTCGGCATCGCCACGACGGGCGGCGACCAGCGTCCCTGGCTGCGCCACGGCGCCTGGCCGGCGGACTGGTATCCGCTGCGCCACGACGCCGCGCCGCAGGATTTCCCCAATGCGCCCTCCGACTACGACTTCGTCAAGGTCGGCGGCGAGGGCGCGCACGAGATTCCGGTCGGTCCGATCCACGCCGGCATCATCGAGCCGGGCCACTTCCGCTTTTCCGTCATCGGCGAAAAGGTGCTGCGTCTGGAGCAGCGCCTCGGCTACCAGCACAAGGGCGTCGAGAAGCTGTTCATCGGCGCCGACGTCGCTGCCGGCGCCAAGCTGGTCGGTCGCATCTCCGGCGATTCCACCTGCGCCTATGCCTGGGCCTACGCCAGCGCGGTCGAGTCCGCCTGCGGCCTGAAGCCTTCGCCGCGCGCGCTCAGCTTGCGCGCGCTGATGCTGGAGCGCGAGCGCATCGCCAACCATCTCGGCGACCTCGGCGCCCTCGGCAACGACGCGGCCTTGGCCTTCGGCCTGACCCAGTTCATGCGCCTCAAGGAAGACTGGCTGCGCCTCAACGCGCGCCTGTTCGGCCACCGTTTCATGATGGACCGCATCGTGCCCGGCGGCGTCGCCGTCGATCTGGAACCGGCGGCTCTGGCCGCCATCGTCGACCAGTGCGACTTCATCGGCCGCGAAGTGCGCGCGTTGCGCATGATCTACGTCGAGCATGCCGGCTTGCAGGACCGTTTCATGACCACCGGCATCATCGATGCCGACCTGGCGCGCGAACTGTCGCTGACCGGCATGGCGGCCCGCTGCACCGGCATCCTGCTCGATGGCCGCTCTTATCGCCAGGGCTATACGCCACCCGCGCCGTATTCGGTACTCGGCGTGCGCCCGGCTACCGACGAGCGCGGCGACGTCGCCGCGCGGGCCGGGGTGCGCTTCGACGAGATAATCGAATCCCTGCGCCTGCTGCGCGAAATCGCTGTCGGCCTGCCCGACGCGGACGTCTGCGCCGAGCTGACGCCGGTGCCGGGCGCCGCCGGCCTCGGCGTCATCGAAGGCTGGCGCGGCGAAGTGCTGGTCGGCGTGGCTTTCGACGCGGCCGGCAAGCTTGCCCGCGTCCATCCGCACGACCCGTCCTGGCAGATCTGGCCGGCGCTTGAACATGCCGTGATGCGCGACATCGTTCCCGACTTTCCGCTCATCAACAAGTCCTTCAATCTTTCCTACAGCGGAGTGGATCTATGATTCCGCTTCTGAAACGCATTCTGCGCACCGGCATTCTCACCGAGCCGCCGGTCGCCGTCGACATCGGGCCGCAGCCGGAACTGGAGCGCCTGCACGACGAGATTCTCGGCATCCTCGGCCGCGCGCTGACCATCCGCGAGGTCGACGCCGGCTCGTGCAACGGCTGCGAACTTGAAATCCACGCCCTCAACAACCCCTACTACAACATCGAGGGCCGCGGCATCAAGTTCGTCGCCAGCCCGCGCCACGCCGACATGCTGCTGGTCACCGGCCCGGTGACGAAGAACATGGA
>CAZWFC010000291.1:0-1877 GCA_964632965.1 uncultured Rhodocyclaceae bacterium
GATGTCGCCCTTGAAGTTGCCATGGACGGAATCGTACTTCAGCATGTACGCCAGGTAGGCCGGTTCGAGCAGGTCGTTGATGCCGACCACTTCGATGCCGGGGAAATCCTTGGCGATGGCGCGGAAGGCCATGCGACCGATGCGGCCGAAGCCGTTGATGCCGACTTTGATAGTCATTTTTAGAGCTCCCGAGAGAAGTTACAGAACCGATTCAACGGCATTCACGACGTTCGCCACCGTGAAGCCGAATTCCTTGAACAGCACGCCGGCGGGGGCCGACTCGCCGAAGCGGTCGAGGCCGATGACGGCTCCTTCGAGGCCGACGTACTTGTACCAGCCGGAGGTGACGCCGGCCTCGACGGCGACGCGCGGCAGGCCCTTGGGCAGCACGCTGTCGCGGTAGGCCTTGTCCTGGCGGTCGAAGACGTTGGTCGAGGGCATCGAGACGACGCTGACGTGGATGTCTTCCTGGGCCAGCGCGGCCTGGGCCTTGAGCGCGAGGTCGACTTCCGAGCCGGTGGCGATGATGACGGCCTTGGCGTTGCCCTTGGCGGCGGAGATGACGTAGCCGCCGCGCTTGACGTTGGCCAGCGTCGCCGCGTCGCGGGCGACGAAGGGCAGGTTCTGGCGCGACAGCGCCAGCGAGGTCGGGCCGTCGCGGCGTTCGACGCCGCTGGTCCAGGCGACCATGGTCTCGACCGTGTCGCAGGGACGCCAGACGTCCATGTTGGGAATCATGCGCAGCGTCGCGGTCTGCTCGACCGGCTGGTGCGTTGGGCCGTCCTCGCCGAGGCCGATGGAATCGTGCGTGAAGACGTAGATCACGCGCTGCTTCATCAGCGCCGACATGCGCAGGGCGTTGCGGGCGTATTCCGAGAACATCAGGAAGGTGCCGCCGAAGGGCAGGACGCCGCCGTGCAGCGCCATGCCGTTCATGATGTGCGACATGCCGAATTCGCGCACGCCGTAGGAGATGTAGTTGCCGGTGGACTTGCCGCTGACGTGCTTGCAGCCGGTCCAGTTGGTCAGGTTCGAGCCGGTCAGGTCGGCGGAGCCGCCGACGAATTCGGGCAGGGCCGGGGCCAGGGCGTTGATCGAGTTCTGCGAGGCCTTGCGCGTGGCGATGGTCTCGGCCTTCTCATTGACGGCGGCGATGGCCTTCTGCGCATGCTCGGTCCAGTTGGCCGGCAGTTCGTTGGCGGTGCGGCGCTTGAACTCGGCGGCCTCGGCCGGAAAAGCCTTGGCGTAGTGGGCGAACTTCTGTTCCCAGGTGGCTTCCCAGTCGGCGCCCTTCTTCTTGGCATCCCAGGCTTCATAGACTTCCTGCGGGATTTCGAAGGGGCCGAAGTTCCAGCCGATGTGCGGTCGCACCAGGGCGATCTCGATGTCGCCGAGCGGCGCGCCGTGCACGTCGTGGGTGCCCTGCTTGTTCGGCGAACCGGCGCCGATCACGGTCTTGCAGCAGATCAGCGTCGGCTTGTCGGTCACCGCCTTGGCGGCGTTGATGGCGGCGTGCAGCGCCTCGGGGTCGTGGCCGTTGACGTTGGGGACCACATGCCAGCCGTAGGCTTCGAAGCGCTTCGGCGTGTCGTCGGTGAACCAGCCTTCGACGTGGCCGTCGATGGAGATGCCGTTGTCGTCCCAGAAGGCGGTCAGCTTGCCCAGGCCCCAAGTGCCGGCCAGCGCGCAGGCTTCGTGCGAGATGCCTTCCATCAGGCAGCCGTCGCCGAGGAAAACATAGGTGCGGTGGTCGACGATGTCGTGGCCGGGTTTGTTGAACTCGGCGGCGAGCAGCTTCTCGGCCATGGCCATGCCGACAGCATTGGTGATGCCCTGGCCGAGCGGGCCGGTGGTGGTCTCGACGCCCGGCGTGTAGC
>CAZWFC010000292.1:0-1839 GCA_964632965.1 uncultured Rhodocyclaceae bacterium
TCCTGCGGCGTGGTGACGATCACGGCGCCGGTCACCGGCACCTGCTGGGCCAGCGTCAGCTGGATGTCGCCGGTGCCGGGCGGCATGTCGACGATCAGGTAGTCGAGGTCGTGCCAGCGCGTGTCGCCGAGCAGCTGCGTCAGGGCCTGCGTCACCATCGGACCGCGCCAGACCATGGGCTGCTCGGGATCTATGAGGAAACCGATCGACATCGCCTGGATGCCGTGGGCTTCCATCGGCTCCAGCGACTTGCCGTCGGCCGACTCGGGGCGGCCGGCGATGCCCAGCATCTGCGGCTGCGAGGGGCCGTAGATGTCGGCGTCGAGGATGCCGACCGTGGCGCCTTCGGCGGCCAGCGCCAGCGCGAGGTTCACGGCGGTGGTCGACTTGCCGACGCCGCCCTTGCCGGAGGCGACGGCGACGATGTTCTTGACGCCCTGCACCAGCTTGACGCCGCGCTGCGCCTGGTGGGCGACGATCTTCTGCGTGACGTTGGCCGAGACGTTGCCGATGCCCGGCAGGGTCTTCAGCTTGTCGATGACCAGCTTGCGGATCATCTCGATCTGGCTCTTGGCCGGGTAGCCGAGCTCGACGTCGAGCGACACGTCGGCGCCGCTGACCTTGATGTTCCGCGCCTCGCGGCCGGTGACGAGATCCTTGCCGGTGTTGGGGTCGACGACCTCCTTGAGGGCGGTCTGGACTTGCAGTTCTGAAATGCTCATGGGGGCCTCGAAGTCTGGAATAGTGGGATGCCGCGGGATTATCCACCCTCGCACGCACCAACGCGTTACTTGAGTGATTTCCTCAGGATTCTATATTAGGCGGCGCTGATTATCCAACCCCCGCGGCGGAGCGCGGCCCGGTGCGGCCAAACGCCTTTGCTAGAATGCACTTTCTGTCACCAGACGGTTTCTCGCCATGTCCCGCCGCATCCTCGTCACCTCCGCCCTGCCCTACGCCAACGGCGCCATCCACCTCGGCCACCTGGTCGAGTACATCCAGACCGACGTCTGGGTACGCTTCCAGAAGATGCGCGGTCACGAATGCCACTACGTCTGCGCCGACGACACCCACGGCACGCCGATCATGCTGCGCGCCGAAAAGGAAGGCATCACGCCGGAGCAGCTGATCGCCCGCGTCCATGGCGAGCACTCGCGCGACTTCGCCGGCTTCCACGTCGCCTTCGACAATTACTACAGCACGCACTCGGACGAGACGCGCTTCTATTCCGAGGACATCTACAAGAAGCTCCAGGCCGCCGGCCTGATCGAGGTGCGCTCCATCGAGCAGTTCTACGACCCGGTCAAGCAGATGTTCCTGCCCGACCGCTTCATCAAGGGTGAGTGCCCGAAGTGCGGGGCGAAGGACCAGTACGGCGACTCCTGCGAATCCTGCGGCGCCGCCTATGCGCCCACCGACCTGAAGGAGCCCTACTCGGCCGTCTCCGGCGCCAAGCCGGAACTGAAATCCTCCGACCACTACTTCTTCAAGCTCTCCGATCCGCGCTGCCAGACCTTCCTGCGCGCATGGACACAGGGCGGCGAACGCCTGCAGGCCGAGGCCTCCAACAAGCTGCAGGAATGGCTCGGCCACCCCGGCGAGAACAAGCTCACCGACTGGGACATCTCGCGCGACGCGCCCTACTTCGGCTTCGAGATTCCCGGCGCACCCGGCAAGTACTTCTATGTCTGGCTCGACGCGCCTATCGGCTACATGGGCTCGTTCAAGAACCTCTGCGACAAGCAGGGGCTGAATTTCGACGACTTCTGGGGCAAGGATTCGGCGGCCGAGCTGTACCACTTCATCGGCAAGGACATCCTCTACTTCCACGCCCTGTTC
>CAZWFC010000293.1:0-1823 GCA_964632965.1 uncultured Rhodocyclaceae bacterium
CCTGCGAGGTGCAGATGTTGGAGTTGGCCTTCTCGCGGCGGATGTGCTGCTCGCGTGTTTGCAGGGCCATGCGCAGCGCGCGCTTGCCGCGGGCGTCCACGGAGACGCCGATGATGCGGCCGGGCACCGAGCGCTTGTGCTCGTCCTTGCAGGCGAAGAAGGCGGCGTGCGGGCCGCCGAAGCCCATCGGCACGCCGAAGCGCTGACTGGAGCCGAGCGCGACGTCCGCGCCCATGGCGCCGGGGGACTTCAGCAGCACCAGCGCCATCAGGTCGCTGGCGACGGCGGTGACGGCGCCCTTGGCTTTCAATGCGGCGATGGTGGCGGTGAGGTCGGCGACTTCGCCGCGCTGGTTCGGGTACTGGAGCAGGGAGCCGAAGACGTCGTGCTGCGCGGCCTCGGCGGCCGGGGCGATCACCAGTTCGTAGCCGAACAGTCCGGCGCGCGTCTTCACCACGTCGATGGTCTGCGGGAAGCAGTCGGCATCGACGAAGAAGGCGTTGGACTTGGACTTGCTGATGCGCCGCGCCATGGTCATGGCCTCGGCGGCGGCCGTGGCCTCGTCGAGCAGCGAGGCGTTCGCCAGTTCCATGCCGGTGAGGTCGATCACCATCTGCTGGTAGTTGAGCAGGGCTTCGAGCCGGCCCTGCGCGATCTCGGCCTGGTAGGGCGTGTAGGCGGTGTACCAGCCGGGGTTCTCCAGCACGTTGCGCAGGATCACCTTGGGCAGCAGGGTGTCGTAGTAGCCCATGCCGATCAGCGACTTCTTCAGCACGTTCTTCGCGGCGATGGCCTTGAGCTGCGCCAGCGCCTCGTGCTCGCGTTGCGGACCGGGCAGGGGCAGCGGCTTTTCGAGGCGGATCGCGGCGGGAACGGTCTGCCCGATCAACTCGTCGAGGCTGGCGGCGCCCACGGCCGCGAGCATCGCGGCCATGTCGAAACCGTCGTGGCCGATGTGGCGGGAAAGGAATTCGTCGTGCTGCTCAAGAGCACTCAAAGGCAGGGCGGTCGTCATGGTTCAGTGCTCGGCGGCGACTTTCTCGTAGGCGGCGGCGTCGAGCAGGGCGTCGAGTTCGGCCGGGTTGCTGGGCTTGATCTTGAACAGCCAGGCAGCGTGGGCGTCCTGATTGACCGTTTCCGGCGCGTCGATGGCGGCTTCGTTGTTGGCGAGGACTTCGCCGGACACGGGCGAATAGATGTCCGAGGCGGCCTTGACCGACTCGACGACGGCGCATTCCTCGCCGGCCTTGACCGTGCGGCCGGCTTCGGGCAGTTCGAGGAAGACGATGTCGCCGAGGGCTTCCTGCGCATGGTCGGTGATGCCGACGGTGACGGTGCCGTCGGCGTTGAGCAGGGCCCACTCGTGGGACGCGGTGTACTTCAGGTTGGCGGGGATGGACATGAGTGTGGCTCCTTTAGATCAATGCTTTGCCGTGGCGGGCGAATGAGGGTTTGACGACCTTGGCCTTGAGGCGCTTGTCGCGGATTTCGACTTCGACGGTGTCGCCGATTTCGACGCCGACCGGCACGCGGGCCAGGGCGACGGACTGGTTCAGCGTCGGCGCGAAGCTGCCGCTGGTGGTTTCGCCGTCGCCCTTGGCGGTGACGACCTTCTGGTGGGCGCGCAGCACGCCGCGGTCCAGCAGCAGCAGGCCGACGAAGCGGCGCGCCGGCTGCATGGCTTCGAGCGCCTTGCGGCCGATGAAGTCGCGTCCGGCATCCTTGAAGTCTATGGTCCAGGCGAGGCCGGATTCGAGCGGATTCTGGCTCTCGTCCATGTCCTGGCCGTAGAGATTCATGCCGGCTTCGAGCCGCAGCGTATC
>CAZWFC010000294.1:0-1790 GCA_964632965.1 uncultured Rhodocyclaceae bacterium
TCACCGAACAAGAGGACGTGTTCTATTACCTGACGGTGATGAACGAGAACTACGAACACCCGGCCATGCCCGAGGGTGTGCACGACGACATCCTCAAGGGCATGTACCTGTTCCGCAAGGGCCCGGCCTCCAACGGCCCGCGCGTGCAGCTCCTCGGGTCCGGCGTCATCTTCCGCGAGGCCATCGCCGCGGCGGACATGCTGAAGAACGACTGGGGCGTGGACGCCGACCTCTGGTCCTGCCCGAGCTTCACCGAACTCGCCCGCGACGGCCAGGACTGCCAACGCTGGAACCTGCTGCATCCGACGGCGCCGCAGCGCACGCCGCACGTCACGGCCCTGCTCGCCGACACGCGCGGCCCGGTGGTCGCCGCCACCGACTACATCCGCCTGTTCGCCGACCAGGTGCGCCCCTACATCCCGCGCCACCTGACCGTGCTGGGCACCGACGGCTTCGGCCGCTCCGACACGCGCGAGAAGCTGCGCCACTTCTTCGAGGTGGACCGCCGCTGGATCACGCTGGCCGCCCTGCGCGCGCTGGCCGACGACGGCCAGATCGACAAGGCCAAGGTCGCCGAGGCCATCGCGAAGTACGGCCTCGATGCCGACAAGCCCAACCCCGTGAAGGTATAAGGAGACCGCCATGCTCGCAGTGAAAGTACCCGACATCGGCGACTTCAAGGACGTGCCCGTCATCGAGATCCACGTCAAGCCGGGCGACGTCGTCAAAGCCGAGGACAGCCTCGTCACCCTCGAATCCGACAAGGCGACGATGGATGTCCCCGCCCCCGCCGCCGGCGTGGTCAAGGAATTGAAGGTCAAGCTCGGCGACACGATTTCCGAAGGCAGCGTGGTGCTGCTGCTCGAAGAAAGCGCCGCGGTTGCCGCACCGACGGCAGCAGCACCGGCTCCGACTGTCGCGGCGCCGAAGGCAGAACCGACCGTCGCGGCCGCGCCGGCCGCCGTTCCCCCGCCGCCGCCCACGTCGGGCGCCGTCGACTTCCGTCCCACCGAGGCCGAGCCGACCACGGCGCCCCTGTCCCTCCACATGCCCTCGCCGGCCGAGATGGCCGAGGAGATGGATGGCCTCACACCCCACGCCAGCCCCTCGGTGCGCCGCTATGCCCGTGAGCTGGGCGTCAACGTGGCCCGGGTCACCGGTACCGGCCCCAAGGGCCGCATCACCCAGGCCGATGTGCAGGCCTTCGTCAAGGGCGTGATGTCGGGTGCCGCCCCCGCGGCGACCGCGGCCGCGCCCAGCGCCGGCGGACTCAATCTGCTGCCCTGGCCGAAGGTGGACTTCGCCAAGTTCGGTCCCGTCGAACGCCAGCCGCTGTCGCGCATCAAGAAGATGTCCGGCCCCAACCTCGCCCGCAACTGGGTGATGATCCCGGCCGTCACCTACCACGAAGACGCCGACATCACCGAGCTCGAAGCCTTCCGCGTGCAACTGAACAAGGAAAACGAGAAGGCCGGCGGCGCCAAGCTGACCATGCTCGCCTTCCTCATCAAGGCGACCGTCGCTGCCCTGAAGAAATACCCGGAGCTCAACAGCTCGCTCGACGGCGACGACCTCGTCCTCAAGCGCTACTTCCATATCGGCTTCGCCGCCGACACGCCCAACGGGCTGATGGTGCCGGTGCTGAAGAATGCCGACCAGAAGGGCGTGCTGGAGATCGCGCAGGAGACCGCGGACCTGTCGAAGAAGGCGCGCGACGGCAAGCTCGGCCCGGCCGACATGCAGGGCGCCTGCTTCACGATTTCCAGCCTCGGCGGCATCGGCGGCACCTA
>CAZWFC010000295.1:0-1734 GCA_964632965.1 uncultured Rhodocyclaceae bacterium
GGTAGTTGCGGAACATGTCGAAACTGGCGCAGGCCGGCGACAGCAGCACGGCGTCGCCGGGTTGCGCCGCCTCGGCGGCGCGGCGCACGGCCTCGTCGAGGTCGGCCGCGACCAGCAAGGGCGCGCCGCAACCGGCGACGGCCTCACCGATGCGCGGTCCGTCGCGACCGATCAGCACGGCGGCGCGAGCGGCGTCGAGAGCCGCCTTCAGCGGCGAGAAATCCTGGCCCTTGCCGTCGCCGCCGAGGATTACCACGACCTTGCGACCGTTCCGGTCGCAAGACGCAGAAGAAGCGCCCTCCCTCCCGACCTCCCCCCCCGAGGGGGGGAGGCGATTGCCGTGAGCGGCCAATTGGCCGCTGATACCGGTGATCGCCGCCACGGTCGCACCGACATTGGTGCCTTTCGAATCGTCGTACCAGGCGACGCCGGCGATCTCGGCGATCTTCTCGACGCGGTGCGGCAAGCCGCGGAATGCGCGCAGCGCCGGCAAAAGCGAAACCGGCGTCAGGTCGATGGCCGCGCACAAAGCCAGCGCCGCCATCGCGTTGGCGGCGTTGTGCAGGCCGGCAATCGGCAATTCGGAAACCGGCAGCAGGAAGCTGTCGCCGCGCACGATCCAGGGTTCGCCGCGGTTCTCGCGCAGGCCGAAGTCGCCGGCGTCGCCGGGCGCGTCTAGGCCGAAGCTGATGACCTTGCTGCCCGGCAAGGCCATCCGGCGCACGCGCTCGTCCTGCCGGTTCAAGACCTGGACGCAAGGCCGTTCGCCGCTGGCGAGGAAAATCCGCGCCTTGGCCGAGGCGTATTCGTCCAGATCGATATAGCGGTCGAGGTGGTCGTCGCTGATGTTGAGCACCGCCGCCGCATCGGCGTCGAGCGAAGCCAGGGTTTCCAGCTGGAAACTCGACAGTTCCAGCACCCACACCAGCGGCATCTTGCCGGCATCGAGGCAGGCCATCAGCGCCGTCAGCGCCGCCGGGGAAATGTTGCCGGCAACGCCGGTGACGCGTCCAGCGGCACGGCAGAGGTGGCCGGCGAGCGCGGTCGTCGTGGTCTTGCCGTTGGTGCCCGTGATCGCCAGAACGC
This sequence comes from uncultured Rhodocyclaceae bacterium, assembly GCA_964632965.1. Lineage (GTDB taxonomy): Bacteria > Pseudomonadota > Gammaproteobacteria > Burkholderiales > Rhodocyclaceae > Nitricoxidireducens. The sequence goes on from CAZWFC010000295.1 coordinate 1,087, forward strand.
GGCTGTGCTGCGGACCGGTGCCGCGCAGGCCCAGGTCGCGCAGCGCCCAGGCGAACAGCTCGATCTCGCCGATCACCGGAATGCCCTGGGCACGTGCGTGGATGACCGCCATCAGGCCGCCCGAAAGGCCGGGCGACAGAGCTACCAGGTCGATGCCGGCCAGCAGTTGCTTGTCGAAGTTCTCCGCCAACGGCGCGCACACGAATTCGGCGGCCGGCACGCTGCGTGCGAGTTCCGCCTTGAACGGCGGTTCGCTGCGCGTGTCGAGGACGCGCACGCGGGCGCCCTGGCGGACGCACCACTTCGCCATCGCCAGCCCCGATTCGCCGAGGCCGAGAACCAGCACGTGTTTTGCGGCAAGCTGCATCAGCGTATCTTCAGCGTCGACAGACCGAACAGCACCAGCAAGATGGTGATGATCCAGAAACGCACCACCACCTGCGTCTCCTTCCAGCCGGATTCCTCGAAGTGATGATGCAATGGCGCCATGAGCAGGATGCGGCGCCCCTGTCCATAGCGTTTCTTCGTGTATTTGAAGTAGCCGACCTGGAGCGCCACGGAAAGCGTCTCGGCGACGAAGACGCCGCCCATGATGAAGAGCACGATCTCCTGGCGCACGACGACGGCGACGGCCCCTAGCGCCGCACC
>CAZWFC010000296.1:0-1686 GCA_964632965.1 uncultured Rhodocyclaceae bacterium
CCTCGGTCGAGATCGAGCCGAGCGACATGGCGCCGGTGGCGAAGCGCTTGACGATCTCCTTGGCGGGCTCGACTTCCTCGATCGGCACGGGAGCGCCGGCGGGCTTCAGCTCGAACAGGCCGCGCAGCGTCATGTGGCGCTTGCTCTGGTCGTTGATGATCTGCGCGTATTCGGCGTAGGTCGCGGCGCTGCCGGAGCGTGTGGCGTGCTGCAGCTTGGCGATGGCATCCGGCGTCCACATGTGCTCTTCGCCGCGCACCCTCAATGCATACTCGCCGCCGTAGTCGAGCGCGTCGGCCAGCACCGGGTCGTTGCCGAAGGCCGCGGCATGCGTGTTGAGGGTTTCCAGCGCGACTTCCTTGAGGCCGACGCCCTCGATGCGCGTCGGCGTGCCGGCGAAATAGCGCGAGACGAACTCGGACGACAGGCCCACCGCCTCGAAGATCTGCGCGCCGCAGTAGGACTGGTAAGTGGAGATGCCCATCTTCGACATCACCTTCATCAGGCCCTTGCCGATGGCCTTGATGAAACGCTTCTGGCAATCGGCGGCGGCCAGCTTGCCCGGCAGCGTTGGCGCGAAGGCGGCGATGCTCTCGAAGGCCAGCCAGGGATGGATGGCCTCGGCGCCGTAGCCGGCCAGCAGCGCGAAATGATGCGTCTCGCGCGCGTCACCGGTTTCCACCACCAGGCCGCAGGACGTGCGCCGCCCCATCTTCACCAGATGCTGATGTACCGCCGAACAAGCCAGCAGCGCGGGAATCGGCGCGCGCACGGCATCGACGGCGCGGTCGGAAAGGATGATGACGGTGTAGCCTTCGCCGACCGCACGCTCGGCGCTCACGCAGACTTGGTAGAGGGCGTCGCTCATGCCCGCCGGACCGTTCGCCGCCGGCATGGTGATATCGATGACGGCCGAGCGGAAGGCGCCGCGCGTCAGCTTGTCGATCTGCTTGAGCTTGGCCATGTCGGCCGGGGTCAGTATCGGCTGATGCACTTCCAGACGCAGCGTAGGCTCGGTCTCATGCACGCCGAGCAGGTTCGGATGCGGGCTGACCAGCGAGATCAGCGACATGACGATTTCCTCGCGGATCGGATCGATCGGCGGGTTGGTCACCTGGGCGAACAGCTGCTTGAAATAGTTGAACAGCGGCTTGTTCTTGCTGGAGAGCACCGACAGCGGGCTGTCGTTGCCCATCGAGCCGGTGGCTTCCTCGCCGTTCATGGCCATCGGCTCGATGATGAACTTGAAGTCCTCCTGCGTGTAGCCGAAGGCCTGCTGCAGGTCGAGCAGCGGCGCGCCGAGCTTTTCGCGCGACTTCACTTCGGGCATGTCGTCGACGTAATGGCGCGACTGCTCGATCCACTGCCGGTAGGGCTTGGCCGTGGCCAGCTCATGCTTGACCTCGTCGTCGCCGATGATGCGGCCCTGTTCGAGATCGATCAGCAGCATCTTGCCCGGCTGCAGGCGCCACTTCTTGACGATGCGCTCCTGCGGGATCGGCAGCACGCCGATCTCGGAGTACATGACGACGAGGTCGTCGTCGGTGACCAGGTAGCGCGCCGGGCGCAGGCCGTTGCGGTCGAGCGTGGCGCCGATCTGGCGACCGTCGGTGAAGGCCACCGCCGCCGGACCGTCCCACGGCTCCATCAGCGCCATGTGGTATTCGTAGAAGGCGCGCCGCTCCT
>CAZWFC010000297.1:0-1651 GCA_964632965.1 uncultured Rhodocyclaceae bacterium
GCGAAACCATCGAGGCGACCAACCCCTGCGCCGAACAGCCGCTGCCGCCCTACGGTTGCTGCTGCCTGGGTTCGATCAACCTGACCAAGTACGTCAGGCACGCCTTCACCGAGCAGGCCGACTTCGACTACGCCGGCTTCGGCCGCACCATCGACGTCTCGGTACGCATGCTCGACAACGTGCTCGACGTCACGCACTGGCCGCTCGAACAGCAGCAGGACGAGGCGCGCGCCAAGCGCCGCGTCGGATTGGGCTTCACCGGCCTCGGCGACGCCCTCATCATGCTGCGCCAGAAGTACGACACCGCTGAAGCGCGCGAAATGGCGACGAAGATTTCCGAGTTCATGCGCGACCGTTCCTACCTCGCCTCCGTCGAACTGGCGCGCGAGCGCGGCTCCTTCCCGCTGTTCAACGCCGACCTCTACCTTTCCGGCGGCAACTTCGCCTCGCGCCTGCCGACCGAGGTCAAGGAACAGGTCCGCCGCTACGGCCTGCGCAACTCGCACCTGCTTTCCATCGCCCCCACCGGCACCATCAGCCTGGCCTTCGCCGACAATGCCTCCAACGGCATCGAGCCGCCCTTCTCATGGACCTACACGCGCAAGAAGCGCATGGCCGACGGCACGCTCAAGGAATACGCGGTCGAGGACTATGCCTGGCGCCTCTACAAGCACATGGGCGGCGACACCGCCAAGCTGCCCGAGTACTTCGTCACGGCGCTGGAAATCTCCGCCCACGCGCACAAGGACATGGTCGCCGCCGTCGCTCCCTGCATCGACACCGCCATTTCGAAGACGGTCAACGTGCCCGAGGACTATCCCTACGCCGAATTCGAGCACCTCTACCTCGACGCCTGGAAAGCCGGACTCAAGGGCCTGGCGACCTACCGGCCCAACGCCGTGCTCGGTTCGGTGCTTTCGGTCGATTCCGGCAACAGCGCGCAGAAGCAGCCGCAGGACGTCACCATCGACGGCGCCAACCGCCGCCTCTCGATCGGCGCCCTGCCCGCTCCCGTGCTGGCCAGCCTGCGCTGGCCGGGCCGCCCGCGTCTGCACGAGGGCAACGCCTCGTGGACCTACATGGTCGAAACGCCGCACGGCGAGTTCGCGCTCTTCGTCGGCCAGATCGAGAACGGCCTCGGCCGCTCGGTGCCCTTCGAAGTCTGGGTCAACGGCGTCGAACAGCCGCGCGGCCTCGGCGCCGTCGCCAAGACGCTGTCGATGGACATGCGCGCCAACGACAAGGCCTGGCTCAAGCTCAAGCTCGACACGCTGGCCGCCACCGTCGGCGAAGAGCCCTTCGAAATCCCCGTGCCGCCGCACGGCGAACGCCGCATCGTGCCGGGCGCCGTCTCGGCCATGGCCCAGGTGATCCGCTGGCGCTGCGAACAGATGGGCGCCCTCGAAGGCGACGGCCCGACGCCGGTGCTCGACGCCATGTTCTCGCGCGACGAACCCAAGACCGGCACCGACGGCACGCTGTCCTGGACGGTCGACATCGTGAACCCCGCCTCGCGCGAGGAATTCGTCCTCGGCCTGAAGGAAATCACGCTGCCCGACGGCGTCACCCGGCCCTACTCGGCCTGGCTCTCCGGCAACTACCCGCGTGCGCTCGACGGCCTGACCAAGCTGCTGTCGCTCGACATGCGCGT
>CAZWFC010000298.1:0-1649 GCA_964632965.1 uncultured Rhodocyclaceae bacterium
TCAGGTTGTTGACCGGGCAGCCGTTGTTGCAGAAGGGAATGCCGCAGTCCATGCAACGCGCGCCCTGGGTCTTGGCCTGGTCGTCCTGCAGATGGCCGACGAATTCGCGGTAGTGCTTGAGCCGCTGTTCCTTCGGCTCATAGCTCTCGGCCTGGCGCTGGAACTCCAGAAATCCTGTGGGCTTGCCCATTATGCTGCCTCCGCCGGGCCGCCCCAAGGAGGCAGCAAGTCAATACACCGGAGCGGGCAAAGCCCGCGAACCGAAGTCACCCCCTTTGGGAAGGGGGCGGGGGGGATGTGAGCGTTCATGCAGCCTCCTTCAACTGCCCCGCCGCGATTTCCTTGAGGGCACGGCGATATTCATTCGGGAACACCTTGACGAACTTGGCGCGGTAGGCGGCCCAGTCGGCGAGGATGGTCTTGGCGATTTCGCTGCCCGACAGTTCGGCGTGCCGCGCGATCATGTCCTTGAGCTGGGCTTCGTCGGTCTGGTGGCGATGGCGCGTGCCGTCGTCGGCCTGCTGGTCGCCGGGCAGGACCTTCTCCAGCGTCACCATCGCGAGGTTGCAGCGCTTGGCGAAGCTGCCGTCGCTGTCGAGCACGTAGGCGATGCCGCCCGACATGCCGGCGGCGAAGTTGCGGCCGGTCTGCCCGAGGACGGCGACGGTGCCGCCCGTCATGTATTCGCAGCAGTGGTCGCCGGAGCCTTCGACGACGGCCGTGGCGCCGGAATTGCGCACGCAGAAGCGCTCGCCGGCGACGCCGCGGAAGAACACTTCGCCTTCGGTGGCGCCGTAGAGCACGGTGTTGCCGACGATGATGTTCTCGCTCGGCGTGCCTTTGAACTGCGGCGACGGCTTGACGACGATGCGCCCGCCCGACAGGCCCTTGCCGACGTAGTCGTTGGCCTCGCCGGTGAGTTCGAGCGTGATGCCGCGGGCGAGGAAGGCGCCGAAGCTCTGGCCGGCCGTGCCGGTGAGCTTGACGCGGATCGTGTCGTCGGCGAGACCGGCATGGCCGTAGCGCCGCGCCACCTCATGCGAGAGGATGGTGCCGACCGTGCGGTTCGCGCTCTTGACCGGGGTTTCGATGACGACCTTCTGGCGATGTTCGAGCGCCGGCTGCGCCTGGGCGACGAGCGTATGGTCGAGCGCCTTTGCGAGGCCGTGGTCCTGCGTTTCGCAATGGAGGCGGGCGACGTCGGCGGGCACCGTCGGCATGTAGAAGATGCGCGAGAAATCGAGGCCGCGCGCCTTCCAGTGGGCGATGCCCTTCTTCATGTCGAGCAGGTCGGTACGGCCGATCAGGTCGTCGAAACGGCGAATGCCCATTTCGGCCATCAAGCGACGCGCTTCCTCGGCGACGAAGAAGAAATAATTGACGACATGTTCGGGCTGGCCGGAAAAACGCCGGCGCAAGACGGGATCCTGCGTCGCCACGCCCACCGGGCAGGTGTTCAGATGGCACTTGCGCATCATCAGGCAGCCTTCGACGACCAGCGGCGCCGTGGCGAAGCCGAACTCGTCGGCGCCCAGCAGCGCGCCGATGACGACGTCGCGGCCAGTCTTCATCTGGCCGTCGACCTGCACGCGGGTGCGGCCGCGCAGGCGGTTGAGCACCAGCGTCTGCTGCGTTTCGGCCAGGCCGAG
>CAZWFC010000299.1:0-1617 GCA_964632965.1 uncultured Rhodocyclaceae bacterium
CGTAGCTGGCGATGTTGAAGGGCACGCCCAAAAAGATGTCGGCGCTGCGCTGGTAGAGCTGGCAGGAGAGCTTGCCGTCGGCGACGTAGAACTGGAACAGCGCGTGGCAGGGCGGCAGCTTCATCTTCGGCACGTCGCCGGGATTCCAGGCGGAAACGATGTGGCGGCGCGAATCCGGGTTCTTCTTCAGCCCCGCGATCAGTTCGGCGATCTGGTCGACCTCGCCTTCCGCGCCCGGCCAGTGGCGCCACTGGTGGCCATAGACCGGGCCGAGGTCGCCGTTGGCGTCGGCCCATTCGTCCCAGATGCGCACGCCGTTTTCCTTGAGGTAGCGGATGTTGGTGTCGCCCTGGAGGAACCACAGCAGCTCGATGATGATCGAACGCAGGTGCAGTTTTTTTGTCGTCAGCGCCGGGAAGCCGGCGGCGAGATCGTAGCGCGTCTGCCAGCCGAAGACGGAGCGGGTGCCGGTGCCGGTGCGGTCGGATTTTTCGTGCCCGGATTCGAGCACATGGCGCATCAGGTCGAGATATTGGCGCACGGTGGGAGCGTTGTCGGTGCTTATAATCGGCCGATCATTCTAAAGGAAACCCGCTCCATGGCCCTGCCCCAACTGAAATGCCGCGGCGCGGCGACTGCCGCGGCGCTACGTGCGTATTCCCATACGCTGTTCCTGCTGCCGGCGGCCGACAAGCTGCCCGACGCCCTGCCCGATGCCGGCTTGTGGCGCGCCGTGCTGGCCCGCCGCAACAGCAAGGCGAAGGAACTGGCGAAGTCGCCGCTGGCGCTCGATCTGCCCGGCGGCGGCCGCGCCGCCTGCGTCATGGTCGATGCCGCGCTGCCGCGCTTCGAGCGACTGAGTGTTTTGCGCAAGGGCGTCATGGCCCTGCTCGACGAGACGCCGAAGGAAATCGCCATCGTCGATCTCGGCGCCGGACGCGAGGCGGCGCTCGATGCCGTCTATGTGGCCGGTGTGAACGGCATGCCGTTGCCGGCGCGCAAGAAGAAGGCGGCGCCGGCACTGGCCAGAGTCGTGCTGCATGCGGCCGACCTCGCTGCGGCCGACCTTGCGCCGGTGCTGGCGCTGGCGCGCGCCAACGGGCTGGCGCGCGAGCTGACCGCGCTGCCGCCCAACGAACTCACCCCCGCCACCTATCGCCAGCGCATCCGCGCGCTGGCCAAGGCACAGGGCTGGAAGATCGAGGAATACGGCTATCGGCAACTGAAGAAGATGGGCGCCGGCGCCTTCTGCGCCGTGGCGCAGGGCTCCGATCACGAGGACGCCGCCATCGTCAGGCTGTCGTACCGGCCCAAGGGTGCGAAGAAGCATGTCGCGCTGGTCGGCAAGGGCATCTGTTTCGACACCGGCGGCCACAACCTGAAGCCGGCCCGCTACATGCAGGGCATGCACGAGGACATGAACGGCTCGGCCGTGACCCTGGGGTTGTTGCAGGCGGTGGCCGAGATGAAGCTGCCGGTGGCGGTCGATGCCTGGCTCGCCATCGCCCACAACCATCTGTCGCCCGGCGCCTACAAGCAGAACGACATTGTCACGGCGCTCGACGGCACCACCATCGAGATCGTGCATACCGACGCCGAGGGCCGCATGGTGCTGGC
>CAZWFC010000300.1:0-1561 GCA_964632965.1 uncultured Rhodocyclaceae bacterium
GACATCTTTTTGGGCGTGCCCTTCAACATCGCCTCGTATGCGCTGCTGACCCTGATGGTGGCGCAGGTCGTCGGCCTCCAGCCCGGCGAGTTCATCCACACGCTCGGCGACGCCCATCTCTATTCGAACCATCTCGACCAGGCACGGCTCCAGCTCTCCCGCGACACGCGCGCCCTGCCGACGATGCGCATCAATCCGGCGGTGACGGACATCTTCGCCTTCCGCTTCGAGGACTTCACGCTCGAAGGCTACGATCCGCATCCGCACATCCCGGCGCCGGTCGCCGTCTGACGTGCTGATCTGCGGCGACATCGGCGGCACCAAGGCGCTGCTCGGTATCGCCGAGGTCGCCGGTGGGCGGCCTTACTTCACCTGCGTGCGGCGCTACGCGTGCGCCGATTTCGCCGACTTCCCCGCGCTGTTCGCGCAATTCCGCCAGGATGCGGCGACGGATGCCGGCGCGCTTGCCGGCGGCTGCCTCGCGGTGGCCGGCCCCATCGCCGACGACGGCCTGACGGCGAAGATCACCAACCTGCCATGGTCGGTGGATGCGGCGCACTGCGGCGCCGTCTTCGGCCTGCCGCCGCTCGGCCTGGCCAACGACTTCGCCGCCGCGGCGCTGGGCGTCGCGGCAGCCGCGCCCGAGCACCTGGTGACGCTACAGGCCGGCGCACCGCTCGCCGCCGCGCCGCGTCTGGTCGTCGGCGCCGGCACCGGGCTGGGCATGGCGGTGCTGCTGCCGGAAACGCACGGCCGCTGGCGCATCCTGCCCGGCGAGGGCGGCCACACCGGCTTTGCGCCGCAGGACGAAACCCAGGCGCGCATCCACGCCGCGCTGCTGGCCGAGCATGGCCGCGTCACCAGCGAGCGCGTGATCTCGGGGCCGGGTCTGGCCGCCATCCACCGCATCCTCGCCGGCGCCGCGCTCGATCCCGCCGTGATTGCGGAACGGGCGCTGGCGAACAGCGACAGCGCCGAGCGGCGCTCGCTCGACGTCTTCCTCGCGGCTTACGGCGCCTATGCCGGCGACATGGCGCTGACCGTCATGGCGCGCGGCGGCGTCTACCTCGCCGGCGGCATTGCCGCGAAGATCCTGCCGCTGATGCACGCCGGCGGGTTTATCGCCGCCTTCGGCGCCAAGGCCGAGCATGCCGCGCTGGCGGCGCGCATGCCGGTGCATGTCGTCACCGATCCCGAATTCGGGCTCAAGGGCGCTGCGTTGATCGGGGATAGTCTTCTCGACACGTCCGAATTGTTCGCTTGACGTTGTCTACAGCCTGCAATATCGTAAGAACATAATAGAGTTGCGTAGTCCTACGAGGAGACCGACACATGGCAACATCGACCAAGACCCCAGCGAAGACCGCAGCGAAAAAACCGGCCGCACCCGCCAAGGCCCCGGCGAAAAAACCCGCCAAATCAGCCGTCGCCGCGAAGCCCGTCAAGACTGCGGTTGCCGGCAAGCCGGCCAAGGCGAAAGGGCACAATCCGGTCAAACCGGAGCAACGGCGCAATTACATCGAAGTCGCGGCCTATTTCATCGCCGAACGGCACGGCTTCA
>CAZWFC010000301.1:0-1560 GCA_964632965.1 uncultured Rhodocyclaceae bacterium
AGACCGGTCAGCGCGACGCGCAGACGGTTGCCCGGCGGCTCGTTCATCTGGCCGTACACCATCGCGACCTTCGAGTCCTTGAGGTTCTCGAGCTGGATCACGCCGGCTTCGGCCATCTCGTGGTAGAAGTCGTTGCCTTCGCGGGTACGCTCGCCGACGCCGGCGAACACCGAAAGACCGGCGTGCTGCTTGGCGATGTTGTTGATGAGCTCCAGCATGTTCACCGTCTTGCCGACGCCGGCACCGCCGAACAGGCCGACCTTGCCGCCCTTGGCGAACGGGCAGATCAGGTCGATAACCTTGATGCCGGTTTCGAGCAGTTCGGTGGCGGGCGACAGTTCGTCGAACTTCGGCGCAGCGGCGTGAATCGAGCGCTTCTCGTCGCACTTGATCGGACCGACTTCGTCGATCGGGCGGCCGAGAACGTCCATGATGCGGCCCAGCGTGCCGTGCCCGACGGGCACGGAGATCGCCGCGCCGGTGCCCTTGACTTGCATGCCGCGACGCAGACCGTCAGACGAGCCCATCGCGATGGTACGCACGACGCCGTCGCCGAGTTGCTGCTGCACTTCGAAGGTGAGGCCGGCTTCGGCGTTGCCGACGTTGGCGTCGTCGAGGACGAGTGCGTCGAAGACCTTAGGCATGTGATCGCGGGGGAACTGAATGTCCACCACCGCGCCGATGCACTGAACGATGCTTCCGTTGCTCATGGTCATTTTCCTTGAATTCAAAAAGTCGTTTAACCGGCAATCGCGGCGGCACCGCCGACGATTTCCGAAATCTCTTTGGTGATCGCTGCCTGCCGCGCCTTGTTGTAGACGAGCTGGAGTTCCTTGATGACGTTGCCGGCGTTGTCGGTGGCGGACTTCATCGCCACCATGCGGGCCGACTGCTCGGACGCCATGTTCTCGGCCACCGACTGGTAGATCAGGGCTTCGACGTAACGCAGCAGCAACTCTTCCACCACTTCCTTGGCATCGGGCTCGTAGAGGTAGTCCCAATGGCCTTCCGGAGTACCGAGACGCTCGCCGGTCAGCGGCAACAGCTGTTCGAGCTGCGGCTCCTGCTTCATCGTATTGACGAATTTGGTGTAGCCGATGTAGACCTCATCCAGTTCGTCCTTCTCGAAGGCGTCGATCATGACCTTGATGGGTCCGATGAGCTTTTCGAGATGCGGCGTGTCGCCCAGATGCACGACGCTGGACACCACCTTGGCACCCATGCGCTGCATGAAGCCGAGGCCCTTGTTGCCGATCGCCGTTACGCGAATCTCGGTGACGCCGTCCTTTTCCCACTGACGCATGGCGTTGAGACTCAAACGCAGCACGTTGGTGTTGAGGCCGCCGCAAAGACCCTTGTCCGTGGTGATCAGGATCAGGCCAACACGCTTCGTTTCGGCCTTCTTCATGAGGAAGGCGTGACGGAATTCCGTATTGTTGGCCTGGGAAAGATTCGCCGCCAGGCGACGGATCTTCTCCGAGTAGGGACGGGCAGCGCGCATCCGCTCCTGCGCCTTGCGCATTTTGGATGCGGCCACCATCTCCATGGCCTTGGTGATCT
>CAZWFC010000302.1:0-1507 GCA_964632965.1 uncultured Rhodocyclaceae bacterium
TGGCGATGGCCATGGCGATGGCCTTGGTGCCGGCGCCGAACTGGTCGAACTCGAACACGCCGACCGGGCCGTTCCACACCACCGTGCCGGCCTTCATGATGATGTCGACCAGTTCCTGCGCCGACTTCGAACCAATATCGAAAATCATGTCGTCATCAGCTACGGCAGCGGCATCCTTCTGCACCGCCGGCTCGGCGGCGTCGAACTTCTTGCCGCAGACCACATCGACCGCGATCGGGATGGTGGCGCCGCGCGCCGTCATCTTCTTCATCAGCGCCTGGGCGGTGGGCACCAGGTCGTCCTCGCACAGCGACTTGCCGACATTCTTGCCGGAAGCCTTGAGGAAGGTGTTGGCGATGCCGCCGCCGACCACCATCTGGTCGACTTTTTCGGACAGCGCTTCGAGCACGGTGAGCTTGGTCGACACCTTCGAGCCGCCGACGATGGCCACCATCGGCCGCGCCGGAGTCGCCAGCGCCTTGGTCAGCGCTTCGAGCTCCTCGGCCACCAGCAGGCCGGCGCAGGCCGCCGGCGCGTACTGGGCGACACCATAGGTGGAAGCTTCGGCACGATGCGCGGTACCGATGGCGTCCATGACAAACAGATCGCAGAGCGCGGCGTACCTGCGTGCCGTGGCTTCGACGTTCTTCTTCTCGCCCTTGTTGAAGCGGCAGTTTTCCAGCAGCACGACTTCGCCGGCCTCCACCTTGAAGCCGCCGTCCACCCAGTCGCGGATCACGCGCACGGGCTTGCCGAGCTTGGCGGACATGACGTCGGCCACCGGCTTGAGGGAGTTCTCTTCGGTGAATTCACCCTCGGTCGGGCGGCCGAGGTGGGAGGTGACCATTACCGCCGCGCCCGCCTTGAGGCAGTGTTCTATGGTGGGCATGGAGGCGGTGATGCGGGCGTCGGAGGTGACTTTGCCCTCCTTGACCGGCACGTTGAGGTCGGCGCGGATGAAGACGCGCTTGCCCTTGAGATCGAAATCGGTGAGACGCTTGAAGGTCATGTTCCAGTCTCCGAGAATTTTGGGAAATCAGCCATTGAACCGCTGCGCGCCATACCAAACTGAGCGCAGCGGTTGGATTGCCGATCTCTTACTTGGCGACGTGCTGCACGAAGCGCAGCATGTTGCAGGTGTAGCCGTACTCGTTGTCGTACCAGGCGACGACCTTGACGAAGGTGCCGTCGAGCGCGATGCCGGCTTCGGAGTCGAAGACGGACGGCTGCGAGCAGCCGCGGAAGTCGGTGGAGACGACCTTCTCGTCGGTGTAGCCGAGCACGCCCTTGAGCGCGCCTTCGGAGGCGGCCTTCATGGCCTTGCAGATGTCGGCGTAGGCGGCTTCCTTGTTCAGCTCGACGGTGAGGTCGACCACGGAGACGTCGGAGGTCGGCACGCGGAAGGCCATGCCGGTGAGCTTCTTGTTCAGCTCGGGCAGCACCACGCCGACGGCCTTGGCGGCGCCGGTGGAGGACGGGATGATGTTTTCCAGGATGCCGCGGCCGC